>CAZVYC010000066.1:0-21676 GCA_964631425.1 uncultured Rhodospirillales bacterium
GCACTTTTTCGCCGAAGAACTCGACCACCTTCCGTTGTTCCGGTTGCCCCGAGTGGATGTTGACGATCGTGGCGCCACTCTCGAACAGCTCGTTGATTTTCGCGGCGTGGACGGCGGGGTCGGTGCCGACCGCCCAGCTCTCGACCAACTTATCGACCGGCACCTCGGCGTCGGCGCGGCGCTGGATTTCCGCGGGGTCCCGGATATTGAAATAGGTCTTGAACGCCTTCGGCAAGAAGCGCCAGAGCTCGGCCACGTTTCCGATCTCGCCCTTGTCGCCGACGAAGACAAATTGCTCGACCAGGACCGGCATCGCCTTCGGGTCCTTGTTGGCGGCGCGTGCGCCGGCTTCCCATTCCGATTTGTGCTGTTTCCAGGTTTCAGGATCGGTGATCAGCCCGTCGCCGTATTGGCCCGCCAACCGCATCGACTTACGGCCGTTGGCGGCGGTGAGCAGCGGAATGGGTTCGCGTGGCGGATCGTAAAGCTTGGCGTTGACGGTATAGTGGGCGCCCTTGTGATTGACTGGCTGGCCGGTCCACAGGTCGCGGATGATCCCGATCGCCTCGATCAGCCGGTCCCATCGTTCCTTCCAGGCCGGCCAGTGTCCGGTTGCGGCCTGCTCGTTCAGCGCCTCGCCCGACCCGACCCCCAGGAAAATGCGTCCTGGGTAAAGCTGGCTCAGGGAGGCGAATGCCTCGGCAACGACAGCCGGATTGTAGCGCAGGGTGGGACAGGTGACAGTCGGGCCAATCCAGGTCGACTGCGCCCGCGCGCCTAGCGCGCCCATCGTGACCCAGGCCTGTCCGGAATGCCCTTCATTCGCCTGCCACGGCTGCAGGTGGTCGCTGGTCGCGAGCAGTCCAAAGCCTGCCAACGCGGCGGCCGCCCCGATCTCCTGGAGCTCCGGGACTGCGAACTGCTCGTGGGCCAGCATATAGCCAATCGTCCGCTGGCTAAGCGGCCGCATGGCTTTCCCCTCTGGGCCGGGGCGCGGCCCGGGGGCCCGCTGGCCGACGCCCGTCTGTTGCGCCGCCGCCTCCACGGCATGTATGCCGGCCACCATGGCGGTGGCGCCGATCAGAAGGTGGCGCCGGTGCAGGGACGGGCCGATGGCGGAGGAAATTGCGTTGTTCATCAGGGCCTCCTAGTCAATCCTGGTTCGACAACCCCGTGATTTCCGGCCCGTTCCGGTTGCTGATCCAGGTGAATTCCGTATCTCGGCCGGTCGGAACGAGCGCCCGCCGCCTGCGTTTCGCCATCAAGAGGAAACGCCGATTGGAGTGGGCAATGGCACACAAGCAACCTGTGCGAAAATGGTCAGCCGAGGTCACCGAGCACAGCAACGCGCTGGACCTGGACGAGGGCGTGTTCGAATCCTCCGACCCCAAGAAGATCGCGCAATCCCTGAAGCGCTCGGCCGAGCACAGCAAGCGACGCAAGGGAACGCCACTTCAGTCGGCGATGTCGATGCTCAATTTCTACATCAACCGTGCCGGGAAGAACCTGCCGGCGGCGCAGAAGCATGTGCTGGAGAAGGCGAAGGAGGAACTGCGACACGCCTTTGGCCGCTCGTCAGGGCCGAAGCGAACCGGCGCCTGATCAATCCGAACCACCGCCGTTTATCGGAACGTGGTATTGCGCGAGGATTTGCCGGATTGCCGGCTTCTCCCGCGCCAGGACGGCATCGATTTCCTGCCTCAAGGGCGTGTCGCCTTTACGCACGCCCATCGCGATGGCGAATTCCATCGGCCAGCCCGGGCCATCGGACGGCGCCTGCAATGGCGCCACCACCAGTGCCGGGTGCTCTCGCGCGGCGAAATAGCCGGCCATCGGGCCCCAGGCGATTGCGATGTCGATCTGCCGCCGCGCCACCGCGTCGATGATCGCCGCCGGTGGGTTGGGCTTGGTATAATCACCGTACAGCATATAGCCGCGTACGTTCTGGACGATGCCGCGCCGCGCCAGCGCATGGGCCGGTGGCGTGTTCATTGCGTCGTTCCCCACCATCTGGACTCCGACGGTGAGCGTCCGGAGGCGCGGATCGTCGAACGAGCGGATGTCCAGGCGGTCGCTGGCCCGCGTCACCAGCACGTAAGTTGAGCGGTAATAGGGCTCCGTCGTCGTCAGCATGTCCATGCCGGCGGCCACGCCCGGCCACAGATCGCAGGTGCCGGCCTTCAGCGTATTGCGGACGAAGCCGCGCCGCTGCGCCCACCAGGTGTATTCGACAGTGGCGCCCAGGTCCTTGGCGACCAGTTCGACGATCTTGTTCTCGAACCCTTCGCCGGCGCTGTCGGAGAAGGGCAGGTTGTTGGGGTCGGCGCAGACGCGCAGCGTCCGCGCACCGGCGGAGGCCGCGAGCCCGGTCCAGAGCGACACCCCAAGCGCAACCGCCCAGCCGGCCAGGAGAAACGGCCTCACTTATTCTCCGCGGCCGGCCCGCTGGTCTGGGGCGTGGGGCCGGGCGGCGGCGCGATCGGCTGGTTTGGTACCTTCGGCATCATCTCACTCGGACTGCGCGAGCTGGTGGGCGAGGAGAGCGACCGGACATAGGCCGCAATCTCCCAGATTTCCTTGTCGGGGATCTTGCGGCCCCATGACGGCATTCCATTCGGCCGCCCCTGATAGATCGAGGCGAATATCTGATCAAGCGAGCCGCCATAGATCCACGTCGTATCCATCAGCGCTGGCCCGATCCCGCCCCCTCCGTAGAAATGGCAGCCGGAGCAATTATACCACGTGAACAGCCTTGCGCCGTCGGCGATCGCCTTGGGATTTCCGTCGAACTGGGAATCGACCGGGTTCGGCGGCGGCGGTGTTCCCCCTCCCGGGAACAGACCGCTCACGGCCACGCCCAGCGGAGCGCCCTGGAGGGCTGGCTGGTCTCCCGCCGGTTGGGCTGCGGCCAATCCCGTGGCTCCGGCCAGCACCACCGCCATGACCGCTGCGCGGCCGAGCCCATGCAGAGGGGCGGGCTTATGCAGAGGGAAGTGCGAAGACATAGAGCATTCCTCCTGCCGTGGATTTGTCCTTGAGATCGGCCATGGCGCCGACGAACCCGAGAGCGGCGGTAGGATCCTTGGGATCGAGGTTGCCGGCCACGATCGCCCCGGACCAGCCGCCGACACCGGACAGCACGGCGATATATTCCCGTCCGTCCGGGCCCTTGTAGGCGATCGGCTGGCTGATGATGCCGGAGCCGGTCTTGAACTGCCATTTAAGCGCGCCGTTATGCGCGTCGACGGCTTTGAACCAGCCGTCCATCGTGCCGTAGAAGACGAGGTCGCCGGCCGTGACCAGCACGCCGCTCCACAGCGGCAGGTCTTCCTTGATCTGGAACACCGGCTTGCGCGCGACCGGGTCCCATGCCGTGAACTCGCCGCGATTGCCGCCGGGGCCTGCCTTCATCACCACGGTCGCGCCGACATAGGGCGTGCCGGCGATGTAGTTGACCTGCGAACTCTCCCAATCCATGCAGATATTCTCGTGCGGGATGTAGAGCAATCCCGTGCGGGGCGAAAAAGCCGAGGGATTCCAGTCCTTGCCGCCCGACGCCGTCGGGCAGATGTCCTTCACGACGCTGCCGACCTTGGTCATCTTCTCCGGGTTCATCACCGGCCGGCCGGTCTTCATGTCGATCTTCAGGATCGAGTTGCCGTACTCGTAGCGGTCTGCGTCGACCAGTTCGCCGGTCTGCCGGTCGATCACGTCCAGATAGCCGTTGCGGTCCGGATGGAGCAGAACCTTTCGGACCTTTCCGTCGATCGGCACGTCTAGGAGCAGTATCTCATTGATCCCGTCGTAATCGTGCTCGTCGTGAGGATTGGTCTGGAAGAACCATTTGGCAGCCCCCGTATCGGGGTCGCGGGCGAAGACGCCGGCCGTCCACTTGTTGTCGCCCGGCCGCTGGTCGGCATTCCACGGGCCGGGGTTGGCGGTGCCGTAATAGATCAGGTTAAGGTCGGGATCATAGGCGATCCAGCCCCACATCGTTCCGCCGCCGATCTTCCACGCGTCGGGCGGCCAGCTTGACACGCCCAGATCCTTGCCCTTCTCGGCGTCGTAGAACGGGTGGAAATCCGGGCCGATCAGCACGTCCTTGTCTGGGCCGGTGGCATAGGCTTTCCACACCACATGCCCGTCGCCGGCGTCGAGCGCCTGCACCCAGCCGCGGACTCCGAACTCGCCGCCGGAATTGCCGACCAGCACTTTGCCCTTCACCACCAGCGGCGCCATCGTAATGGACTCGCCCATGTTGATGTTGCCCAGCTGACGATGCCAGACCTCGTGCCCATCCTTGGCGTCGACGGCGAAGGTCCTGCCGTCCAGCGTGTTGAAATAGATTTTCCCGTCATAGAAGGCGGCCCCGCGATTGACCGTATCGCAACAGGCCACCCCTTGAGATGCGCGCTCGGGATGCGGCTGGAACTCCCACTTGACCGGCGCGCCGGGTTTCGTGAGATCGAGCGCGAAGACATTGTTGGGAAATGGGGTCACGATATACATCGTGTTGTCCACCACCAGCGGCGCTGCTTCGATGCCGTGTGTCGTCCCGGTGGAGAATGTGAAGGCGACTTGGAGGCCTTTCACGTTGTCCCCGTTGATCTGATCGAGGGTGGAATAGCGCGTGGCGGCATAATCCTTCTCGGCCATCAGCCACTGGCCGTCATCCTTTCCAGCGGCGGCAGCGGCCGGGACGGCTTTGGGCTCGTTCGGGTCCTGGTGAACCGAATCGGGCGGCGTCTGGGTTCCCTGTGGCACGGGCGGCTCGTCCTGCGGTTCCTGCGATTGCGCGAAGGCGGGGCCGCACGCGGCGAGCGTCAATGCGCTCGACAGCGCCAGCGCCTTCCAGTTAACGCAGCGTGTAGAGATAGGCTGCGATATCGCGTGCATCATGCTCGTTGACCTCCATGTTCGGCATCGCGTTACCAGGGTTGATACTTTGCGGCTTCATGATCCAGGTGACGAGATTGTCGGGCGTGTTGGGCAGCTTGCCGGCAATGATCGACTGGTCACCGACCTGGACCAGCGGCGGCCCGACATGCCCGCGCGCGCCCGTGACGCCGGGGATCGTGTGGCAGGCGCCGCAGCCGATTTCGGCGATCCGCCGCTGGCCGCGATCGGCATCGCCGCCGGTCGTCTGGGCGCTTCCCTGACGGCCGCAGCCGGGTAGCCAGGCGGCTGCAATGAGGGCGCAGAGGACGCTCAGCCGAAGCATCGCGGCACTACCAGGAACGCGATCAGGTCGAACGCGGTCGCCCCGACAAACCCGATTCCGGCCAGATATCCGATCATCGCAATGAACCGCGTGCGGTCGTGGCTCGACTCGGCGGCCTTGCCTTCGACTCCTCGGCGCGTCCGCCGCCACAGATTGTATGCGACCGCGCCCGCCGCGGCCGTGAGCACCAGGGCTGCCAGATTGATCGCCAGCATGATCCAGCTGAACCCGCCGGTCGCCTGACTGGCCTTGAGCGGCATTCCGTCGGGATAGCAGCGCTGTGCCTCCAGCGCGTAATTGGCGGTCAGCTGGACGAGCCAGGCAATGCCGGCACCCCATGCGGCAAACCCCAGCAGCCAAGGTGAGACCCTTTCGCGGGGTGGCGGTGTATTGCGTTCGATGCTGGTCGTTTTGTTCGCCATGCTTCACCCTCGCAGATGAGGCGTGATGTAGAAGGTGAAGAAGAGGAACAGCCATACGGCGTCGACGAAATGCCAATAGAGGCCGCCGATCAGCACCGGCGCGCTGCGCCGCCCGGCGAAATAGCCAAGCGCGGACCACAGCAGCAGCGCGGCCAGCACCAGCACCCCGCCCACGACATGGGCCAGGTGAAAGCCCGTGACGGTGAAGAAAAGCGAACTGTAGGCGCTTTCGCGCAGCGTGAAATGCTGTGCGTTCCATTCAGAACCCTGGATCACAATGAAGGCGATGCCGAGCACGAGCGCCACGGCCAGACCGCCGACCAGCTGGCCCTTGCGGCTGTTGCGCGCGCCCCTGTCGGCCCACAGGACCGCCCCGCTGCTCAACAGCAGGATGATGGTGTTGGGCAGCGACTTGTCCAGCGACGGCGGCTCCCGCGGCAGCAGCGGCCCGCCTGACTGCGCCCACGTGTAGTAATAGGTGAACAGCAGGTACACGAAGAGAGAGCCCTCGGTCAGGATCAGCATCAGCACGCCCCACCAGCCGACGGCGCGTCGCCGGATGCTGCCGACCGGGACCCTGGGATCGGGGATGGTGAGATCAGCCATGGCCGGCGTCCGCGGTCTGGCCGAGATCGCGCTCGGGCCACAGCCAAATGAAGACGCCGCCCAGCATGGCGATCACGCTCACCACCGCCAGCCACCACCAGTGCAGCAGCAGCCCGACGAAAAACGTCGACATCGCCACGGTCACCACGAACGGTGCGTAGGAATCGTCCGGCATTTTGAGGATGAGGTCGATGTCGCCGTCGAGCGCGGTCGTGCTCATCGTCTCCTTGCCATGGTCGAGCAGATAACCCTCCGTGAGGGAGCTGCGGCCTTCGTCCTCAGTCCGCCCTTCCCAGAGCGGGTGCCGGCTGCCGACATGCGGGATGACATCGAAATTGTAAGGTGACGGCGGTGAGGGGACCGACCATTCCAGGCTGGGCGCGTCCCAGGGATTCGGGCCGGCGGGCAAACCGTCCCGGCGGCTCTTCACGACATTGACCACCAGCAACAGCACGCCGATCGCAAAGACGAAGCCGCCGATCGAGGTGATGAGGTTGAGCCAGTCCCAACCCATGCCGTCCGGATAGGTATAGACCCGGCGCGGCATGCCCCAGAGACCCGTGAGGTGCATCGGCAGGAAGGCGAGGTTGAAGCCGATGAACATGGTCCAGAAGTTCCATTTGCCGAGCCGCTCGTCGAGCAGCCGGCCGGTCATCTTCGGGTACCAGAAATAGATCGCCCCAACGACCGGGAAGACGTTAATCCCGATCAGCACGTAATGCAGGTGAGCCACGACGAAGTAGGTGTCGGTAAGCTGCCAGTCGACTGGCACCGAGCCGGTCATGAAACCCGAGACGCCGCCGATCACGAACAGGACAATCATACTGGCGAAGAACAGGAAGGCCGTCTTGAAGACCGGCCGCCCGGTCCAGATCGTGGCGATCCAGGCGAACACCGCGATCGCGCTGGGCACGGTGATGATGATCGACGCGGCGCTGAAGAACGAGAGGGCGAGCGGCGGAATCCCGGTTGCGAACATGTGGTGCACCCACACGCCGAACCCCAGAACCATGGTCGAGAGCGTCCCCAGCACCACCGCGGTGTAGCCGACCAGCGGCCGGCGGCAGAACACCGGCAGCCCGTCCGACACCATCCCCATGGCCGGCAGCACGATCGCGTAGACCCACGGATGCCCGAAGATCCAGAACAGGTGCTGCCACAACAGGGGATGGCCGCCGGCGTCCACATCGTAGAAATGGGTCCCGAACTGCCGGTCCATCCACAGCAGGAAGAAGGCGAGACTGACCGCCGGAACTACCAGCAGGTTGGCGACGGAGGCGGTCAGCGTGCCCCAGGTGATCACCGGCAGCCTGTTGAGCGACATGCCTGGGCAGCGGGTCTTGAAAAGGGTCACCACGAAATTGGCGGCGCCCACCGTGGTGGAGATGCCCAGGAAGACCATGCCGAGCGAATAGAAGTCCTCGTTCAAGCCGGGGTTGTATTGGCGCGAGGCATAGGGGACATAATTGAACCAGCCGTCATTGGGGCCGGCGCCGATGGCGAATCCGACATACATGAAGATGCCGGCGGCGAGATATACCCAGTACGAGAAGGCGTTCAGCCGCGGCAGCGCCATGTCGCGCGAGCCGATCAGCAGCGGCCAAAGATAGTTGGAGAATCCAGACAGCACCGGCAGGGCATAAAGGAAGATCATCGTCATGCCGTGCGTGGAGAACAACTGGTCGTACTGCTCCGGCGTCAGCAGATGCTGTTCTGGACGCGCCAACTGCACCCGCATGATCAGCGCCTCGATCCCGCCCAGGATCAGGAAAGCCAAGGCGGTGATGATATAGCGGATGCCGATTTCTTTATGGTCGACCGTGGAGAAGAAGCCGGCGAGGCCAGGCTCGGTCTTCCAGATCTCCTCCAGCCTGCGGCGGTATTCGTCCGTCGGAGCCGCAACATCGGGGCGTCTTTCGATATCCAGCGTCGTCACCGCCTTGGCCTCCGGTTATCGCAGCGTCTTCAGATAAGCCAGGATGTCGCCCAGCTCGGGGCCCGACAGGTTCAGGACCGGCATCCGAGTCCCGGGCTTGATCGCCTGCGGGTTTCCTATCCAGCCGGCCAAGCTCGCGGTCGTGTTTTCCAGCGCACCCGCGGCGATGGTCTGGCGGCTCATCAGATGGGTAAGGTCGGGCGCTACGGTGCCGCCCGCTCCGGTGCCGCGAACCGTATGGCATGCACCGCAGCGATAGACGACGTCCACTTCGCCTTGCACTTGCTGCGCCGTGCTGGGCGGGGGCGCGTCGCGCAACTGCTCGTCCCACCAGGTCTGGAAGGCGTCCGGCGACTCGGCGACGACGAACGCGGCCATGTGCGCATGCTGCTCGCCGCAATATTCGGTGCATTGCCCGCGATACGTTCCGGGGCGATCGGCCTCGAGCCACATGGTGTTCGTCTGGCCAGGGATCGCGTCGGTCTTGCCGGTCAGGGCCGGGATCCAGAAGGAATGGATGACGTCGGCGCCGATCAGGAACACCCGGACCGGCTGGCCGACCGGAATATGGATCTCGTTTGCCGTCGTGATGATTCGCGACGGATCGGCGTTCAGGTACCGAACCTGCCACCACCATTGCTTCCCGGTCACCTCGATGGTGAGAGGTGCCTTCGACGGTGGGCCCGAGACCTGGGCGAGAACCTCGACGGTCCATACGACGGTGGCGAGCAAGACCAGCGACGAAATTCCCGTTCCCCAGATGACCCAGGGAACACCGCCGCGCTCGGGCAGGATATGGGACGGTGCTAACGCGGCGGCACGAGCCCGGCCGCGCCGGATCGCGGCGATCACCAGGGCGGCAATAGTAATGACGACGATGATCGAGATCGCCAGCACGCCCCAGGTCAGCGCCGCCACCGGATAGGCCTTCGCACCGAAACCGGTCAGGTACGACATCGGCGGATCGGCCTCCGCGGCGCCGGCGGCCAGCACCGTGACAGCGGCGCAGGGCAGCGGCCAAATCCGCAAACGGCGTCGAGATCGCCTCATCAGCTCCTTCCTTGTCCGGAGGAAGTATCGTAGAGCGATATAATGGGCTCACCACCCTGGAACCGCCCCGATCGCGATGTGTTCCCCGAGCAGATGACAGCCTTTGTCGCTCGGCCATCGTGGACGTCATCGTTTCCGCTGGAGCTCGCGCCGTGAACAACTCTGGTTTCGTGCCGTATTGCGGCTCTCCGCCAGTTCCTGGCCGGCTCGTCTGGAACGGAGATCCGGTCCTGATCACAGTTCTCTGCTTGGCTGCGGCGGCTTGCTGCATCGGCTGGCGACGGGGCGCCGTCCCTGGCAGTCAAGGTCGGATGTTCCTGGGCCTGGCAGGCTGGGCTGTGCTCGCCGCAGCCCTTCTGACGCCGCTCTGCAATCTCAGCGTGGCCTTGTTTGCGGCGCGCGCGGCGCAGCACGTGCTGATCACGCTCGTGGCCGCCCCGCTTCTCGTCATGGCCCGCTACGTTTTGGTTGACGGTCGGATGTTGGGCGGCCGCGTGAGACCGCTACCCGCCGCCCTTGTCTTCGCGGTCGTCCTTTGGTTCTGGCATGTCCCAGCCTTCTACGACCAAACGTTGCGGGACAACGTCGTCTATTGGACCATGCACCTGTCGCTGTTTGGCGCCGCGCTGATGCTGTGGCGTAGCTTGATCGGTGCCGGTGTCGCCGGGTTCGGGGCGCGGCTGCTCGCCAGCCTGCTCACCGGGTTCCAGATGTGCGCGCTGGGCGCGATCCTGACGCTTTCGCCGCGCGCCTGGTTCGCCGTGTATGCCGACACCACCTGGCCGTGGGGCTTGTCACCGGCCGCGGATCAGCAACTGGGCGGCGTCATCATGTGGGTGGTCGGCGGCATTCTCCTGGCCGGGCTGACTGCCGCCCTGTTCGCCAGCGGCTTGGCGAGGACCGGCGTCAAAATGCCCCAAAGCGCACCCTCCGGATAAGAGCTCCGGCTCGCGATTCGCTTCCTGGCGGCGGCTCTCAGTCTGCAATGCATCGGTGAACCTTTTGCGGGCGGCCGCATTTAGCCAAGGAGGCCTGGCGTTACGATAACCTTACGACGGAACGCTTTCCTGCACCTGCCGGGCCGTGCGACGGCATTCCGCGCAGGAAAGGAACGCTCCGACATGCCGACCACGATATCCGCAGCCAAGGGAACCCCGCTCTCCGTCAGCCGGCGCTGGCTGCTGACGTCGAGTGCCACGGCCGCGATCGGCCTGCCGCTGGCCGCGTCCGCCGAGGATCGTGCCTCCCAGGGCGGAGGCCCACCGCCCGGCGAGAACCGCCCCGCGGCCGGCACCGCCAACGTGACGCTCACCGTCAATGGCCGAGCCTACCGGATGGCGCTCGATCCGCGCACCAGCCTGCTTGACGCGCTCCGGGAGCACGCCGGGCTGACAGGCACGAAAAAGGGCTGCGACCACGGCCAGTGTGGCGCGTGCACGGTTCATGTCGACGGCAGGCGCGTGTTGTCCTGCCTGATGCTGGCTGTGGCCGTGCGGCATCCGGTAACCACCATCGAGGGATTGGCGCCTGGCCAGGGCGGCCTTAACCCGATGCAGCAGGCATTCATCGACCAGGACGCTTTCCAGTGCGGCTACTGCACGCCGGGGCAGATCATGTCGGCAGTAGCGTGCGTCAAGGAAGGCCACGCCCGGTCCGACGAGGAGATACGCGAATTCATGAGCGGGAATCTCTGCCGATGCGCCGCTTATCCCCACATCGTCGCCGCGATCCGGCAGGCTCGCACCGAACTGCAGCGGAGCTGACCATGCGGCCATTTTCCTATCAGCGAGTGGACGATCCCGCGGTGGCGGTGCGGCTCGCCGGCGCTCAGCCCGACGGCCCGCCGACTCTGGCTCCCATCCAGTACCTCGCCGGCGGAACCACCATGCTCGACCTTGTCAGGCTCGACACGATGAGGCCGGAAAGGCTGATCGACATCAATGGCTTCGACAGCGCCTACGCCGCCGTCAAGGTGGACGAAAAAGGTTTGCATCTCGGAGCGCTCGCGCGCATGGCCGACGTCGCCGACGACCCGAACATCCAGCGCGATTATCCGGTAGTCGCCCAGTCGCTAGTGCTGGCGGCCAGTCCGCAACTGCGCAACATGGCGACGCTCGGTGGTAACGTGCTGCAGCGGACCCGCTGCAATTATTTCCGCGAGCCGAGCTGGAATGCTTGCAACAAGCGCCGTCCGGGCTCCGGCTGCGCCGCCCTGAACGGGGTCAACCGCAAGCATGCCGTGCTGGGGACGAGCGACCAGTGCATCGCGGCCTATCCAGGCGATTTCGCGCAGGCCCTGCTGGCGCTGGACGCCAGCGTCGAAATCCTCGGGCCGGCCGGCGCCCGCGTGATCCCGATGGAGGCGTTGCATGTCCTGCCCGGTGACCGGCCGGCGGTCGAGACCAGCCTTGCCCCCGGCGACCTGATCACCAGCTTTTCGATCCCCGCGACCCCGTGGGCCCGGCGGTCCCTCTACCTCAAGATCCGAGACCGCGAATCCTACGAGTTCGCCCTGGCCTCGGCCGCCGTCGCGCTCGACCTCGCCGACGGGACGGTGAGGGACGTCCGCATCGCGCTCGGCGGGGTCGCTACCAAGCCCTGGCGATCACATGAGGGGGAAGCGGCGCTGAAGGGGAAGAAGCTCGATGTAGACAGTGCGCATGCTGCCGCCCAGGCGGCCTTCGAGACTGCCCGGACGCGTGGGGAGAACAATTACAAGCCCGAGCTTGGCCGGCGCACGCTGGTTCGGGCCCTTTTACAGGCTGCAACGCTCAAGGTGTGATCATGATCCAGGCAAATCCGGGAATCGGCACGGATGTCCCCCGCATCGACGGCCGGGTCAAAGTCACTGGCGAGGCGCGCTATGCCTCTGACGCGCCCGTCCCTGATATGGCCTACGGGGTGCTGAAGACGAGCGCGATCGCACGCGGACAGATCACGGCCATCGACGATCGGGCCGCCCGCGCGGTCGGCGGCGTGCTTGAAATCCTCACCCACAAGAATGTCGGCCATGCGATCAGGCCGGGCAAGCTTTTCGCGGACGCCGGCCATCTGGGATCGAGCATCCTGCCTCTGGCCGACGACAAGATCTGGCACGACGGCCAGATCGTCGCGCTGGTAATCGCCGACAGCCTCGAAGCTGCGGAGGAGGGTGCCGACCGGCTCGAAATCGCGTACGCGGAGGACAAGCCTTCGGCCGGGTTCGACAGCCCTGGCGTCGAGACGGTCGCCGCCAAGGACGTCTCCAAGAACCATGAAGATCCTGAGGTTGGCGATGCCGCCAAGGCGTTCGAGACTGCGCCGGTCAAGGTCGAAGCCTGGTATTCGACGCCGACACAGCATCATAACCCGATCGAATTATTCACCACCACCTGCGCCTGGAACGGCAGCAAGCTGACGGTCTGGGAGTCCAGCCAGAATGTCTACGGCTTCCGGTATGGTCTGGCTGAGCAGCTGGGCCTCGATCCCGATGACGTGCACGTGATATCGCCCTTTGTCGGCGGCGCGTTCGGCTCGCGCGGCTCGCTGACCCAACGTACCGCCATCGTCGCCCTGGGTGCGCGGAAGGTCGGCCGGCCGGTCAAGCTGGTGGCCACTCGCATGCAGGGCTTCACCATCGCGACCTATCGCGCCGAGACTCGGCAGCACGTGAAGCTCGCCGCCGACCGTGACGGCAAGCTCCAGTCCCTGACGCATGAGGGCTGGGAAGTGTCCAGCCGCCCGGATCCCTACAAGGTCGCCGGCACCGATGCCTCGACCCGCCTCTATGCCTGTCCCAACATTGCCTCCAAGGTCCACATCGTCCACGCCGACCGCAACACGCCGGGCTTCATGCGCGCCCCGCCGGAGCTGCCTTATCTGTTCGGGCTGGAAAGCGCGATGGACGAGCTGGCGGTGGCGCTCGGCATGGACCCGATTGCGCTGCGGCGGGTCAACGACACGGACAAGGAGCCGATCAATGGTCTGCCTTACACCAGCCGCTCGCTCATGAAGTGCTTCGATGCCGGAGCCAACGCGTTCGGCTGGGACATGCGCGACCCGAAGCCGGGCTCGATGCGCGATGGCGATTGGGCGATCGGCTGGGGCTGCGCCACCGCGCTTTATCCCACGCAGATGTCGGCCGCGACCGCGCGGGTGACGCTGAGTCCGCAGGGTAATATCAAGGTGCTGACCGCGGCGCACGACATCGGCAATGGCGCGTATACGGCAATCGCGCTGACCGCCGCCGGGAAGCTCGGCACCGACCTCGACCATGTGGCCGTGGAACTGGGCGACAGCGATCTGCCCGCCGCGCCGGTGGCCGGCGGCTCGAACACCACGGCCAGCGTCTGCACGGTCGTTGCCATGGCTTGCGATGAACTGCGTGACAAGCTCGCCAAGGCCGCGGTCGCTGCAAGCGACGGCCCGTTCGCCGGCGCCGACCCGGCGACGCTTTCCCTCCGGGACGGGCGACTCGTCGCTCCGGACGGCCGCGCCGAGCCGCTGGCGACCGCCGTCGGCCGGGTAACGAACGGGATGGTCGAGGCGTATGCCGAGAACATTCCGCATGACGTCAAGCCGGATGCGGTGAAGAACCTTTATCAAGGCAAGCAGATGCTCGCGGGCGGCGCGAAGATGAAAGACCGCATCCAGTTCGCCTTCGGCGCCGAGTTCGTCGAGGCGCGGGTCCATCTGCTGACGCGCGAGGTGCGCTGCCCGCGCATCGTCGGCGCCTTCGCCGCTGGCCGCATCGTCAGCCCGCGCACGGCCGAAAGCCAGCTGATGGGGGGCATGATCTGGGGCCTCTCGTCGGCCCTGCATGAGGCGACCGAGATCGACCGGACGGCCGCGCGCTACTACAACAACGACTTCGCCGAATACCTCATACCGGTCAATGCAGACATCCGCGAAGCCCAGGTGATCATCGTGCCGGAGGAGGACACGCTGGTGAACCCGCTCGGCATCAAGGGCCTGGGCGAGCTTGGCAACGTCGGCACCAACGCTGCGCTCGCCAACGCCGTCTATCATGCGACCGGCGTCCGCGTTCGCGACCTGCCGATCCGGCTCGAGAAACTCCTGGATGCGCCTGCGCTCGGATGACCCGCCTTGCCCATAACTTGTCTGCTGCTGCATTGCGCGTCCGCGCCGGATAAGATCGCTGAATAACAAGGTCATCCGGACGGGGCCGATGGGCGGACGCGCGAGCGATTATGATATCATTATCATCGGGGCAGGCGCGGCGGGCCTGGGCGCTCTCTGGCGGCTGCGCGGCCGGCCGGCGACTCATCTCGCCGTGGAAGCGCGGAACAGGGTCGGCGGCCGCGGCTGGACATTCGTTCCTGAACCCGGGCTGCCGCTCGATCTCGGCTGTGGCTGGATCCATTCCGCCGACCGCAATCCGCTGGTGCCGCTGGTGCGCGAAGCCGGCTTCACCTTGGACACCACCCCGCCCGCATGGGGGCATCAGGCGGGCGGCAGGGGTTTCTCGCCTTCCGAACAGCGGGAATTCGCCGCGGCGCTGGATGCATTCGAGGCCCGGCTCGATGCGGCGGCCAAAGCGGGGAAGGACGGACCGGCCTCCGATTGGCTGGAGACCGGAAATCGCTGGAACGCCCTCATCGATGCTTTCAGCAGTTTCTACAACGGGGCTGAGTTCGACGCCGTTTCGGTGCAGGATTATGGGCGTTATAGCGACAGCGGCGTCAACTGGCGGGTCCGGGAGGGTTACGGCGCTTTCCTCACCGCCCTAGGCGCGCAGAGCCCGGTGCGGCTCGGCGCACCCGTGTCGATGATCGATGTCCGAGGCAAGGTCATTCGCATCGAGACGGCGGAAGGTATCCTGTCGTCGAGGGCGGCGATCGTCACCTTGCCGACCGACCTTGTTGCCCGCGAGCGCCTCGTCTTCCGGCCGGCATTGCCGGACAAGCTCGAAGCGGCCGCGCGCCTTCCGCTCGGCCTTGCCAACAAGCTGTTCCTGGCCATCGATCGGCCCGAAATTCTGCCCGAAAGCGGGCATCTGTTCGGGCGGATCGACCGCACGGCCACCGGCAGCTATCATACGAGACCATTCGGCCGGCCCTACATAGAGGCGTTCTTCGGCGGCGCAAATGCGCGCGCGCTGGAGCAGGAGGGGGGACGCGCCTTGGAGGCCTTCGCGCTCGAAGAACTAGCGGGACTATTCGGCTCGGAGATCCGTTGCCATCTACGCTTCCTGGCGTCGACTGCCTGGGCATCGGACCCGTTCGCCGCCGGTGCCTATTCGCATGCGCTGCCCGGTTTTGCCGACGCCCGCGCCTACTTGGCGGCGCCGGTTGAAGACCGCCTCTTCTTCGCCGGAGAGGCCTGCTCGCCGCACTATTTCTCAACGGCGCATGGCGCTTTCGAAACTGGAGTCGCGGCGGCGGACCGGGCCCTTGCGGCCCTTCGTCAGGGCTGAATAATCGAGAAGGTCGTGGAAACTGAACTCAAATTCAAGCTGCCGGCGGGGGCCCACGAGCGCGTCCGGCGCCTGCTGGACTCGCTGCAGAAGGAAGTGGTGCCGGGTGGCGAAAGCCACGAGGTCACCACCTACTTCGACACGCCGGAACTGGCACTGCTCAATGCCGGGTTCACACTCCGTGTCCGCCGGAGCGGGAACAGCTATACCCAGACACTGAAGGGCGCGACCGGCTCGGGGGTCGCTGTCGCGCGCTTCGAGAAGGAATGGAAGCTTCGCAGCGCAAGGCCCGACATACATCGCCTGGCAGGCACCCAAGCTGCCGCTGCAATTGCAGCCGACGATCGTCTCGAACCTGTCTTCACCACTGATATCCGGCGCGCGACCTATCGTGTCGTTCTGGAGGGCGCCGAGGCCGAGCTGGCGCTCGATGAAGGCGAGATCCGTTCCGGCTCCGACAGCCAGCCAGTGCACGAGCTGGAGATCGAGCTGAAGACCGGGCGGCCTGCGTCGCTCTACCGGTTCGCCACCAGCCTGCATGCCGAGATCGGGCTCGAGATCACTGTCGACAGCAAGGCGGCGCGAGGCTATCGGCTCAGAACCGGCCGTCGCGCCGAGGCGCGGGAGGAGGAGGATATCCACCTGCCGCCGCATGCCACCATGGAAGACGGGCTCAGCGCCGTCATCGGCAACGGGCTCGATCAGCTGCTCGGGAACCTCCCGGCGTTGGGGCAGCCCCACGATCCCGAGCCCGTGCATCAGATGCGCGTTGCGGTCAGGCGATTGCGGACGGCGCTGGCCCTGTTCGAGCCGTTCCTCGAAAGCGAGTCGACGCAGCGCTTCGAAGATGGACTCCGGCGCTTCGGGCGCGTCCTGGGCGCTGGCCGCGACTGGGACGTGTTCGTCACCCAGACTTTGCCCTGTGCCCAGGAAGAGGGGCTCGACGCCGCTTGGCTCGGCCTGCTCGCCGTGCCTGCCGAGGAGGCGCGGCGAGAGGCCTATCAAGGCGCGCAGCGCCTGGTGGAAAGCGCGGACTTTACCGGCTTCATCCTGGCGCTCGCCGGCTGGACAGAGGGCGCGCTTTGGCAGCCGCCGGGATCGGAGCTCGGGAAATTACCCAATACGAAGCTTGGCGATCTCGCACCTGAGCTGCTCGGCCGGCTGGAGAAGAAGGTTCAGAAACGCGGCCGCACTCTCGAAACTGCATCGGCCGAATCGCTGCACGCCCTGCGCAAGATGCTGAAAAAGCTACGCTACGCATGCGGATACCTGGCCGGTCTGTATCCGGAAGACGAGGTCAAGAAATACCGCAAGCATTGCAAGGAGGTGCTGGATGTCCTCGGCGCCTTCAACGACGCAGTGACGGCCGACCTCATGGTCGGGACGGTCGCCGACTGGGGCGACACACGCCTGGCTCCGGCGGTGGGAATCCTGGCCCGCTGGGCGGCTCAGCGTCGTGAGGAGGCGGTTGCTCGGCTTCCGAAGGCTTGGAAGCGCTTTTGTGCCCAGCCGCCGTTCTGGCAGTAAAAAAGGGGCGGCCGTTGAGCCGCCCCTTCCGTTCGCATGTCAGCCCGCCCGGCTGTTACCGGCCGCTTGAACCAGAGCTGGAACCGGTATTGGAGCCGCTGCCCGAAGTACCGGATGTGCTCGATCCGGTGCTTTGCCCGGCGCCGTTGCCGTACATGCCAGTGCTTCCCTTCGACGTGCCGCCATTGGCCATTGAGCTCGACGAACCATTCCGGTTGCTCTGGCTGCCATAGCCGGACCCGTAGGTGCCGGTGGACGAGCCGGTTGATGAACCGGCCGTCGTGCTGCCCGTGCCGGAATTATATCCCGAGCCTGACGAGCCGTAGCCGGCTCCCGTGCTGTTGCCGCCCGCGCCCGCTCCGGCGCCGCCGGCGGCTCCAGCGCCACCCGAACCGCCCGCCGATTGAGCCAGCGCAGGAAGGGCGGTCATTGCCGCCACAGTCGTCACAGCGATCAGTAGTTTACGCATGGTCTGCTCCTTTAGTGTCAGTCGTTGTCCACGACCCATGCCATTGGAATAGCGGTAGAGAGTATATGTTCCAATAGGTAAAGATAATCGTGATAGCACGACGAACTTACGTTGAGATCCTTATGGCGAATATATGGTTGTATGGAAATTTATTGTGCTTTGTTAAAATCACATACAGGGGGTATCACCCAAGGCGGCGGGACGGATTGTGATCCGACCCGCCCAGGGCTGCTGATTATTGACCCGAAGCCGAACCGTGCGACCGCGGCGCCAAGTTAGCCTCTTCCGGCGACCAGGTTTCCAGCATGTTGGGGTCCGCGATCACCTCGTCGGTGTTCGCGTCGACTGCGATCCGCCTGGGAGACCCATCGCGTACGACCTCCACGTTATACGCCAGGACGCTGTTGCCGGCCGTCAGCGGCTTCGCCAGCCCGGCATCCGTTGCAACCGCACCGTTGCTGGCCTTCTCCGCCGTCAAAATCGCCTGAGGCAGCGGTACGGTCGCCTTGGCTAAGCTCTTGATATCTGCCCGGCTCTCCCAATCCAGCATCCAGGCCGGAGTCTCGTGCCGCTCGAATGCGATGACCTTCCCGGTTCGCGCGTCGACCCGCGATTGGCTCAATGCATTACCGACGATGACTTCGGCGTCATAGACGCCCCGGCCGTTCCTGTCGTGATAGCGAATCTCAGCTACCCGGCCGCCGGTCTTCTGCTCGATCGCTGCAACCGCAGCGGCCAACGGCTCATTGTCGCTGTTGTAAGCGGCGGTGGTTTGCGGGCTTGCCAGAACGGCGGGCGCAGTCGTCAGCGAGGCAGCCGCCATCCAGCCGCAAAGCAAGCGGGTTATTTTCATAGTCCGTCTCCATGAAACATGAGGGCCGCATTCGGCATATCGCATCTGTTGATAAGAACAGAGCATGGCCGAAGCGCGTTCCAGCTCGAAACTCCCTCGCAGTCCTCTGTTCCCGGATGGGGTGGAGGCCCGCACGGCCAGGAACAAATACGGTGAAGTCGGGCTTGGATTCCCTGTAACCCCAGGGGAAAGTCGATGGCCAAAACGCGATCGGAACCGCCGGAGAAGTCGCCGTCCGAAGACGCCGGCGAAGAGCTTGAACGCAAATTCCAGGAATATCACCGCCAGGGTGGGGCCACTTCGGGCCACCCGGTTGCGCGCAACCTGGAAGGCAGCATAGGTGCCACTGCGATATCCCGCAACGACGAGCTCAAGCGTTCGCGGCCGCGATCGAAGCCGGGGCATTGAACGCCCTGTGGTGCCCGTCAGTTCCAGCATGAGGAGCATAGCCATGACAGGAAAATTCCTGTTCCGCGCGACCCTCGCGGCCGCGATCTGCTTTCAGGCGACAGAGGCGTTCGCCCAGTCTGACATCCGCTCGCCGACCGGCGGCACGCCCAACACCCCTTCTGGTCAGACCGGCGCGGCTGAGGCGAATAATCCGGCTGCGACCGGCGAGACCAAGGCCGGCAAGGGCATCATCGATCGATCCGGCAACAGCACATCCGTCTCCGACCGTGATCGCGCCTTCATCCAGCAGGCCGCCCGATATGCCACGACGGAAATTCAGTCCGGGCGCCTTGCACTCGGCATCTCGCAGAGTCCCAAAGTGAAGATGTATGCCGAGCAGACCGTCAACACCGGCGAGAACACGCTGGCGCCCCTCAAGAAGCTCGCCGGCTCGCTCGGAATTCCGCTGGCCAACGAAGACTCCATGGCCAAGGCCGAGGCCGACCAGCTGAGGGCGGCGCGCGGAACTGTATTCGACGGCCTTTACGGCCAGCTGCAGTCCAGGGACCAGCAGGCGCTCGCCGATCTTTATGGGGAGGAAGCCAAGAACGGTACCAACAGCCAGCTGAAATCCTTCGCTGGCGTCGAGAACCAGCATGCGCACGTCCTGCTACAGAATGCGAAGCTGCTGGCTCAGGGCACGGTAAGCCACACAAACCCGAACTGCGAACCCAACGGCCCGGCCAAGGCCGGCTGCCCCTGACGGATTGCGCTGGTCATCCGAACAGAATCCCTGCCGTATGCAGCGCGATCTGCCGGTCTTCGTCCGCACGCCGGACCGCGACTTTGCAAGTTCTCGCTGATCCTTCCTCTGCTTCCGCCGGCACGCCCATCCAGGCAAGAGCCTCGCAGATGCGCCGGCGGGTCGCCTGATCGTGCTCGCCGATGCCCCCAGTGAAGACCAGCAGGTCGATCCCGCCTAGCGCCGCCGCCATCGCGGCGACAGTCTTGCGGACCGAATAGCAAAACATCTCGATCGCGAGCGCTGCCGGCCCGTTGCCTGATTCTGCCGCTTCCCTGAGCCGCCGCATGTCGCCGCTCGTCCCGGCAATGCCCTTCATGCCGGATTGCCAGTCGAGCATCTCCTCAAGCGTCTGGTCGTTCGGGTGCTTCTCACGCAGCAGGTAAAGCAGCACGCCGGGATCGAGGTCCCCGGACCGCGTCGCCATCACGATCCCGCCGGTCGGCGTCAGCCCCATCGAGGTGTCGATCGAGCGTCCCTTGGCCACCGCCGTCACGCTGCAGCCGCTGCCCAGATGCGCGACCACCAGCCGCGCCGGGAGGTCCGCCCCCAGCTGGCGCACGATCGACTCGCACGACAGGCCGTGGAACCCGTACCGGTGCACCCCCTCGTCATAGAGCGCCCGCGGCAGCGGCAGCCGCCGCGCCACCTCCGGCATTCCGGCATGGAACGCCGTGTCCAGGCAGGCGACCTGCTCCAGTCCGGGAAAGCGCGCCCGTGCGAATTCGATCAACGACAGGGCAACCGGTACGTGCAACGGCGCGAAGGCACGGGCGCGGGCGAGCTCGCCCAGCACCGTTTCGTCGATCCGCGCGTGCGTCAGCCGGTCCGGCCCGCCATGGACCACCCGGTGGCCGATCGCATCCGGCCTCGGAAAGCCCGCGCTGTCGAGCCGGTCGAGTATGTGCCGCGCGGCCGCGCACGGATCGGCCAGCACCGCCTGTTCCCGCAGCCGCTCCGCACCCTTTGCGTCGGTGATGCTCACCGCCGCTGCGTCCGTCCCGATCGCTTCGATCTCGCCAGTGACCAGGATTTCGGCCACGCCACCGCCGACCCTGTATAGCCCCAGCTTCAGCGATGACGACCCTGCATTCAGGGACAGGATGACCCGGCCGTTCATGGGTCACCCCTGCCAGCGCCAGTCCGCGACCTCCGGCATGTCCTTGCCATGCTCGCTGATATAGAGCTTGTGGCGCTGCATATGCGTCCAGTAGGCCTCGGTCGCTGCTTCCACCTTGTCGGCGAAGCGCGGAACCGCGCGCACCGCCGACAGCTCAAGGTTGAACCGGTCAAGCTGGTTCAGCACCACCATGTCGAACGGCGTCGTAGTGGTTCCTTCCTCGCGATAACCATGCACGTGGAAATTGTAGTGATTGCCGCGGTCATAGGTCAGCTTGTGGATCAGCGTCGGATAGCCGTGATAGGCGAAGATCACTGGCACGCCTGGCGGGAACAGCTGATCGAAATCGAGATCCTGCATGCCATGCGGATGGTCCCTCGCCGGCTGGAGCGTCATCAGGTCCACCACGTTCACCACCTGGATGCGCATGTCCGGATAGTCGTGGCGCAGCAGGCTGACCGCGGCCAGGCTTTCCAAGGTCGGAACGTCTCCCGCCGAAGCCATCACCACGTCCGGGTGGCCGTCGTCATTGCTGGCCCATTTCCATACGCTGGCCCCGGCGGCGCAATGCGTGATCGCCGCCTCCATGTCCAGCCATTGCCATTCCGGCTGCTTCCCGGCAACGATCACGTTGATGTAGTTGCGCGACCTCAGGCAATGGTCCGCCACCGACAGCAGGCAGTTGGCGTCCGGCGGCAGGTAGATGCGCACGATGTCGGCCTTCTTGTTGGCCACATGGTCGATGAAGCCGGGGTCCTGGTGCGAGAACCCGTTATGGTCCTGCCGCCACACATGCGAGGTCAGCAGGTAATTCAGCGACGCGATCGGCCGCCGCCACGGAATTTTGTTCGTGGTCTTCAGCCAC
>CAZVYC010000067.1:0-21650 GCA_964631425.1 uncultured Rhodospirillales bacterium
CCGCGATCCGTGTTCGGCCGATGGCGACGCGACCGCCGTTGGCGCCGACCGCCTGATGTCCCAGGCCGATGTCGAGCGGCAGGTTGAGCTGATCGACGATGGCCTGATCGAGCATAGTCGTGGCCGCTCCGGTATCGATGATGAAATTGAACGGTTGCGACCTGATCGCGGCTTCGATTTCAAAGAGGCCACCACCGCTGATGCGAACTGGCGTCTCGCCCAATGCCTCGACCGCGCAACCGGCCTCCACCCGGACGGCCAGAACTGCAAACGCGAATCCCAGCCAGATCGCAAGACGGCGCATCCCTGTCCCCCGGTTCGATGCGGCGGAACCTAGCGCAAAGCCGGTTGCCGGGCGCGCCCATTCGGGTGTGGAATTGCGGTCTCGGCAAAATTCGCGCGAAGGCATAGAAGGGGGAGGGGAACAACAATCGATCGGGGAGGCGCAGGCATGTTCGCAGATCAATATGGCCCTTGGGCGCTGATTGCCGGCGGGTCCGAGGGGGTGGGTGCCAGCTTTGCCAGGAGACTCGCCGCCGAGGGCGTCAACCTCGTCCTGGTCGCGCGCAAGCTCGCGCCACTGGCCGCGCTGACCGCGGAAATCCGAGGCAGCTTCTCAGTCTCGGTCCGCACTTTGGCTCAGGACCTGACGGCGCCTGACATGCTGGACCGCGTCCAGGCCGTGGTCGGCGACGCCGAGATCGGCCTTCTCATCTACAATGCGGGCTCAGTCTCGGGCTTCGGCGAATTCCTTGACGGCTCTCTGGACGATGCGATGCGCATGGTCCGGCTGGGTGTAGCCGCGCCGACCATGTTGGCGCACCATTTCGGCGGACCGATGCGCGCACGCGGACGGGGCGGCATCATCCTGATCGGTTCGATGGCCGGCTATGCCGGCGCGCCGGACGAGGTGGTCTATTCCGCCGGCAAGGCCTACAGCCGCATGCTGGCCGAGGGCCTGTGGTGGGAACTCAAGCCCCATAACGTTCATGTGCTGGGCCTGATCCTCGGCCTCACCCGCACGCCGGCGATGGAGCGGCTGGGGTTGGCGATGGACAATCCGGAGTTCGTGCCCGACGAGCCCGACGCCGTGGCCAAGGAGGGGCTGGCGCATCTGGCGCAGGGTCCTCTCTACCACGTCGGCGGCAAGGAGGAAGGTGCACGCGCGCTTTCAGGCTTGCCCCGCGAGCAGGCCGTGGCCTTCATGGCCAAGGGCGCCAGGGACCTGCACGGGTGAAATGGGCTATATAGGATTCGATCAGAAGTAAAAGGTCTCCCCCCTTAAGGGCTAGGGCAATCGCATACGAGTTGCACGACGAAAGAAAGTGAACCGCAAAGACGCAAAGGCGCCAAGGAAAACAATAAATTTCTTACTTGGCGCCTTTGCGTCTTTGCGGTTCAACTCTTCTCAGGCCGCAATTTCGCCCATATGCAATTGCCCCTGCCTCGAGGGGGAGGCAGTTTCACTGCCTACTGCTTGGCCGCTGTGAAGTTGCCGGTGACGCCGCTGACTTCGATGTCGCCCTTCATCGCCTTGTCGGAATCGAGCTTGCCCTTGAAGGTCAGCACGGCCTGGCTGGTTTCCCAATCCCAGCTCACATCCTTGCCGGAGATCGTCACCGGCGTCGGCTTGCCGGCGGCGCCGTTTTCCGTGCAGGAGGCGGTCGTCTTATCGCCCGCGCCGGCGAAGGTGCAGACCGTGTTGACCGCGTTGCCCACGACGTCCCCGGTCACCTTCCACGCACCGGCGACATCGTCGGCCAGCGCTGCACCCGAGATCGAAACAGCCGCGACTGCGGCGGCGATAACTGTCCTCATGAAACGCTCTCCCATGACTGTTATTTGACGATCAACGTTGGAACGAGATTACAGTTCGGCAGGTCGCGGCACAACCACCACATTGTCCCAGGCCTGGTCAGCCCTGGACGAAATCGCTGGGCCCGAAATAGGCCTTCATGCTGGTGAATTTGCCCGCCTCGTCGAAGGTCATCACGTCGATGATGCGGACCGTCAGCGATCCGACGCGTGCCTCGAACGCCATCGCCGCCGCGTTGGTGTGCGAGCCGCGGATCGGCGCCGAGAGAACCAGCTTGGCGCCGTTCTTCATGGCGTCGACATAGAAGGCGTGAATCGCCGCCTTCCCCGCATGGGGAGGCGTGCCGAGCGGATCCTCGACGATCGCATCATCGGCGAACAGCCCGGTCAGCGCGTCCGCGTCGCCGGCATTGAAATGATCGAGATAGGCTTGCAGCGCCGCTTTCATGGTCGCTTCGGATGGCATGTCCGGTTTCTCCCCAGGTTGATGACCAACCTGTAGGCGAACCGCGGGCAGACGGGAAGCCCGATCTTGTCAGACGGGCGCCAGCGCCTCGGGCTGCGAGTCCGCGGCGGCCATAGCGTCGCGGATTCCGGCGACGATCTCATAGGAGCGCAGCCGTGCACCGTGATCATAGATCTGGCTGGTCATCATGATCTCGTCGGCGCCGGTCTCGGCGATGAAGGCCGCCAGCGCACGTCGCACCGTTTCGGGCGAACCCACGATCGCGCGCGAGAGCGCATGCGCAAGCCCGATCCTCTCGCTCTCGGTCCAGCGCCCGTCCATGCTGTCGACCGGCGGCGGCAAGGGGGCGGGGCTGCCCCGGCGCAGCAGGGTCCATTGCTGCTGCAGCGAGGTAAACAGCCGCGCCGCCTCTTCGTCGGTTTCGGCCGCGCAGATATTGACCCCCAGCATTGCGTAAGGCCGTTCGAGCTGCGCCGACGGTCGGAAGCGGCTGCGGTAGAGATAGAGCGCCTCGCTCATCGCATCAGGCGCGAAATGCGTGGCGAAGGCGAAGGGTAACCCAAGCGCCGCGGCCAGCTGCGCGCTGAACAGGCTGGAGCCCAGAAGCCAGATCGGCACGTCCAGGCCGGCGCCCGGCACGGCGCGAACCGCTTGCCCCTCGAGCGGCGGCCGAAAGTAGGACTGCAGCTCCAGCACATCCTGCGGAAAATTGTCCCCGCCGCCCAGGTTGCGGCGGAGCGCCTGCGCGGTACGCATGTCCGTGCCGGGCGCACGGCCCAGCCCCAGGTCGATGCGGCCGGGATAGAGCGAGGCCAGTGTCCCGAACTGCTCAGCGATCACCAGCGGCGCGTGATTGGGCAGCATGACGCCGCCCGAGCCCACGCGGATGGTCGAAGTCCCGCCAGCGACATGGCCGATCAGGACGGCGGTCGCAGCGCTGGCGATTCCAGGCATGTTGTGATGCTCGGCCAGCCAATACCGGGTGAAGCCCCAAGCCTCCGCGTGCCGGGCGAGATCGAGGGTGTTGCGGAAGGCCGCCGAAGGATCGCTGCCGAGCGTGACCGGCGAGGTGTCCAGGACCGAGAACGGGATCATGACGCATACATCATGTGTTTCGCCAGCGCTGGCAAGAGCCGGATCTGTTGGATGAATTTGGGGACCAGGCCGCTGTTCATTCGATGGTCGATGCCCCCGATTTGCCCGATTCAACATCTTGTCCGAATCCCGGAACGTTCCAGGCCCGACTCGGCCCTCCGGCCTACCGGTGGTGCATGGCGCGCCGTTCGCCTCGAGCTGCGAGGACGATTTGCCACGGGAAAACAAGATGTTGACCGAATCCATGAACATTCCCGGTCCGACTCGGCCTGGCCGATCAAGATGTGGTATGCAGCACGTTCCAAGACTGTGGAATCGGGGCGCATCGCTCGGTGGAACCCAGAAGGCCTTCCAGCGAATTGCGCAAGATATGGTACGCGTTCCAGGAACGTTACGCGCCCGACTCGCGCGTGGGCACAATATCTAGGCTCGTCGCGGCGGCTGGGCAGGCGGCAGCCTGCCGACTATAAACAGCCGTCACGACGTTCGGGCAGGATGAGTTGAGCATGGCCTATTATAAGAAAGTGTTGCTGCCCGAAGAGCAGGTCCGCGCCATCGGACGATTGCACTGGGCAATCTTCCTCAAGGGCTGGCTGTGGCTGCTGATCGCGATCGCGGCCGGCGCGGCGGCGCTGCATTTCCATGAGACGGACACGGCCGGGGATGGCTCGGGCTATGGAGCGCCCATCGCGATCGCGGTCGCCGTCATCGCCCTGGTCGTCAGTCTGTTTTCGCTCCTGTCAGCCGCGGCGCGGCGCGCGACAACTGAGATCGTGGTGACCGATCGGCGCATCCTGTTCAAGGAGGGGTTCCTGCGCCGGCGCACCATGGAAATGAACATGAACAAGGTCGAGACGGTCGATGTTGTCCAGACCATCTCCGGCCGCCTGTTCAATTACGGCACCGTGATCATCCGCGGCGTCGGGTCGAGCTACGAGCCGCTGCGCCTCATCGCCAACCCGCTGGCGCTGCGTACCGCCATCGTCGCCCAATAGAGGTCGGTGGCTGAGCCTCACTCAGCTGTTGCAGCTTTGCACCACCGGAAGATGAATCCTGACCCACCATTCATTTTTCATTGACGCGTACCCCGTTTGAGCTAAAGCACCGCATTCGAGGCGGAAGACGCGCCGTCGGTCCTGGTAGGACCAAGTTCCATCGCGTCCGAGAATTTATGTGAGCTGGCCGCAACGGCCCGCTGCTTTTTTCCTGGGAAGGGAGATCCGATGTCGTCGAAGTTGAAGCTGGTGCTATGCGGCACTGCGGCTGTTTTTGCGCTGGTCGGCCCCGGCCGTGCGGTTGCGCAATCCGATCAGGATACGGCTCAGGCCGGCAGCGGAATGGAAGAAATCGTCGTGACCGCGCGCCGGAAGGAAGAACGCGTGCAGTCGGTCCCGCTCGCCATCACTGCCTTCAGCCAGACCGATCTCGAGGAAAAGCACATCCAGGAAGTGCGCGATCTCGGTCGCACCGTGCCGTCGCTTGCGGTCAGCAACAGCCAGTCGGATTCGAACGCGCCCTATTCCAGCCAGACGCGGCTGCGCGGCCTGCCCGGCTCTGTCATCTATTTCGCCGACGTGCCGCTGGGCAGTGTCGACTATGACACGACGACCGGCCTGACCCATGGCTTGGCGACCGGCTTCTATTACGACCTCGACAACCTTGAAGTCCTGAAGGGGCCACAGGGCACGTTGTTCGGGAAGAACTCGATCGGCGGCCTGATCTCGATCCAGCCGAAGAAGCCGACGAACAACTTCGAGGGCTACGGCCAGATGACCTTCGGCAACTACAATGACAAGGAGTTCGAGGGCGCGGTCAACATTCCAATCATCCAGGACAAACTTCTCCTCCGCATCGCCGGCCAGACCCAACAGCGCGATGGCTATACGAAGGATTATTATACCGGCAAGGATTACGACAACCGCAACTACTATTCCTGGCGCGTCAGCTTAACCGCCAGGCCGACCGATGATATCGAAAACGACCTCATCTATGACGGCTATTGGCAAGACTCGAACGGCTCGTCGACTATCCTGCGCTATGCCAATCCTGGCTACGTATTGGCCGCCAATCCGTTCGGAATCGGTCTGCCGCTCACCCTGGGCAAAGGCCCGAGCTATGCCGGATTGTTGGGGGCGAACCCCATTCCGACCTATCTTGCGGGCTTGTCGGCGGGCGCATTCTCCGTATTCCCGAACATCGGCGCCCTCGTCGCGCAGCAGCAGCAGCTCGGAGTCCGCACGGAACTGGGCCATTCGGTCCAGGGCATCGGCAAGGATTACTTCTACGGCTTCACCGATACGGCGACCTGGGATATCACTGATTCGCTGACCTTGAAGAACATCGCCGCAGCCAGAATATTCAAGCAGCTTTCGACAACGGACGATTTCGGCGCCGGCGACCTGCCCGTGCTCAATATCGGCGTGCCCGGCAACAACCAGATCTGGGGCGACAACTCGGTCCAGTACACCGAAGAGATGCAGCTCCAGGGCAAGGCGATCGACGACAAGCTCTCCTGGGTCGTGGGCGGCTATCTCGAATTCGATCATCCACTGGGCGACACGCTGCTCGGATCGACCGCCGTCGGCACGACCAGCTACTACCATTTTCATGAGACGGCGCGCAGCCAGGCGGTCTTTGCCCACGGCATCTATGACCTGTCGGACTATGTCCAGGGCCTGAAGTTCACCGCCGGGTATCGCTACACCTGGGATCATATCACTGACGAGGAACGTGCGACGACGGGCGCGGACAGCATCATGCGCAACGCAGCCGGCGTGCCGCAGAATTGCGGCGTCCAGTCGGGTGTCGACAATAATTGCCACATTTCGGCCGGCGGTGCCTTCAGCTCGTTCGGGTGGAACATCGGCCTCGACGAGCAGCTGGACTCCAAGACCCTGATCTATGTCCGATCGGGCAACGCTTATCGCCCGGGTGGGTTCAACCTCAATGTCCCGGCCGCCAACGCCAAATTCCAGCCTGAGCATGTTACCGACGTCGAAATCGGCGTGAAGAGCGACTGGGAGCTGTTCGGGGTCCAGGGCCGGAGCAACGCCGACGTCTTCCATACCGACTATAAAGACATTCAGACCACGCGCCTGACCCAGGTGCAGAACCCCGACGGGACATCGCGGGTCGCCTCATTGCTGTTCAATGCAGCCGCCGCGCAAATCGAAGGCGCCGAGCTGGAGGCGACATTCACACCGGTCCCTGGCGTCGATATCGCGCCGCACGCCTCGTACATCTATACCGAGTACGGGAAGTATCCGGCCAGCGCCGGCGCGGTGTCAAACGACCCGCCCTTCCTCTACATGCCGAAGCTGCAATACGCGGTGACCGGCACGTATCACCTGCCGCTCGACGAGTCGCTCGGGGATGTGGCGGTGTCGGCGACCTACTCGTGGTATGGACATCAGTATGTGTCCGTACAGCTGGGCGAAATCTATCCGATCCAGCCGTCCTACGATCAGGTCGATATCCGCGTCGACTGGACCAACTTCCTGTCCTACCCGGTCGATCTTGGCTTCTTCATGACCAATGCGCTCGACACGACGCATGTGGTCGGCGCCTTCCCGATCTATAGCCAGCTGGGCTTCACCTCGCTCGTCTATAACGAGCCGCGGATGTTTGGCTTCTCGGTGAAGTACCGCTTCGGTGGTCCGAGCGCGCCGGAGACGGAGCCGGCCGCCTATGCGCCGCCTGCGCCGCAGCCGGTCGCTCCGGCACCGGCTGTCGCGCATAGCTACATGGTCTTCTTCGATTTCAACAGGTCGGACCTGACCCCGCAGGCGGCCTCGATCGTCGATCAGGCGGCCAAGAATGCCGATGCGGCCAAGGTGACCCAGCTGACGGTCACCGGCCACACCGACACGGTGGGCTCGGACGCCTATAACATGCGTCTCTCCCGGCGCCGTGCGGAGTCGGTTGCGGCCGAACTGGAGAAGCAGGGAGTCCCCCCCAGCGAGATCGAGATCGTGGCGAAGGGTAAACACGACCTCCTCGTGCCAACCGGCGACGGAGTCCGCGAGCCGCAGAACCGACGGGTCCAGATCATCTATTCCGGCGGCGCAACATCGTAAAAATCCTAACGGCAGCAAACGCAAACGGCGTTCCTTCGGGAGCGCCGTTTTTTGTTTGCGAATTTGAATTCTGATTCGCCGCTCATTTTTTCTTGACGCGAGCCGGCTTTCTGTCAAATTAGAAGGAATTGTTTCCCCGATATACAAAATATCGGCGGGTCTGTGCGCGCTTTCATGAAGCGAAGTTAATTGGGGAGGAAGCATGTCATCACGTCTGGCGCTTACGCTGTGCGCATCCGTTGCCGCGATCAGCCTTGCCGGCCCACGCACCGCTTTGGCGCAGGCCAATCAGGCAGGAACTGTCGCCGACAGCGGCATGGAAGAAATCGTCGTCACCGCCCGGCGCAAGGAAGAGCGCGTACAGTCCGTGCCGATCGCGATCACCGCGTTCTCCCAGTCCGACCTCGAGAAGAAAGATATCAACCAGGTAAAGGACCTGGCGCGCGAGGTGCCGTCGCTGTCGATGACCGCAAGCCAGTCCGACCCGAACGCGCTTTATTCCGGCTTCGTCCGCCTGCGCGGCTTGCCCGGCAGCATCGTCTATTTCGACGACGTGCCGCTGGGCGACGTCGACTACAACCCCACCACCGGCCTGACGCACGGCCTTTCCGCCGGCCTTTATTATGACCTCGACAATGTCGAGGTGCTGAAAGGGCCGCAGGGTACGCTGTTCGGCAAGAACTCGATCGGCGGACTGTTCTCGATCGAGCCCAAGAAGCCGACCAACAACTTCGAAGGCTACGGCAAGGTCACGTTCGGCAACTACAACGACAAGCAGGTCGAAGGCGCAATCAACATCCCGGTCATCCAGGATAAGCTGCTCCTCCGCATCGCGGGCCAGACGCAAGAGCGCGATGGCTATACCAAGGATCTTTCGACCGGGAAGGATCTCGACAATATCAACTACTATTCCTGGCGTGTCAGCGTAACGGCGCGGCCGACCGACGATATCGAGAACAACCTGCTGTATGACGGATACTGGCAGGACTCGAACGGTTCGGGCGAAGTCGTCAAGTTCATCAACCCGAAGTTCTCTCCCGGTGGAACTACGCTCGCCTCGATCGCACGTGCGGTGAACAGCCCGGCGTTCACGGGGGCGCTGCAGGCTTTCGGCATCTATAACGATCCAGTGACGATTGGCGCCGGGCCAGGTCTGTCGGGCTTGTTCAGCCCTTCGACTTTCGTCCCCACGGCGCTGGCTGCCAGAACGGCCGGGAGTGTTTCCTTTTACCCCAATCTCCAACAGATTTTCGCCCAACAGCAGAGCCTCGGCCCGCGCGAGGTCGTCGGCTCGTCCGTCAACACAATCGGCAAGGATTATTTCTACGGCCTCACCGATACCGCCACGTGGGACGTTAGCGACGAGCTGACGGTCAAGAACATCGCCGCTGCGCGCATTTTCAAGCAGCTCGCATCCGACGATTTCACCTATACCGGCCTGCCGATCCTGAATATCGGTTTTCCCACGGGCACTAACAATCAAGGTTGGGGCGACAACTCGGTTCAGTACACCGAGGAGTTCCAGCTGCAGGGCAAGGCGATCAACGACAAGCTCTCGTGGGTCGCCGGCGGGTATCTCGAATTCGACCATCCACTGGGCGACACGCTGCTGCCGTCGGCCGCAGTGGGCACCGTATCATACTACCACTTCCACAATTCCAGCCGCAGCGAGGCGCTCTTCGCCCACGGCATTTACGACCTGTCCGATTGGGTCGAGGGCCTGCGCTTCACTGCGGGTTATCGCTACACCTGGGACTATATCTCGGTGCAGGAACGGGGCACCAACGGCGGTGACGGCGTCGTTCGCAACGCCGCTGGCGCGCCGACCAATTGCGCGGCGCCGGTCAACTACGACAACAACTGCTTCGTCGGAGCCAACGCGCACTATAGCTCGTTCGGCTGGAACCTCAGCCTCGATTACCAGGTCGATCCGTCCACCCTCGTCTATGTCCGGTCGGGCAACGCCTACCGGCCGGGCTACGTCAATCCCCAGGTGCTGCCCCAGTATCAGGATCTGAAGCCCGAGCACGTAACCGACGTCGAAGTCGGCATCAAGTCCGACTGGGACCTGTGGGGTATCCATGCCCGCACCAACCTGGACGGCTTCCACACCAGCTATAAGGCGATCCAGGTCGCCCAGCTGGTCGAGGTCACCGATTCGACCGGCGCTCAGCACGCAGCGAGCGAAACCCTGAACGCGGCATCGGCCGAACTGCAAGGCGGCGAGTTCGAGGCCACCTTCATCCCCTTCAACGGCCTGGAGATCAGCCCGCACGCCTCTTACCTCTACGCCTATTATGATCAATACCCGGCAGCGTTCGGCGCGATCTCGTCCAGCGCCAATCCGCCGTTCTTCTATGACCCCAAATGGCTGTACGGCATCAGCGGCACCTATCATTTGCCGGTGGACGAATCGTGGGGCGATATCGCCTTCACGCTCGCCTATTCCTGGACCGGTCACGAATACTTCACGGTGACCGCCGGCGAGATCCAGAATATCCTGCCGTCTTATGAGAACTGGGACCTGAACGTCGACTGGACCAACGTCTTCGGATATCCGGTCGATCTGGGTGCCTTCGTGACCAACCTCACGGACAATACCCACATCACCGGTCTCAACACGATCTACACCACCTTGGGCTTCACGTCGTATACCTATGACGCGCCGCGCATGTTCGGCTTCTCGGCGAAGTACCGTTTCGGCGGTTCGAACGAGGAGGCCCAGACCGAGAGCGCTGCCTACACGCCGCCGCCGGCGCAGCCCGTGGCTCCGGCGCCTGCGGTCGCCAGCAGCTATATGGTGTTCTTCGATTTCAACCGGTCGGACCTGACCCCGCAGGCTGTCCAGATCGTCGATCAGGCCGCCAAGAATGCCGGCCCGGCGCACGTCACCCAGCTGACGGTCACCGGCCACACCGATACGGTGGGCTCGGACGCCTACAACATGCGCCTGTCCCGCCGCCGGGCGGAATCGGTCGCGGCCGAACTCGAGAAGCAGGGCATCCCGTCCTCGGAAATCGAGATCGTGGCCAAGGGCAAGCATGACCTGCTGGTTCCGACCGGCGACGGCGTGCGCGAGCCGCAGAACCGCCGGGTGCAGATCGTCTATTCCGGCGGTCCTACCACCTGAAATATTCATGAAATATTCATGATTCGCAAAATCGGGCGGCGCTTTCTGCGAAAAGCGCCGCCTCGATTATCTTTACGAACGAAGATTCACAATATGGCTTGACGCACCCCGCCCTTTCTCCTTTTACTTGCGCCAACAACGGCCGCACAAGGCGTTCACGCAAAGCGCATCATCGGTCGTTGGGAATGGCGCCCAACGTAGCGCTACGCAAAAGGGGAGGGCTGTATGTCTTCACGCTTGGCGTATGCATTATGCGCATCGGTCGCCTTTGTCGGCCTCGCCAGCCCGCGGACCGTGCTCGCGCAGGCCGATCAGCCTACCGCCGGTGGCGGGCTTGAAGAAATCGTCGTCACTGCGCGGCGCCACGAGGAACGTGTGGAGACCGTGCCTCTGGCGATCTCCGCCTTCAGCCAGGTCGACCTCGAGCAGCAGCGCGTCCTGCAGCTCTCGGATCTGGCGAAGAACGTGCCCTCGCTCTTCACCGCCCAGGACAATTCCGACGCCAATGGCTTCTACTCCGGCCAGATTAGGCTGCGTGGCTTGCCGGGCGTGGAGATCTATTTCGCCGACGTCCCGCTGGGCAACGCCGACTACAACCCGACCAGTGGCATCACCCACGGCACCGCGCAGGGCTTCTATTACGATCTCGACCACCTCGAGGTGGACAAGGGGCCGCAGGGCACGCTCTTCGGCAAGAATTCCGTGGGCGGCCAGATCTTGCTGGAGCCCAAACGGCCGACCAACGAGTATGAAGGCTATGGCCTCGTCACCTTCGGCAACTACAACAACAAGCAGGTTGAAGGCGCAATCAATATCCCGATCATCCAGGACAAGCTGCTCCTCCGCGTGGCCGGCCAGATGCAGCAGCGCGACGGCTATACGACGAACATCGCCAACGGCCAGGACCTCGACAACGTCAATTACTATTCCTGGCGCGCGGGCGTCATCCTGCGCCCGACCGACGATCTGGAGAATTACTTCCTCTATGACGGCTATTGGCAGGATTCGAACGCCGGCGCAACGATCCCGACCTATCTCAATGCCCACTTCACACTGGCATCGATTCCGCTGGGGCCGGGGCTGAGCCTGCCGCTGACGCTAGCTGCGGGACCGGGCTACACAGGGCTGCTCAATCCAGCTACTGCCACGCAGACCGCGCTGGCCGGGATTGCCGCTGGCAGCTTCTCCATCTTCCCAACCCTCCCGCAAATCTTCGCCGAACAGAAGGCGCTGGGCGTCCGCGCCGTCACCGGTCGGTCGGTGCAAGGCATCGGCAAGGACTATTTCTACGGCTTCACCAACACCACGACGTGGGACGTCAACGACAATTTGACGATCAAGAACATCGCTGCGGCCCGTATCTTCAAGTCGCTGTCGACCGCGGACGACGTCTCGAACCCCCTGCCCGTCCTCAATATCGGCTGGCCCGGCAACCAGACTGGCTGGAACGACAACTCGGTGCAGTACACTGAGGAACTCCAGCTGCAGGGCAATGCCATCGAGAACAAACTCTCCTGGATACTCGGCGGCTATCTCGAGTTCGACCACCCGCTGGGCTACACCAGCGACGTATCAACCGCGGTCGGCAACCCATCCTACTATCACTTCTGGGAGGCGACCCGCAGCCAGGCGGTATTCGCCCATGGCATCTATGACCTCGGGGATTATGTCGAGGGGCTGCGTTTCACGGCGGGCTATCGGTATACCTGGGACTATTACTCATTGAGCGAGGTCGGAACCAACGGCGTTGACGCCGTAACCCGAGGTGCGAACGGGGCTGGGAACAACTGCGCCGAAATCGCCACCTACGACACGAACTGCGAGTCCTCTGCGGACGCGCATTACAGCTCCTATGGCTGGAACCTCAGCCTCGATTACCGGTACACCCCGACGACGCTCTTCTATGTCCGCTCCGGCAACGCCTATCGCGCGGGCGGCATCAACCCGCAGGTTCCGCCGCCCTATCAGCAGATCAAACCCGAGCACGTGACAGACGTCGAGCTCGGCGTGAAGTCCGACTGGGACCTGCCGCTCGGGATCCACGGCCATACCGACTTCGACATCTTCCACACGGATTATAAATCCATCCAGGTGACGCAGCTGGTCCAGGTGACCGACGCGCAGGGCAACAAGCATGCCGCCTCGCTCGAAGCCAACGCGGCCGCTGCCACGCTGGAAGGAGCTGAGCTGCAGGGCACCATCATCCCGTTCAAGGGTGTGGAGATCTCGCCGCACGCCGCCTACCTCTGGAGCCATTACGACAAGTATCCGGTGGCGTTCGGCACCCAGGCCCCGCCCTTCTTCTACGACCCCAAGTGGACCTACGGCATCACCGCCAGCTACCATCTGCCGGTCGATGAATCGCTGGGCGACATCCAGCCGTCGCTGACCTATAACTTCAACGGCCAACAATATGTCGCGCCGAGCTCTTCCCCGGTCGGCGGCGACATCTATCCCATCCAGCCGTCCTACGACAATCTCGACGTCCGGGTCGACTGGACCGATTTCCTGCAGTATCCGGTCGATCTCGCCTTCTACATGACCAACGCGCTGAACGAGACGCACGTCCAGGCGGTGCTGCCGCTCTATTATGTGCTGGGCTTCACTTCGCTCGTGTACAACCCGCCCCGGATGTGGGGCTTCTCAATCAAGTACCGCTTCAAGGCCGAGGAGCCCGAACACCCCGTGAGCGCGCCATACACGCCGCCGCCCGCTGTGGCGCCCGCGCCGGCGCCGGTTGCGCACAGCTACATGGTGTTCTTCGACTTCAACAAGTCTGACCTGACCCCGCAGGCAGCGCAGATCGTCGACACGGCGGCCAAGAACGCGGAGGCCACGCACGTGACTCAGATCACCTGCACCGGCCATACCGATACGGTGGGTTCGGATGCCTACAACATGCGTCTCTCGCGCCGTCGCGCCGAATCGGTCGCGGCGGAGCTGGAGAAGGAGGGCATTTCGTCCAGCGAGATCGAGATCGTCGCCAAGGGCAAACACGACCTGCTGGTCCCGACCGGCGATGGGGTGAGGGAACCGCAGAACCGGCGGGTCCAGATCGTCTATTCGGGCGGCCCGACGTCGTAAGACTGGCTCTCGTATTGCCTTTCAAGCGGCGCTTTTCGGAGCGCCGCTTTTGCTTTCCGAGGAAGCCCGCTGATCAGCGCTCAGCTCACCGCGCGCAGCGGTTTCGGAAAAAGGCCCCGCCGGATCAGCTTGGCGTAGGCCGACAGGACAAATTCCGGCACGGTTTCGCCAGTCCCGAATTTGGCATAGGCGCGCCCGAGATAGGCGCGGGCGCCCAGCAGGATATGCACGATCGCGTGCAGCTCCTGGTCCGTATAGGCATCGGGATCGTCCGCCTGGAAGCCGCGCCGCAAGAGTTCGGCATAGCTCTCGACAATGTCGCCGATATGCTTGCGATAGGCCTCCGGGGCGAAGGTCTCCGCCTCATAGAGAATACGAAAGAACTCCGGCATTTCCGCCAGTACGTCGAAAAAGGCGCGGCAACGCTCAATCTCGCGTTCTTCTTCCGATAATCCGGCCACGCCTCGGTCGCGCACCGCCTGGGCTATTTCCTGCCGCACCGCCGGCAAAAGCTGATCGAGCAATGCCTGCCGGTTCTCAAAGTGCAGGTAGAAGGTTCCTTGCGCCACCTCGGCTTCGGCGGTAATGCGCGCAACCGATGCGCCCGCATAACCGTATTTGCCGACGACCTTGATCGCGGCTGCGAACAGCCGCCGCCTGGCGTCTTCATGCTTTTCGCTGCGGCGCAGCCTTACCCGCCGCGATTGATCGTTTGGCTGCTCCCCGATGGCTGCCTGCCTCATTTTCCCCCGATCCCTCCGCCCCGGTTTGCCCCGAGCCGAAGTGCCTTATGCTTTGCCGGTAAGCCTAACAGGAATTCGGGCTTTGCATAATCTTTATTTCGAAGTTCGCAGTAAAATGCCGTCGGTCGCGACCGCCAGCGCCCGAACTCTGAAAATCTCACCCACACGGATGAAATGTGGCTTCGCGCGGCAAGCAGAAAGCCGCGTTCGCCCTGAGATTATTACTGGTGCCGCAGGCCAAAGTGGGGGCCCGACTGGACCCCGACTCATGGCTCGGCGGCGCGAACAGCGGCCGGCTTATTCCTGGGTGTGCGCCTCCAGGAACCAGAGCGACTTGTCGAGCGCACGAGAATAGGCGGTGAAGATGTCCGCCGTGTCGGCGTCGCCGGCCTCGTCCGCCTCGTCGATCGCGGCACGGACCAGGTTGGCCGCCTTGGCATAACGCTCGATCAGGGCCGCCAGATGATCTTCTGCCTTATAGATGTTGGTCGGATAAGGCGCGAGCGTCGACGCCTTCGACACCGTCTGGGTCGTGCCGAGCGCCGTTCCGCCCAGCTGCACTACGCGCTCGGCCATAGTTTAGACATTGGTGTAAATCTCGGTGCGGTATCCGTAGATAATATAGTTAAGGGCGATGAAATGCGGCCCCTTGAGGTTAAATTGGGCCTGCTTGGTCAACAGCGCCAGGTCGATCGCATCGGCCAGACGGGCATTGAGCAACTCGACCGCCGCGGTCTTGGTATTCGAATTCAGGTCGTTTGCAGTCGGATAGAGCTTCATGGGATCACCTTGGGGGAAATTGGAAAATTAGAACCCTTGTGAAGTAAGTGCTCCCGCTCGACCGTCAACGCCGCGGCGGCGATTGTCGTTCGAATTCGACAAAATCGGACCGAAACTCGTAAATCCGTAAAAACATGCCATCGGCCCCGCGGCATCGCTTGCCAGCGCCGCCGTCCGGCGATATGGAACGCGAGTCATTGGGGAGTAGCCGCCTCTCGGTGGAAGAGGGCCCGCGCCAACATGCTTGCCGATCCCGGCATGGCGCGTGCGGAATGCGGACGACGTCTGCGCTTGGCAAGACCTTTGGCATCGCCCCCTGGACCCGGGCCGGGCAGGAGGGCGATGTCATCGGCAGTCCCAGCCCGGCCGGATGAACCGATGACGCTGACGCTCCTGCTTTTCCTCGGCTCCGCGATCGTCATCTATCTCGCCTGCGAATATTTCGTGAATGGCGTAGAGTGGGTGGGGCAGCGGCTTTCGCTCGGGCAGACCGCGACCGGCACCATCCTCGCGGCCTTCGGCACCGCGCTGCCCGAGAGCGTCGTCACCTTCGTCGCCGTCGTCTTCGGCGTCGACACGGGCCAGAAGGACATCGGCGTCGGCGCGGCGCTCGGCGGCCCGCTCGCGCTCAGCACGCTGGCCTACTCGGTGGTCGGGCTGACGCTGATAGGCTCGCGCCGGCTTCGGATCCGCCCAAAGCGACGGCTGGATGTCGACACACGGCGGCTCAGCCGTGACCAGGGCTGGTTCCTCGGCATCTTCATCTTCAAGGTCGGGCTCGGCCTCGTCGCGTTTCCCGGCAAGGGCTGGCTAGGCCTGCTCTTCCTTGCCGCCTACGGCGCCTATGTCCTGAAGGAGCTGCGCGGCCCGGGCGACGCGGCGGAGCCGGAGGAGCTGGAGCCACTCAAGATCCGGCACCGGATGCCCTATCCGTCGCTCGGCTGGGCGGCGTTCCAGACCTTCATGGCCCTCTGGGTCATCTTCATCGCTTCGCGCGTGTTCGTCGACCAGCTCCAGGCCATCGGTCCCTGGCTCGACCTCGAGCCGCAGATGGTCGCGCTGCTCCTGAGCCCGATCGCGACCGAGATGCCGGAGACGATGAACGCCATTATCTGGGTGAGGCAGGGTAAGGAGCGCATGGCGCTTGCCAACATCAGTGGCGCCATGATGATCCAGGCGACCGTCCCGAGCGCCCTCGGCTTGCTCTTCACGCCTTGGGTGCTCGAGCCGTCGCTGGTGCTCGCTGGCGCCGTAACGCTCGCCGCCATCCTCGTGCTTTACATGATGTTCCGCACCGACCGGATCACGCCCGTACGGCTCGCATGGGCAAGCTCGCTCTATCTCCTGTTTGCCGCCTTACTATTCCTTCGCTAGGGGCTTTCGGTTAGGCTTGAGCCATGCGCGCATGGCTCCGCCTGTTCTTGCCGATGCTGGTGCTGCTTCTGGCGTTCGGCGTCGGAAGCGGGACGGCGGCCGCACATCCGGGTCACCACCATGCCGCACAAAGGGACACCGGCGCTTCGCGCGACCGGATCGTCCTCAGGGCATCCGAGGCGGGCCGGTTCCCCTGCTCCTGTCCCGGTTGCCCCTGCTCCGGCTCCGGCGCTGTCGACTGCCGGATCCATTGCGCAGCCGACGCCGCCTTGACCCAGCCGCTCGATCGCTTCCTCACTCCAGCCTCGCCGGTGTTCCAACCGGCAAGGCTGGAGGGCGGCGTCGCCTGGTTGCCGGCCGCCGAGCCCGAGCCCCCAAGACCCATCGCCTGAATTCTTCCCGCGGCCCTGAAGGGACGCGGGATCGATCCTGATTGCCCGCGCGCCGGAATGGCCCCCTCCAGCCTGTCGCGCGGCCGATCTCCTCGACCGATTTCTCTGCAATGAGGAGCCTATGGGCGATCTTCAGACGATTGTGGTGCGACCGATCCGGTCCACCGTCGGCAGCTTCTTGACCGCGCTCATGATTGCGGCAGGCGTTTCCTCGGCCCGGGCACAGACGTCAACCGGGGCCGATCACGACATGGGCGCGATGGCGATGCCGCCTCCCAAGATCTCGACACCTGATATGTCGGGCACGGCGGGCATGGACATGGCCGCTGACGAGCCAGGCGACATGACTATGCCGATGACCGGCGCCTTCGGCCCTTATACCATGGCGCGCGAGGCGTCGGGAACCAGCTGGCAGCCGGATTCCACGCCTCACGCCGGGTTGGTGTCCATCGCCGGCCCATGGATGCTGATGGCCCATGGCTATCTGGACGCCATCTATGATGACCAGGGCGGCCGGCGCGGCGGCGAGAAGTCGTTCAGCACCAGCATGGGCATGCTGATGGCGGATCGCCCGCTCGGTGACACGGGGACGCTAGGCCTCAGGGCGATGCTGTCGCTTGAGCCGACGATGGGCGCGAACGGCTATCCCGAACTGTTCGCAACCGGCGAAACCAATAACGGCCGCGAGGCGCTGGTCGACCGGCAGCACCCGCACAACCTGTTCATGGAACTGTCGGCGTCCTACAGCCGCAAGCTCTCGGACGACAGTTCTGCCTTCCTCTATGGCGGGCTGCCTGGCGAGCCGGCGCTGGGACCGCCGGCCTTTATGCACCGGGCATCGGGAGAGGATATTGCCGAGGCGCCAATCACCCACCATTGGCTCGACAGCACGCACATCACCTTCGGTGTTCTGACCGCCGGCATCATCGATGGCGGCTGGAAGCTCGAAGCCTCTGCCTTCAACGGCCGGGAGCCCGACCAGCATCGCTATGATATCGAGGGGCCGCGGCTCGACAGCGTCTCGGCGCGACTAACCCTTAACCCTGCGCCCGACTGGTCGCTCCAGGCGAGCTGGGGATACCTGAAGAGCCCGGAACAGCTGACTCCGGCTGTCAATGAAAACCGGACGGCGGCGTCGGCAACCTACAACCTGCCGCTCGGCGACAACAACTGGGCCACTACCTTCGCCTGGGGCCGCAAGGACGATCGGCCCGGCCACACGCTGGACGGGTTCCTGCTCGAAAGCGAATTCACCATTGGCGTCGCACACACCCTGTTCGCTCGGCTGGAGCGGGTCGACGAGGATGAGCTGTTCGACGACATCCCGGCCGCACCACCTGTATTCAAGGCCAGCGTGTTCACGGTCGAAAAGGTCACGCTCGGCTATATCCACGATTGGCGCTTGGCCGACCATCTGGCGTTCGGTGTCGGCGGTCTGGTCAGAGCCTATCATTATCCCGGTGCGCTCGACGCCGCCTATGGGGCGAGCCCACTGTCCACGATGATCTTCCTGCGGATCAAGGTGCTGTGATGAAAAGACTAACCGTAACGGCGCTGGTCGCGGCGCTGCTTGTGGTCGGTTCGGCTCGCGCCCACGAGGGCGCCACCGGCATCGTCAAAGACCGGATGGACGGCATGCAGCGCATGGGTGAGACCATGAAGATGATCGCCGACCGACTGGCCGCCAACCGCGACCTTGCCGCAATCGGGCCGGATGCGGGTGCGATCGCCGCGACCGCCCGGCGCATCCCCGCCTTGTTCCCACCCGGCAGCGACTGGAAGCCAACCGACGCGAAGCCGGAGATCTGGACCGGCTGGGACGATTTTGCTGCCAAGAGCCGAAATCTCGATGCCGAGGCCATGAAGCTTGGTCCAAGGCGGCGACCCGACGGCGATTGGGGCGCAGTTTCGCAAGCTCCGGGCCGCCTGCGCGGATTGCCATGATTGCCTACCGGGCTAAACATGGCCATTAACGGATGCTGTCCTGATCCGGGGGCTCGTGTACGCGGATTTGGGTACTTATCCCTGAGCCTGCTTGTCCGCCGTGAAGTATCTCGGACGCCAATAGAGGAACGAGGTTTTATACTCAAAACTGGGATGGAATCTGTCGTAAGTGCCGTGCGTGAGGAAACCCCCTTCAAGGCGGTTGTCGGAGAGCAGAGTGGCGTCAAACACTGCGACCTTGAAATCGTAGTTCCCCTCGTCTCTGACACCCCCGGCTTTATAGAGCCAACGCCATTCGATCTTTCGGCCCTTGACCGAGCCGGTTAGGGGGCCCTGGCCGAACACCGTTTTGCAAGTGCCGCTCAGCTGATCGCCGGTCTGTTGGAACGTGCACGATTTAGGGCTTTGGCCATGACTGTCTACGCCCGTTGCCCAACCGCCGTTGGTCATGGCAATGATCGCCCATGTCCCGGTTATGTTTACAGCCTGGGGACCGATTGCGGACTTTGCATCCTCGGCTTTGGAGGCGGTCGCCCCGACACAGAGCGCAAGGCAAGCAACAAAGGCAATCCACTTCATTGCTGTTCCCCTTACTATCGAACTGCCCTGATCATGGGGCACTGCCTTCAATATGCGTCCAGATCCTGGAAATTTCCAGCTGGGGCGCGTCGAGCCGTGGCTCAGGACGCCAGTGTTCGAGATAAGGGACGCTCGCCATGCCCTACCTCTTGCTGCATCCCCTCCAGGGGGATAGGATCCTTTCCATGAGCCACGCCGACAACCCTGACCTGGTCAATCGCCTGAAGCGGGCCCAGGGGCACCTCGCCACTATCGTCCAGATGGTCGCCGACGGGCGCGACGGAATCCTGATCGCCCAGCAGATGCAGGCGGTGGTCAAGGCTCTCGAGAAGGCCAAGATGGTGCTGATCGCCGACCATATCGAGCATCACCTCGAGGCGGTTACCGGCCCGCTGCCGCGAGAGGCGCGCGACCGGTTGGCCGACCTCAGCCAGATCACGAAATATCTCTGACCGGCGGGAGGCGGAGAGGGGAGCGGCGGCATGGATACGCCACTGGACCAGACCGAGCACACGCACGTCTTCCTCGGCGCGGGCCACGCGCGCAACGAGGCGAAGACCTGGGCCGTGATCGCACTCTGCGGGACCATGATGGTGGTAGAGATTGTCGGCGGCAGCCTGTTCGGCTCGCTGGCCCTGGTCGCCGACGGCCTGCACATGTCGACCCATGCGGGTGCGCTCCTCCTCGCCGCACTGGCCTACAGCTATGCCAGGCGACATGCGGAGGATTCGCGCTTCGCCTTCGGTACGGGCAAACTGGGCGACCTCGCCGGATTCACCAGCGCCATCGTGCTCGCCATGATCGCGCTCCTGATCGGCTACGAGGCCGTCACCCGTTTCATCGATCCGGTCGAGATCCATTTCCGCGAGGCAATCCCGATCGCGGTGGTCGGCCTCGCCGTCAATATCGCCAGCGCCTGGCTTTTGAGCGGCGGCGAGGACCACCATCACGGTCATGGCCATCACCGCGCACATGATCGCGACGATCATGAAGACCATGATCATGATGATCACCACGATCATGATCCGCATCTGCCCGCTGCGGCGCACCGCGACAACAACCTCCGCGCGGCCTTCGTTCATGTGCTGGCTGACGCCGCCGTGTCGGTCCTGGTCATTGTCGGCCTGTTGGCCGCGCGCTTCTTCGGCTGGATGTGGATGGACCCGCTGGCCGGCAGCATCGGCGCGGTCGTAATCGCAAGCTGGGCCTATGGCCTGATCAAGGTCACGGGCGCCGTCCTGCTCGACATGACACCCGATCGACGCATGCGCCAGACGCTGTGCGACGCACTGGAGGTCGACGGCGACCGGCTTGTCGACCTGCATCTCTGGCGCGTGGGTCCCGGGCACCTCGCGGCCATCGTCTCGGTGGTGACCGATCGTGGCCGCAGCGTCGATTTCTATCGCGAAAGACTGGCCCGGTTCGGGGCGTTGTCCCACCTCACCATTGAGGTCAACCCGGCTGCATAACCGTCAGGGGCGTCGCCCCTCGACCAGGGCAGAAGAACCCGTGGCACGCTCAAGGTGGGTACCTCGGGGGGGGCCATTCTCAATCTCTATGCGAAAATTTTAATCATATGGTATAGATCGAACAGCCGCGTTCTGTGAGATCCCATGATTTGTCTCAAATTTTAGATATAGTTTTAATATCTGAAATGATGCCGACTAGGGATGTCTCGACCGGCGCGCAATAGTTTGGCATCCTTCCTGACGAACCAAGTAGTCTTGCCTTTCTAATTCTTGCCTTCGCGTACAATCGATCCCCGAATTGTTATGTCCTGCCCACCCTGAAACTATCACAACTCAATCCGTCGAGACCAACCTGAGGAGCCCTGAGATGACCTTCCTGCAGAAAAAATTTGGTACCCCCACCCTGGTCAAGATAGCGACCGGCGAGGCCGCACCGGAGCATGAGCAAACCAACCTGAGTCTCATCCCTGTAGAGGCCGAGGTCGAAGCCATGCGTTATGAGAATCTCGATGTCGAGCTCGACACCGAGAGCCGGACCTTCTGGATGTACATGCGCCAGCAGGGCCGCGGCAGCTTCACGAACGCGCTGATGCAGGACATCTCCCATGTCCAGCGCTCGATCCGGCGCATGTTCGCCGACCGCGCCCACGAAAGAGAAAAGCCGTTCGACTATTTCGTCTTCGCGTCGCGCTACCCTGGCATC
>CAZVYC010000068.1:0-21466 GCA_964631425.1 uncultured Rhodospirillales bacterium
TCGCGCTGGCCGCGACCGATCGGAACCAGGGAGTCGATGGCCTTGAGGCCGGTCTGCATCGGCTCGTGCACCGAACGGCGCGGCACGATGCCGGGCGCCTTGACGTCGACGCGGCGGCGCTCCGTCGCCTGGATCGGGCCCTTGCCGTCGATCGGGTTGCCCAGCGCGTCGACGACGCGACCCAAAAGGCCCTTGCCGACCGGAACCTCGACGATGGCGTTGGTGCGCTTGACCGTGTCGCCTTCCTTGATGCCGCTGTCGTCGCCGAAGATGACGACGCCGACATTGTCGCTCTCGAGGTTGAGCGCCATGCCCCGGATGCCGCCGGGAAATTCGACCATTTCGCCGGCTTCGACGCTATCGAGGCCGTAGACGCGGGCGACGCCGTCACCCACCGAGAGAACCTGGCCGACTTCCGAGACCGCGGCGTCGGTGCCGAAATTCTCGATCTGCTGCTTCAGGATGGCGGCGATTTCGGCCGGACGGATATCCATAATGCTCAAGCTCCCTTCATGATCCGCTCCAGCCCGACAAGCTTGGTGCGGATAGAACTGTCGATCAGCATCGAGCCGATCTTGACGACGAGGCCGCCCAGAAGGCCGGGATCCACCTTGGCGTTGATCCTGACCTTGGCAGCGAGTGTCTGATTCAGTTTCTCCGTGAGCCGTGCTGACTGGTCCGGCGTCAGCGTCTGGGCGGAGGTGACGTCCACGGTCATTTCGCCGCGGCGCTTGGCGAGCTCCGCCAGGAAGGCATCGGCGACGGCTTCGAGCGCGAAGAGGCGGCGATTGCGCGCCAGCACGCCGAGGAAATTCAGGATCACCGGCGAGACGCCTGATGCCTTGGCGATCTCGGTGATGGCGCGGCCCTGCTGCGCGCTCTCGAATAGCGGGTTGCGGAGCGCCTTGCGCAAATCCTCGTCCGAGGCGAGCACTCGTTTCAACGTTTCGAGATCGCGCGCGATCTCGTCGAGCACATGCCGCTCATCGGCAATTTCGAACAGCGCGCCGGCATAGCGCGCAGCAATGATCGGCGATGCGTTTGCAGTACCAGCCACTCTTCAGAAATCCCGGTTCGGCGGGCCAACTAAGGTCCGTTTCGGAACGCGCTTCGAGGCACGGAGATTCACCGGCCGGATCGCTCCGGCGCGGCGACGGCGCCCGTGTAACACGACCCCGAGGTGCGGCGCAACATGGGACGAAGCGCAACATGGAGCCAAGCGCTGCCGCGATTCTGGCCAAGAACGGCACTGTATGTCATTGATGCGCCGCACTTCAGGGATCGCGGCAATCTGTCTGGCTGGAGCAGGATAAACACCAGCAATCCGTGATGCGAAAAGCAGCCCGTGGTTTCGCAAGGTGGGAAGATCATCGACGTACTGTCTAGAGCCGGCGAAGGCGCGCGCGTATCCGGACGTTTCCATCCGGGCGCAAATGCCGCGCCCTTGCAAGGTTCCGCATGCTGACCAAACGCCTGCTTGCCTGGGTCGTTGACCGAAGTCAACGCAATGCCGCCTTGATGGCGCTGGCGGCGGCAGTCCTGGCGGCCTTGAGTGTGTTCGTTGCGAGTCAGAAGCTGGGCGTCAGCACCGATACCGCCCTGATGTTTCCCGAAAGCCTGCCGTGGCGGGCAAACCAGCTGGCGTTCAATCGTCACTTCCCGCAATTCACCGACCTGATAGTCGCGGTCATTGATGCCAGGCTGCCTGAGGAGGCGGACGCGACGGCCGCGGGGCTTGCTGCCGCGCTCTCGCCCGATCAGGCCGATTTCGTGGAGGTCCGGCGGCCCGGCGCCTCGCCTTTTTTCGCGCGCGAGGGATTTCTGCTGCTGAGCCAGCAGCAATTGGAAGACACGCTGGCAATGATCGTGCAGGCCCAGCCCTTCATCGGCGGGCTGGCCGCCGACCCGACCGCGCGGGGCGTGTTCGCATCGCTGGGACTGGTGGGCGAGGGGGTGCAGCAAGGCCAGGCGGATCTGGATTCTTTCCTGCCGGCGCTCACCGCGTTCCACCAGACCTTGAATGACAGCCTGGCGGGAAAACCCGAGCCACTATCCTGGATCAAGCTTCTGGGCGGTACGCTCGGCGACTTGGGCGGGCAGTACAAGTTTGTGCTGTTCCGGATCAGGCCCATGTTCGGCGCGCTGGAGCCAGGCGCGGCGGCGACCGCGGCAATCCGTCAGGCCGCGGCAGCGCTGGAGTTCGTCAAGGCGGGCGACGCGCGGGTACGGATCACCGGGCCGGTGGCGCTGGCCGATGAGGAGTTCGCCACGGTCGCACGGGGCGCGGTGCTCGGGCTGATTGCCAGCGTAGTGCTGATCACGCTCTGGCTGTTCATGGCAGTGCGAAGCTGGCGGCTGATCGTGCCGATCCTGTTGACCTTGGGCACCGGCCTGACGCTCACGCTTCTGTTCGCGGCGCTTGCGGTGGGCACGCTGAACCTGGTGTCGGTCGGGTTCGGCATCCTGTTCGTCGGCATCGCGGTCGATTTCGCGATCCAGTTCAGCGTGCGCTACCGTGAGGTGAGGCTGTTCCAGACCCAGCTGGGGGCAGCGTTGATCGAGACCGGGCGGCGCGTGGGCCGGCAGATTCTGGTGGCGTCGGCGAGCACGGCCGCCGGGTTCCTGGCCTTCGTGCCGACGCGGTTTCGCGGTGTTGCCGAACTCGGGCTTATCGCCGGCGTCGGCATGATCATCGCCTTCCTGTGCACCCTCATCTTCCTGCCGGCCTTCATCGCGCTGTTCAAACCGCCGGGCGAGAAGGCGAATATCGGCTTCCAATGGGGGGCCAGGGCCGACGCGTTCGTCCGCGGACGGCGCTGGCCGATCCTCGCCTTCTTCGGCGTGCTCGCGGCGCTCGGCTTCATCGCTGCGCCCCAGCTGACGTTCGATTCGGACCCGCTGCACACGAAAGACCCGAACACCGAGGGCGTGAGGACGTTGTACGACCTGATCGCGTCGCCGGTGACCAATCCGTTCACAATCGACATACTGGAGCCCAGCGTCGCCGACGTCGCCCCGATGACCGGGAAATTGTCGTCACTGTCGCTGGTGTCCAGCGTCATCTCCATCGCCAGCTTTGTTCCAACCGACCAGGCGGCCAAGCTGGCTGAGATCGCGGACATCAAATCGCTGATCGGGCCGACACTCGATACAGAAGCACAGGAGTCGCCGCCGCCGCCGTCGCAGATCCGCGAGGCGGCGGCAGCGGCACTGAAGAAGATCACGCCGGCGCTTCCCAAGCTGCCGGCCGGGCACCCTCTGGCCGCGATCGCGGGCGATTTGAGCCGGGTCGCGAGCGCGCCCGACCAAGTGCTGATGAACATCAATCGCGCGCTGATCCGGTTCCTGCCGGAGGAGCTCGGCCAGCTCCGCACAGCGCTGGACGCCCAGCCCGCCTCCCTCGCGTCCATTCCGCGTGAGATCGCACGGGACTGGGTTTTGCCCGACGGCCGGGCCCGCATCCAGGTCATACCGAAGCCTGAGACCCGCGACAGCGCCGGACTGCGGCAATTCGTCGATCAGGTGCTACCGATCGCGCCCAATGCCGGCGGCGCAGCGGTGATCATCGAGGCAACCAGCGATACCATTATCGCGGCGTTCCGGTCGGCAGCAGTCACCGCGCTGCTTGCCATCGCCGCCATCCTGTTCGCCACCTTGTGGCGCGCATTGGACGTGGCGCTGGTGCTGGCGCCGCTCCTCCTGTCGGCGCTGCTGACGGTGCTGATCATGGTCCTGGCGCCCGTACCGCTGAACTTCGCCAATATCATCGCGCTGCCGCTGCTGCTCGGCGTCGGAGTGTCCTTCAACGTCTATTTCGTGATGAACTGGCGGGCTGGCCATAACTGGGTACTGGGGTCGGCGACGGCGCGGGCGATCCTGTTCTCGGCCTTGACGACCGGAACCGCGTTCGGATCCCTGGCACTGTCGGAGCATCCGGGGACAGCCAGCATGGGGATGCTGCTGCTGATCAGCCTGGGCTGCACGCTGGTCGCCAGCCTGGGCTTCATCCCAACCCTGCTGGCCACGGTGCCCAGGCGGGTCAAGCCCGCGATGTCGGCGGCTATAGCAGTCGCCGGATCATCCGAATGAAGGCCGGGACGATACGCGGCCTGAGCAGCCGAGAATCATAAAGGCTCATCCGGCGGTCATTCTCGGCCAGGCAGACATCCAAGATCGCGCGCGGCTTGACGTCGATACCAAGATCGGCGCTGCCGGTCACCATGAAATTGTGGTTGTCCGCCGCCCCGCCGACGCTGCGTACCAGCCCCAGCCGCTCCCAGATCAGGAAAGCCCAGACGCCCGCACAGCGCGCCATGAACCATGGGCGTCTCCACCACGGCAGGTTGCGGCGGTGCCAAGCGACCCAGTTGACGAAGAACAGGATGTGCCGCGCCTCCTCGGCCATTACCGGCTCGAACGTGTCGACGAGCTCGGGCGGAAAGAAGCCTGAGCGCTTGGCCAGCTCGAACAGGCCGAAAGCGAAGACGCTGTCGATGCATTCGGCGTAACCGGTGACCATGAAGGCCCATTCCGGATAACGCGGCGGCGGATAGGGCGGCTCGGCTGCGAGCTTGATGCCGTAGGCTTCGACCATGTTGGCCAGCACGCGCTTGTGCCGTTTTTCCTCGAACGCATCCATTTCGATCGCTTCCTTGAGAAGCGGATCGGTCACGCGGTCGCCGTAGCTCTGAACTCGAATGCCGGCCTTGCCTTCGGTCTGCACTGCGATATCCCAGATCGGCAGCGACACCAGCCGGCCGCGCGCCGCACCGTCAAGCCTGGGCCAGTCGATGACGGCGGGCTTGTACGGGTTGTGGGTATCAAGCAGGGTTCGACAAAAAAGCGTCTTATGCTGGTCCGAGCCGATCCGGAACGGCCGAAACGCGCCCTCGCGCCCGCCTGCCCCGGCGGGATCAGTAGCAATCGTCGACATCGATTAATTCTCTTGCAGCAGCCGTTCGGGCTCGGGCGGCAGGGTGAGTGTGACCTCTGCGGCGGCACTCGCCTCCATGCGGTGCCCACGCCATGTCACCTGGTCGACCCAGAAGCTCGCGCCGATCTCGATGACGGAAAGTATATCGCGGAGCGGCAAAAGCCAGAGCGGCGTGGGAAAGGCGGGTCGCCCCACACGACGGCGGAGCGCCCGATCGATGCCGTGAGCACAGCCGCGGCGCAAGGCCCAGCTCAGGAGGAAGAGCGCGACCGACCACGATGCGCCGCCGGCCAGCCCGATCGCGGCGGCCGACCAGAAGAGCGGGTACTGCATCGTCGAGCCGCACAGCGATACGGGGGCGAGCTCGCGGATGGTGCGAGTCCAACGAATCTCGTGATGCCAGAGGGGACTGAAGGACGGCTCCGGCACGGTCGCGGCCGGTACGATGTCGGCGAGCCCGATCGACAGGCCGAGCGCGCGCACTTTCTGCCCCAGGAGATTGTCTTCGGCCAAAAGGCCCACGAGGGCGCGGAAGCCGCCTGTCCGCTCCAGTGTGCTGCGGGTGAACATGGCGGTGCTGCCCAGGCAATCCTGGCGCCCCATCGCACGGGACAGCAGAACCCCCGGCAGGAAGTGATGGCTGATCTGGGTGGCACCCATCTTGGCAGCCCAGCCCTTAGCGGCGGGCGGGACGCCGGTATAGAGCGCGGTTACCAGCCCCATGCCCGGCTTCACCATCTCGGCCACCAGCCGTTCGAGGTAGTTGGCCGGCACATGCAGGTCACTGTCGGAGATCACCAGGATTTCGTGCCGCGCGGCAGGCAGCATATTGATGAGGTTCGAGACCTTGCGGTTCGGCCCGTGCATGGTCGAATCCACCACCACCGTGCTATCGCAGGCCGGAAAGCGCTGACGCAGCCGTTCCACCACTTCGAGCGCGGGGTCGGCGGGGTCCTGGATGCCGAAGACGATCTGGAAGGCAGGGTAATTCTGGCTGAAGCACGAGATCAGCGCTTCTTCGAGCAGCGGCTCGTTGCCGCAGAGCGGCCGCAGGATCGTGACCGGCGGCAGCAGGGCCGGGGCTGGGCTTCGTGCGGCCTTGCCGTTCCCTGTGAAGCGCCGAACGGCAATCAAGCCAAGCAGGCATTGGAGCAGACCGGCACAGGCCAGCAACGCCGCGAAATCCGCGAGCGCCGTCACCTCGGGACCAGCGCGCACGAAGTCATCCGCGCCCTCCCCGCCGCGATCATGCGCGGCAATCCGATGTCATCCCTACTCAAATCATTCTGCTCATCGGCTGGGCAGTCCTGGCCCGGCGAGCGGACCGCCCGGGGCGCGAGAAGCCCGATGTTGATACGCTATACTCTAAGCTTTCCTGCTTCGATGCAGGCGAATTTTCACGCAATCGACAGATCCGCTCCGCGGAAGGGCGACAAAGCACTTGAAAAACCTTAAGCTCCTGTCGATCGCCGGCGCGATCTTCGGTATCGTGATGGCCACGCTGCTGGTCGCCTGGTTCGGCTTCGTGCGCGTCGCCGATGCCATCCTGGCGATCGGTGGCTGCGGTTTCGCGTTCTATGGCTTCTGGCAAATCCTGCTGTTCGCGCTCATGGGCGTGGCCTGGTGGGCGATCGTGCCATCGGGCCAAGGCCGGACGACCGTCCTTATCTGGGGACGCATGGTACGCGATTCGGCAGCCAGTTGCCTGCCCTTTTCGCAGCTGGGCGGATTCGTGCTCGGCGCGCGCGCGATTGCGTTGCACGGCGTCTCGCCGCCGGTGGCAACAATCTCGACCGTCGTCGATCTGACTGCGGAATTCGTCGCGGAGGTTCTGTTTCTGGCAATCGGCCTTGTCATCCTGCTGGCGCATCGCGGGGGCATGGGCATGACGCCGCCGATCTTGCTCGGGCTGGCCGCGGTGCTGGTCGTGGGCGTACTGGGCATGCGTCACCAGCATCAGGCGGCCACGTTGTTCGTCCGCTTCGGACGGCGCCTCCTGGGCCAATGGTTCGCCAATGGCGCGGACGGACAGCCTATCCCCGAGGCTGAGCTCAAGCGCATGTACGGCAATGCGGACCGGCTGGCGGCGGGCACCGCGTTGCACCTTGCCGGATGGTTTGGCAAAGGCATCGGCGACTGGATCGCCTTCCTGCTGCTGGGCGCCCAGATCGACCTGAGTGGTGCGCTGGCAATCGAGGCGCTCTTGCATGCGATGCTGGCCGCCGCGTTCTTTGTGCCGGGCTATGCGGGCGTGCAGGAGGCGGGCTACGCCGGCCTCGGCGCGGTGTTCGGCATCCCGCCAGAGATCGGGCTGGCCGCGTCGCTGCTGCGCCGCGCCCGCGACCTGGCGGTCGGCGTGCCGATCCTGCTGATCTGGCAATTCTTAGAGGTTCGGCGGCTGAGAAGCGCAACCGCGCGGCAGTGAACATGCGGCCCGGGCCCGAAAATGGCCCGTATCGATTTTGCGCCGATTTTATGACCCGGGTCCGGCAACCGGCATCGAAACTTTACCGAAGGCGGAACTAGATAAGGCGGCATCCGCGTAAGCATGGATATTTCGATGCCTTCGATACCCAATACCGCCCGGATGGTCCCGCCCAAGCCGCGGGATGTTGCGAGCGAGCCCAATTGTCCGCCGTCGCAGGCGGCCGCGCCCTGCAGATGGCCCCACTGGCCCTCGCACCGGCAGTCATCCGTAGAGCGCCGCAAAGCCATCCGGATCTATCTCGAGCTGTTCGAGATCGCCGCGCGGACCAGCGCCGAAGCTCCCGGAGCGGAGCCAGCCGAAGCGCCGGATCGGGCGTAGCCGGTCTGACGGTCAAGTTATCACTCACTGTCCAGGAACCCCGGCGCGTGAGCGCGAGGCAGGTCGCCATGACCGAGATGTCATTCACCGTTCATTACACCAAGGCCAAGGCGGTCCCGCCCGCCACCGCGATCGAATATGAGAAGTCCTTTCCGTCGATGGAGACGGCGCTCGATTTCTGCGTTCGGCTGAGCGGCTTCAGCGGCCGCGCCCTCGACGTGGTCCAGTTGATCCGGGGCGTCGAGGATGCTGTACTGGAGGGCGATTGCCTCGACCGCGAGATCGAGCGCCGAAAGAACTGGCCGCGCGCGGCGTAACGGTCCGGCTGACTATTTTCGCGCCATTGCCACGTCCGCGGCGGTAACCGCGTCGGTGTACCGGTTGCCGAAATGCGTGCGTACGTAGTTCACCACGTCGGCGACCTGGGCGTCGGTCATCATGGCGCCCAGGGCCGACATGCCGTTCTGACCATGAACGATGACCGCGACCGGGTAGCCCGAGGCCTTGAGCTTCGGATTGGCGGCCAAAGCTGGATAACGACCCGCGCCGATCGCGCCCTTGGCGTCCGCCATGTGGCAGGCCTGGCAGACATGGGTATAGAGCGCCTCGCCGCCTTGCTGGGGAATGCGATTGCTCTGGCCAAGATCGAGCGGAGGGTTGCTGTCGGCCAGCACGGGCCCGGCGGCGATCGCCAAGCCGGTCATGGCCAAGACGGCGCACAGGATGGTCGCGCGAATCATGCCGCGTGCACCCGCTGATGCAGCCGCGTGATCGCGTTCAGCGCGGACAGGATGGCGCCCTCCTGCCAGGCCGGCAGATAGGACGCATGCTCGCCCGCCAGCACGACCCGGCCGTCGATCTGGCAGAGGTCGTCGTAATGAGCGGCGCGGGTTTCATCGGTCCAGTTCCCGGCGCAGCCGAGCGTGAACGGCGAGCGGTGCCACGCGACCGCGATGCCGGTTTCGAACTCGGCCTTGTATTGCGGATGAATCTTCGCGCCCAAGTCGAGCGCGCGGCGCACCCGTTCGTCGGGCGGCAGCGCCGTGAACTCATAGGCGCTCTCGCTGTCCCACATGTAGGCGCCCAATAGGACGCCCTTGGCCGCGTGGAAGCCCATGTTGGGATAGGCGACAGTCTGGATCGGCAGGTCGGTGAAGCTGATTCCGCCATAGATCGCCTCGTCCTCCTCCCAGAAGCGGCGCTTGAACTGGAGCCCAACTTTGACCGACGATATGTAGGGCACGGCGTTGATCGCCGCCTTCATCTTTGGGCCGACGTCGATCGGAATCTGGCTGAGGATCGAGAGCGGGATGGTGCAGACGCACCAGTCGGCGGACTGGGTGCGCGCCGCGCCGGGCTTCAGCGCGTCCTCATAGGTGACGCTGACCTTGGCGTCGGTCTGCTGAATGCGCGTCACCTTGGCATTGTAGGCGATGACGCCGGGCAGGCGCTGGGCGAAGGCCTTGCCGACCATGTCCATGCCGCCGGCCGGCTGCATGATGGTGGTTTGGAAATCGTAAAATGAGAAATTGTAGAAGGCCTCCCAGAACCCTGATTTAAGCAGGTCGGAAAGGTCAATCGGCTCGCCCGGCACGGGCGCGGCGCCGAGACCCCCGCCGGGATCCTTGGCAAAGCCGCGGAAGGCCGAGGAGTCCGGGCCGGCGACGTAATTGTAATCCCGGTCGAGCGCACCCCAGGTGCGCAGCGCTTCGAGCAGCATCTGCTGATCCTCGCCCGTGACCGGCGCGTCGAGCTTGCCCTGCGCCGCCGTCTTGGCCAGGAGTTCGGCGACGTGGCCCTGAAAATCCGCCCTGACCGTTCGGATGCGCTGCGGCTTGCCGCCGAAGGCGCCGTCGCTGTGCAGATAGGCGTTATGGTTGAGCTGCGTAAACGGCTCCAGCGCCACGCCGAAGCGCTTGCAGTAATCGAGGATCGCGCCGTGATGGTAAGGGATGCGCCACGGTCCAGGATTGAGATACAGCCCCTTGTCGAACCCGCAGACCTGGGTGGCGCCGCCAAGCTCGGTATAGCGATCGCCGCCGCGCAGGGTCCAATTCCGGCCGCCGGGGCGGGAATTGTACTCCAGCACGCTGACCTTATAGCCCGCCCGACTGAGCTCATAGGCGGCGGTCATCCCGGCGAGGCCGGCGCCCAGCACAAGGACAGACGCGCCCTTGCCACCGCCGTCAAGCTTGATCGGTCCCTTGTAATCCGAGCCCTGCGCCAGCCCGAGACCGGTCATCGCCTGGTACATCGCCCCGCTGCCGGCGGCGATGCCGATGAGCGAGAGCAGGTCGCGACGGGTGACGCGCGATCCCGGCGTCTGATTCATGCCTTTGCCTTAAGGAGCGCAGGGCGGAAAAGCGCCAGCGCATTCCAACATTCGGATATCAACGCTGCCCCTGATTCGGCCGGTTCGCCATCGATCATCAACCTCGGACAGACTCCGGAAACACCATCTTAATTGCGTACCATGGCGAGAGCATTGCATACTTTGAGAAATGGCGGAATGCGCTGGGGCTTTTCCGCCCTACGCTGGCGATAGCGTCACGCGGCGGTCAAATCCGCATACGCAAACCGCCCTTCCAGCCTCGGCGGCGCGACCGTCATTGCAATCTCCCCTGCCAGCATCGGGCCGGCCGTGACGAACGTGTGGAACTCGCCGTTTTCGCCGCAGGGATCAATGTATGGCGGCAAGGCTTCCAGCAACGCTGAATCGAAGGCGCGCCCGGCGAACGCGGCCGGCAGCTTGTCCAGATCGACCGAGACCAGCCAAGCCTGAAGGCCGCCCGCGATCATCTCGCGGGCGAGCGCCGCGGTGGACCGGCCCCAGAGCGGGTAGACGCCAGCGATGCCGGTGCGCGCGAGCTGGGCCTCGCGGTAGGAGCGGATGTCTTCCAGGAACAGGTCGCCGAAGAGCGCGTGGTGGGCGCCGAGCGCCCGGGCCTGGGCGAACGCCCGGTCCATCGCAGCCTCGTATTCGGCATTGGGGCACGGCCACGAAATACGCACCGGGATGGAGGGCAGCCCGGCCAGTTCCAGTTGCCGCTTGAGCAGCGCGGCGGGCACATCGTGCATGGCGATGCGGTCCCGTTCCTTGCCGATCGTGGTGATCGCCGCCACGATTTCGAACGAGCCGGTGCGTCTGACTTCGTGCAAAGCCCACGCACTATCCTTGCCGCCGGACCAGGAGATGACGGCTTTCGGCGCTTTCATCTATGGTCGCGTCCTCGCGCGCCGGCATAAGGAGTAGGCATGGCGGCATTGATGATACAGGGCTGCGGCTCGGATGTCGGCAAGTCCGTACTGGTGGCCGGGCTGTGCCGCGTGTTCGCCGACCGCGGGCTTACGGTGCGGCCGTTCAAGCCGCAGAACATGTCCAATAATGCCGCGGTGACGGCGGACGGCGGCGAGCTCGGGCGAGCGCAGGCACTCCAGGCGCTCGCCTGCCGGACGGCGCCCACTGTGCAGATGAACCCGGTGCTGCTGAAGCCGCAAAGCGATTCCGACGCGCAGCTGGTCGTGCTGGGCAAGGTCGCCGGGTCCTTCGCCGCGCGGTCGCATGGCCTGTCCAAGCGCGACTTGCTGGAAATCGTGCTGGCGAGCTTCCGGCAACTCGAGGCCGAGAGCGACCTGGTGCTGGTCGAGGGCGCGGGCAGCCCGGCAGAGACCAACCTGCGCGCCAACGATATCGCCAACATGGGCTTCGCCGGGCCCGCCCAGGTGCCGGTGGTGCTGGTGGGCGACATCGACCGTGGGCACGTGATCGCCCAGCTGGTCGGCGCGCACGCCGTGCTGGAGGCAGCCGACCGGGCTCGTATCAAGGGCTTCATCGTCAACAAGTTCCGCGGCGATCCGACCCTGTTCGAGGCCGGACGGCGCGACATCGCCGGGCGCACGGGCTGGCGGGATTTCGGCATGGTTCCCTGGATGCACGAGGCCGCCCTGCTTCCGGCCGAGGACGCGGTCGTTCTGCAGACCCGGCGCGGGCCCGTGTCGGGGCGCAAGGTCAAGATTGTGGTTCCGATGCTGTCCCGGATCGCCAATTTCGACGATTTCGACCCGCTGCGCGCGGAGCCCGAGGTCGATTTCGCGTTCGTGCCGCCGGGATGCGCCTTGCCGGGGGACGCCGAGCTGGTGATCCTGCCGGGCACCAAGGCGACGATCGCCGACCTCGCGTTTCTCCGGGCCCAGGGATGGGACATCGACATCGCCGCGCATGTGCGGCGCGGCGGACGGGTACTCGGCATCTGCGGCGGGTACCAGATGCTGGGGCGGATCGTCGCAGATCCCTGCGGCATCGAGGGAGAGGCCGGGAAAACAGCGGGGCTCGGGCTGCTCGACATCGAAACCACCCTGTTGCCGGACAAAATCCTGCTGCCGGCTTCCGGCCGTCTGGCCGAGGACGGCGCCCGCTTCGCCGGCTATGAAATCCACGCCGGCCGCACGACGGGACCTGGAACCGAATCGCCGCTGTTGCTGTTCGACAGTGGTACGCCGGATGGGGCACGGACGCCGGATGGCCGAATTGCGGGCTGCTATGTTCACGGGCTCTTTAACCAGTGGGACGCGCGCCGGGCCGTCCTGGAGCAGTTCGGCGTGCGGTCGACGCCCCTGGATCATGATGTCGCGGTCGATCGGGCGCTCGCCGGAATCGCTGGCATTCTCTCGTGTTTTCTTAACGTCGACGGGCTACTTGGCCTGGCACGCGCGGCAGGCTAGCGCACACCCCTGGTCTTTCGCGCGGCGCTTTCCACATCAAATTCGACTATCGGCAATGAAAAAACCGCATTTGCGCCGTGCTGCAGCGCACAATAGGATGAGTGCCAAGGAGCCAAAGAATGCGACCGTCTAATTTCCAGGGTAACATCCACATCATCAACTTTCCGCCCGAGACCACGGCGGCGGATCTCGCCGGGCTGTTCGACGATTACGGCCTCGTGCTGGGGGCGCACATCAAGCGGGTTCCGCAGGAAAGCGGCAGCCTGAGGCTGGGCATCGTGGCGATTGCGCCCAACGAGGCAGCTGATAAGGCCATCGAGGCGCTGCAGGGTCATGTCATCGGCGGGCAGAAGCTGAAGCTGAAGCGCGCCGTGCCGTCGGTTAAGGGCGAGAAGAAGCCGGGCAAGCCGGCGGCGCGCCGGACCGCCGCGCCCCAGCCTTCGACCGCGGCGCGGATGGAGCGATTCCCGGCAATGGCGCCGCAGGAGCCGCCGCGCAAGGTGATCGTCGAATACCGTAACCGCCGCGGATCGCGGGTGATCTCGGGCTAGAGCGGATCGCGATCGGGTGGGGTCCACCTGATCGCGTGAATCCGCTCGTCAACGTCAAGTCCTCAGAGCGGGACACGATCAGACTTGATCGTATCCCGCTCTGAAGGCCCGCCGCCTACCCGGCCTTCGGGATATCCAGCACCATCAGGGTCGTTCCCATGTGGGCGCAGAGCCGCCCTTCGGCGTCGGTGATGCGCGCCTCGGCGGTGGCGGTGCGCGCCCCCAGGTGGATCACCTTGCCGGTGCAGGTGGCACGCCCGCTCTCCAGGCTCACCGCCCGAATGAAGTTGATATGCAGCTCGAGCGTCGTGCAGGTCTTGCCGAAAGGCAGGCGCGAATGGACGGCGAGGCCCGCCGCCGTGTCGCACAGCGCGGAGAGAATTCCGCCATGGACGCAGGAGATCAGGTTGTAATGATGCTCGGCCGGGTCGAGCGCGAAGACGACCTCGCCGGGCTCGACCGAGACCGGGCGGAAGCCCTGCAGCTCGAATGACGGCGGCAGCGGCAGCTTGCCCGCGAGCATGCCGCGCAGGATTTCGATCCAGGGCAGCTTCTTCTCGATGCCGTGCAGCATCGCGGGGTCATACCAGCTGACGGTCAGCTCCCGCTTCGACTGGACGCTGTCTGGCATTGAGGGTCCTTTCGGTCTTGATTAGGTTTTCGCGGGCGGCAGGACCATCATGGTCATCCCCATGCGCGCATGCAATGTCCCGCCGGCGGCGGTGACCGTCGCCTCGCAGGTGGCGATGCGCGCGCCGACGTGGATCGCGCGGCCGGTGAAGATCAGGCGCCCGGTCGAAAGCGGCGCCGGTTCCACGATCGAGACATGGAACTCGACGGACGCCGCCCTTCCGCCGAAGGGCAGCAAGGTGTGGACCGCGTAGCCGGCTGCGCTGTCGGTGATGGCGGCGATGATGCCCGGCTGCACATGGCCCGACTGGTCGAGATGCCGTTCCCCGAGATCGAGCGCCAGCACCGCCTCGCCCGGTTCCGCCGAGACGAGCTCGGCGCCCAGCAGATACATGCTCGGCTCGAGCGGAACTTCGCCGGCGATGGTCGCGCGGAACAGCGCGAGCGAGGTCATCTCGGCGTGCGCGGCGTAGACGATCCGGGGGTCGCTCCAACGGATGGTGGCTTGGCGCGAGCTGGCATTCGGCGCGTCAGGCAACGCGCTTGTCCGCGAACAACGACGATGTGGTGCTGATCATCAAACCAGACCATATACTAGTCCGGACCAAATACCGGTCCGGCTCGGAGGGCGCCATGTCTGAACCCAATCTTTCTACGTCGCTGGCTGGTTTCGTAAAGTGGGACCAACAAGATGCAAAGGCAAAGTTCTCCGAAGTGGTCCGCCGTGCCCGGGCTGAAGGTCCTCAGCTGGTGACGACGCGGGGCGCAAACCCAGTCGTCATCTTGTCGGGTGAGGATTATCAGGCGTTGGTCGAGCAGCGGCCGCTCAGCTTCCGCGATCTGCTGTTGCCTGGGGAAGACTTTGAACCAGTTCGGGCCGACATGCCCGCCATCGACAGGCCGCTTCCATTATGAAATGGCTGCTGGACACCAACGTGATCTCTGAAGCGACCCGGAAGGTGCCATCGCCCGAAGTATTGGCGTGGGTCGGCGATCAGAAGCTTGAGACGCTGTGCACGTTGACTCTGGCTTTCGCCGAAATAAGAGCAGGAATCGCCCTGGTTGCCGACCCAAAACGAAAAGACGAGCTGGATGTTTGGCTTCGTCACAAGGTGAGGCCGTTTTTCGGATCGCGTGCGCTAGAGGTCGACGAACCGCGTGGCTGGTCATGTTGCGGATTCTCGGACGCGCGAAAGCCGCCCGGAGAACGATGCCAACTGTCGATCTGATGTTCGCATCGGTCGCCGGTCGACACGATATGGTTTTGGTCACTCGCAACCTGCAGGACTTCGCGGGGATGGGCGTCACAGTCCTCAATCCCTGGCTAGCTGAACCAATTATCGCGACGGTTTAGGCGAATCACAGAAAACTATACGGGTCGATGTCGACCTGCAGCCGCACGTTGGCCGGCACTGGCACCTTCGCCAGCCATTCCGTTACCAGCGGTTGCACCGGCACGTCGCGGCGGGCTTTCAGCAGTAATCGTTCGCGGTGGAGGCCGCGGAGCATGGCGAGCGGGGCCGGAGCCGGGCCGAGCACAACGAGGCCATCGCCGCGGGGCGCGTAGCGGGCGAGCGTGCGCGCCGTCCGGTCGACCTCAGCGATGTCCGGGCCGGAGACGATGAGCGCGGCCAGGCGGGCGAAGGGCGGCATGCCGGCGGCGCGGCGCTCCTCGGCCTCGACCGCGAGGAAGGCATCGCGGCGGTCGTCGGCCAGCGCCTGCATGACCCGGTGCTCGGGCATGTAGGTTTGCAGCAGGACACGGCCCGGCCGCTCCGCCCGCCCCGCTCGGCCAGCGACCTGATGCAATAGCTGGTAGGTGCGTTCGGATGCCCGCAGATCGCCACCGGTGAGGCCCAGATCGGCGTCGACCACGCCAACCAGGGTCAGCATTGGGAAATGGTGGCCCTTGGCGATGATCTGGGTGCCGATGATCAGGTCGACCTCATGGTCGCGCACGCGCCGGATCGCCTCCTGCAAGGCCATGGCGCCGTTGCCGAACCCCTGATGCACCGTGTCGCTGGCCAAAAGCGAGACGCGTGTGTTGGGGAACAGCTCCGCGACCTCGTCGGCGATGCGTTCGACGCCGGGGCCGCAGGGCGCAAAGGTGCTGACATTGTCGCATTGCGGACAGTTCGCCGGAATCGGCTCGGCATGATCGCAATGGTGGCAGCGCAATAGGCCCTGAAACCGGTGCTCGACCAGCCACGCTGTGCAGTTGGGGCATTGCATCCGGTGGCCGCAGGCACGGCAGAGGGTAAGCGGGGCATAGCCGCGGCGATTAAGGAAGAGCAGCGCCTGTTCGCCCGCGGCCAAAGTCTCGGTGACGGCCTTGACCAGGATCGGGCTGAGGAACCGGCGGGGCGGCGGCCGCTCGCGACGCAGGTCGATGCGCTCGATCTTGGGCAGGGCCGCGCCAGCATGCCGGGCGGGGAGAAAGAGCCGGTCATAGCGGCCGGCCTGGGCGTTGGCGACGCTTTCAAGCGACGGGGTCGCCGAGACCAGGATGATCGGGAAACCGCCCAGATGGGCGCGGGCCACCGCCATGTCGCGAGCATGATAGATGACCCCGTCCTCCTGCTTGAACGCCGATTCGTGCTCCTCGTCGACCACGATGAGGCCAAGGTCGGGATAAGGAAGGAAGAGGGCCGAGCGTGCGCCCACCACCACCTTCGTCGCGCCCTCTGCCACGCCGCGCCAAGTCAGCCGCCGTGCCGCCGGGCCGACGTCGGAATGCCAGACGGCCGGCACCGCACCGAACCGCTTTGCGAAGCGGTCGAGCAGCTGTGCCGACAGGGCGATCTCGGGTAGCAGGACCAGCGATTGTCGGCCGGCGGCAAGGTTGGCGGCGATCGCCTCGAAATAGACCTCCGTCTTGCCGGCCCCGGTGACGCCATCGAGCAATGTGGCCGAATAGCCGTTGGCGAGCTTCGCCTTGAGCCGCTTGGCCGCCAGCGACTGGTCGGGCGAGAGCGCCGGTCCATCATGCGGTGTGTCGAACGCCATGGCAGGGTAGCGCGGCGGCAGCAGGACAGGGGCGAGCGCGCCCATGTCGGCCAGGCCACGCACGACGGCCACGCCGCATCCCGCCGCCTCAGCCAGTTCCTGGGGCGTTGCAGTGCCGCGTTCCTCCAGCGCGTCGAGCACGCGACGGCGTGCGGCGGTCATCATGAGGTCGGGCAGGCCGGCGGCGCGGCGATAGGCGACGGTGGAGCGGAGCGGTTCCAGCGCCTTGGGCGCGGTCAGCGACATGCGCATGACCGCGCCCGGCGCCGACAAGGTGTAGGCGGCGACCCAGTCGATGAACCGGCGCTGAATGTCCGGCATCGGCGGAACGTCGAAACGCTCGACGACCGGCTTCAGCTTATTCGCGGCGACGTCGCCCACCCCGCCACCCCAGACGATGCCAAGGATTTCGCGAGGGCCCAGCGGCACGCGTACATAGTCCCCCGGCACGAGCGTTTCGCCTTCGGGCGCTGCATAATCGTAAGGCCCGAGCGGGTACGGCAGCATTACCGAGACGCGGCGCCGGCCGCTTGCGATGTCCTCGGCACTTTCGAAACTGGCGTCAGTTCTGGCCATGCTTTAGACTTGCCACCAAGGAGTCGGGCTCACCGCCCGCGATCTCCCGCAACACACCGACACCAACGGACCTGCCGTGAAATTTTTTGTCGACACCGCCGAAATTGCCGATATCCGCGACCTGGCAGAGACCGGGCTTCTGGACGGCGTGACCACGAATCCCTCGCTGGTGGCCAAATCCGGCCGGCAATTCATCGATCTGGTGAAGGAAATCTGCGAGATCGTCGACGGTCCGGTTTCGGCCGAGGTGGCCGCGATGGATTTCGAGACGATGCTGGCAGAGGGCAAGTTTCTCAGCACGCTCGCTCCCAATATCGCGGTCAAGGTGCCGCTGACGCCGGCGGGACTCAAAGTGTGCAAGAGTCTGTCGCGCGACGGCACGATGGTCAACGTGACCCTGTGCTTCTCTGCAGCCCAGGCGATCCTGGCAGCCAAAGCTGGCGCGACCTTCGTGTCGCCGTTCGTCGGCCGGCTGGACGACGTCGGTCAGAACGGGATGGACCTGATTGCCGAAATCGCCCAGATCTATGCGATGTATGACGAAATCGACACGCAGATCCTGGTCGCCTCGGTGCGCAATCCGACTCACGTAGTCGAGGCGGCAAAGCTGGGCGCCCATATCGCCACGATGCCGCCCGCGATCATCCGACAGCTGTTCCAGCATCCCTTGACTGACAAGGGCCTGGCACAGTTCGTCGCCGACTGGGCCAAGACCGGCCAAACGATCCCGACCGCGCCGGCCGGTCCGAAACCGAAATCGGTCGTGCTGTGAGCGGACCCAACGAAGCGGGCCGCCGGCTGGTCGGCGCGGCTCCGCCGGCCGACGAGACCACGGAAGCGGCGATCGCGGCCTATCTGAAGGCCCATCCCGATTTCATGCAGCGCCATCCCGCGGTGCTGCAGTCGCTGATGCCGCCCTCGGTCAATCGCGGCGCGGGCGTGGTCGATTTCCAGCGCTATATGGTATCGCGGCTGCAGAGCGATGTCGGGCAGCTGAATCTGGAGAAAACCGCGCTCATCCACACCGCGCGGGCCAACGCGCACGGCCAGGCGCGTATCCATTCTGCTGTGCTGGCGTTGATCGAGGCGCGCAGCTTGGGCCAGATGATCGAGGTGCTGACCGGTGATCTGATTGATGTGCTTGACGTCGACGTGATCGCGATGGCGGTCGAGTCGAACGGGGTAGAGCTGCCGCACGTCGCGTCCTGCGGCATCCGTATTGTCGAGTCGGGCGCGGTGGCCGAGTTGCTCGGCAACCGTGACGTGCTGCTCCGCGGCGGGGTTGCCGGCGACCCGATGATCTATGGGCCGGGCGCCGGCCTGATCCAAAGCGAGGCGTTGCTGAAGCTCAATATCAGCCGGCGCACGCCAATCGGGCTGGTGGGCTTCGGCAGCCGGGATCCGGATCTGTTCCAAGACGGCCAGGGGACCGAGCATATCGCCTTCCTGGGCGGCGTGATCGAGCGGTTGCTGCGCGCATGGCTGGACCTGCCGGCCTGACGAACCCCGCCGGAGGCCGTACCGATACCACCCTGCTTCTGGCGGCCGCCGACGATCTGGCAGCGACCCTGCCCCGCTGGCGCGACTGGCTTGTGATCGAGCGGAAATTCTCGAACCATACCGTCATCGCCTATACTGGGGATGTCGCCGCGTTCCTGGGCTTTTTCGCCGGGCATAGGGGGCATCCGATCCGGCTTCGGGACTTGGCAGATGCGGGCCTGGGGGATTTCCGCGCCTGGTTGGCGCGGCGCACCGCTGCCGGGGCGACTGCGACCAGCAGGGCGCGCGCGGTCTCGGCGCTGCGCAATTTCTACGGCTGGCTTGACCGCGCCGGCGTGCTGCACAACCCGAAGATCGGCACGCTCCGGACGCCCAAGCTGCCGCGGACCGCGCCCAAGCCGCTGGGCGTGATGGACGCGGCCGCCCTGCTCGACGCCGCGGAGACGTCGGTGGACGAGCCCTGGATCGGGCTGCGCGACCGGGCGCTGTTCACACTGCTCTATGGAAGCGGGCTGCGCATTTCCGAAGCGTTGGGGCTTGACCGCGACGTGCTGCCGCTCGGCGACACGCTGACCGTGCTCGGCAAGGGCCGGAAGGAGCGGATCGTCCCGGTGCTGCCGGCGGTCATCGCGGCGATCGCCACTTACGAGCAGGCCTGCCCGTTCAAGGGCGGACGGGACATGCCGCTGTTCCTCGGCGCCAGGGGGAAACGACTTGACCCGGCGATGGCGCAGAAGGCGATGCGAAGCCTCAGGATGCAGATGCAGTTGCCGGATACCGCCACGCCGCATGCGCTGAGGCACAGCTTCGCGACGCACCTGCTGGAAAATGGGGGCGACCTGCGCGCCATCCAGGAACTCCTGGGGCATGCATCGCTGTCAACGACGCAGCGCTATACCGAGGTTGAGACCGAGCAGATGCTGGCGGTCTACCGCAATGCGCATCCGAGGGCGCGGAGCTGAATTCGGCTCCGCTTTCAGGGCGATCGGGAGGCGCGTTGTTCAAGTTTCTGACCGGCTCAGGAAGCAGGAAGGCGCCCGGAAAACCGCCGGTTGCGCCCTGCGAGACGATGGTGAAATTTGAGTCGCTCCAACAATGGATGGAATGGTCGGCGGCGAATCCGCATATGTTCGACCCCGCGCTCCTGGACGCAGTCGCATCGCGAATCCGTGCGAATGGTTTCATCGAGCCGCTGACAGGAAAGCATGCATCGCCACGCGCAATTAAGGGAGCCGGCAATCAACTCCGCGAAGGATTCGATTTCAAGGGCGTTAAATCCCGCGAGCGCGCCGTCCTGCGCGTCATCGAGGAGCACGTCGATCCGCGCCTGAAGGACACCTTGCGCGTCTATTCGCCTGAAGCCGTCACCAAGTTCGCTGGCCGTATCCGTCACATATTCCCCAATTTCACAGGCTCGGAATTCACTGCCGACTTCGCCCGCAGGGCAAGAATGGGGCGCATCAGATTCGAGGATCTGACTCGCCTCAGCTTTGACGAGCAATCCTTTGATCTTGTCGTCACCAATGAGGTGCTCGAGCACGTACCCGATATCGATACGGCGCTCAGCGAGATCAGGCGCGTGCTTGTGGCTGGCGGATGGCACATCGGGACGCATCCGTTCCGCTTCATGGGCGAAGACTCCCAGATTCGCGCCCGGCTCCGCGGCAGTGAGATCGAACATCTCATGCCTGCGGAGTATCACGTCAATCCCTTCGAGGCGGGCGGCTCCCTGGTCTTCGAGATTCCCGGATGGGATATTCTGGAGCGATGCAGAGCCGTCGGGTTTTCTGACGCCACGATGTATTACTGTGCGTCAGAAAGGCATGGTTTCATTGCCGAATACTCCGGCGGCGTCTTCGTACTAGCGTGCCGGCGGTAGAATAAAGCTCAGTGGACACGCTGCGGGTCGGTGCACAGCACGACGTAGCGCAGGCCGCGTGGCCATCCGGCGCTGCGGCTTGCGAGGATATCTGAGCCATACGGCCAGCAGCGGCGCAGAGCAGCGACGGCCACGCGGAACCGGCGCGAGTGCCGGGCGAGCAGCAAGCTGCCGACCGTGATCGCGGGAGTCGACGTCGGTGCAGGGATCGGCAAGGTCAGGATGCCGGCCAGGATCAAAGCCCAGGCGCCGGCCAGGAGCGCGTTGGACTGGAATGCTGCAAAATCGAAATCCGTCAGCCGAAACATGATCGATCTCCCTTTGCCGTTTCAGGGAGAGCACCATTGAATTGGGGTTCAACTTGGACCCGTTCATGGCAATTCGAAGGCTAGGCCAACCTTTGGATGAAATTGCGCGCGAAAGCCTCCATCACCCGCTTCTTGTCGTCGAGCGAGGAGGTGAGGCCCAGGCTGAAATAGAACGGATAGCTGACGCCGGCGGTCATGCCCTGCTCTTCCAGGCGCTTGAAAGTATCAAGATCGGGCGGCGTGTTGAGACCGATCACGGTTTCGAACGGCAGGTGGTCCCGCCCCGCTTCGCGCCGAAGGCGGGCAAGCTCGGCCAGGATCGGCGGCACTTCGTCGGGCATGTTGCCGCTGCCGGGGCCCGAATAGCCGATCACGAACATGCCGGTGATCGTCGATTTGGACTCGGCGTCGGACTCCTGCGCGTAGCCGCCGAGGCCGTGCGCCCAGACGACCCCCGGAATGCGCCCGTTCGCGCTCTGCGGCTTCGCGGCGAAACCCCGGATCGTGATCGGGTGCAATTGGCCATTGAGCGACTCCCAAGACGTGTAGCTCACG
>CAZVYC010000069.1:0-19259 GCA_964631425.1 uncultured Rhodospirillales bacterium
TCGACAAGGCCGCGACCTGGCGGCTCGCCGAGGCGCTGGGTGGAGATGCGCTGGTCACGCTCATCCGGGACGAGACCCACACCTGCTATCATGGCGAGCGCGGGCTCAGGCACGATTGGGGCTATGGCTGCGGCGAATGCCCGGCCTGCGAGCTTCGCGCCAACGGCTACCGCCAGTACCGGGCCGCCCGCCTGACGGCGCACCAATGAGCGACGACGGAAAGAGCCCGACTTCCCTCCAGCCGTGGCGCGTGCTGTCGAGCCGTGTGACCTATGAAGACCGGTGGCTCAAGCTGCGCAGCGATGAGTGCGTGACGGCAGAGGGCGTCGTGGTTTCGCCCTACCACGTCGTCGAATATCGCGACTTCGTGGCAATCGTTGCCCTGACACGCGATCTCGAGCTGGTCACGTTGCGGGAGTACCGGCACGGGCGGGCAATGGTGGTCGACGGCATTCCCGGCGGCGTGATCGACGAGGAAGACGGCGCCGAAGACGCTGCCGAGATCTGCGCAAGGCGGGAGCTGCTCGAGGAAACCGGCTATGGCGGGGGCCGCTTCATCCCGATCCTCACCGTCTATCCTGACCCGGCCAACCATAGCAACGTAGCAACCGCCTTCCTGGCGCTCGGAGTGGAGCCGACCGGCGGGCAATCGCTCGATACCAGCGAGGCGCTCGAAGTCGTTCTCGACCAGTTGCCGCGCGTCCTCGCCCGACTTCGCGATGGCAGCATGCGGATGCATGCTGTGCATGTCGCGGCGCTATGGACGGCTGCCGCCCGCATCGCGGCAGGAGACGAGGCGGTTATCGAGGCCGTCACGCTGCGGGATCGGCTGGTATCAGTATTGGCCGGCCGCTAGGGCGCGGACGGGGTCCGATTCGAGTGGAGCTGTGCGTGGCCTCCTCGTCTCGTTACCGGCATACTGTCCGCCACAGCATCGATCGACCGCCTTAGTAATCGATCGAATATTTGGCGCCGAAACCGCTGCCGGAATAGGCTCCAAAAGTCGAATTGACCGAGAGGTTCGGCGTGACCTCGACTTCGACCTTCGCTTGGCTCGATTGGCCGGAAAGTCCCTGCGAGACACCTACGAATACGCCGTTGGCGATATACTTGCCGCCGGTGACGGTCGTGCCCTTGGTCGTGCCCTGCGTGCCGTTCCGGTTGCTTGCCCCGCTGCCCAGGTCGAGCCGGTCGAGACCGAACGTGCTGCGCACCCGATCCAGGATGCCCGGCCCGCCCTGCGCAAGCGTCGCAGCCGCCGCCGCCAGTTGCAGCCCTTGCGACGGCGTCAGCGAGCCCACGTTCGAGCCGAACAGCACCCGAGCCAGGATTTCATCCTGCGGCAGCGCTGGAACGGAACTGAGGGCGATCTTGGGCGATTTTGCCGTGCCGGTCACGTTGATTGTGGCTGTCACGCCGGATGCCGTCGCGCTCGCCTGAACGTCGAGGACCGGGTCGATCTGCGAACCACCGCCGAAGTCGACAGTGCCGCGATCAATCGAGAAGGTCTGCCCCAGCAGGTCTATGGTGCCATTGACGACGGAGAGCTGGCCGGTCATCGATGGCTTGGCGCTCGTGCCGTTGATGTCCACGTGGCCGCGCCATTCACTATTGACCCCATGACCGCGGACGAAGATCTGACCGGGAGCGTCGAGCGCGATCTGCAGCCCAACCGGCGCCAGCGGCGCGGATTTTTCAGGCTCGGCCTTCTCGGATCCGCCGACCTCGGTCACGTCCAGGGTGACGACGCTCGCCGGCAGGCGTTCGGGAATATAGAGCTGGGCGTTGCGCACCTTGACGCCGCCCGCAACCTTCATATCCGCCGTCGTCCCGCCCAGCTTGAGATCGCCGTCGGCAGCAATGGTGGCATCATCGCCGCGCGCCACGAGAAAGTCGGTGAAGCCGAGGCTGAGGTCGAATCTTGCGGGCGAGACAGCCAGATCGACCGCACCGGAGGCGTTGAGCTTGCCGTCTTTGCCGTCGGTGGCGGTCAGATGGTCGAGCACGAAGCGGTCCCCCGCGCCGTTGACTGCCAAGTCGATACCGTCCAGCTCCGTACCCAGCGCCATGTTGGAATAGCGCCCGCCGCTGATAAGAACACGCCCGCTCGGATGGGGCGCGGCGATCGTGCCATCGATCGCCACGTCGATGGTGAAACCGCCGCTGATCTGATCCTCCCCCAGTGGAACGATTGAGACGAGGTTCTCCAGTCGCCCGCCGCCCGCGACCTTGGCGGAGAGGCTTTGATTGCGCGGCGAGCGCGTCCGGAAATTTGCCAGATCGAAGGCGAACGGAGCCGATCCCGTGACGCTCAGGTTCTCGCCGCTGCCGCTGGCCAGTTTCGCGTCCAGGCTGACGCGCTCGCCTCGCCAATCGGCGCCGGCAGAAAAGCTGAGCTTCGGCCGCGGGAGCGGGCCGTCGGTCTCGAGGTCGAGTCCTTCGGTCACCAGCGCCATATGCGCCCTCGGGTCGGCTTCCGTGCCACCCAGCGTGATGGTCCCGCTCAAGGTGCCAGCCACGAAGTGGCGGCCGGCCAAGGAAGCGAGCGGATGCAGCGGCAGCTGGGTCAGCCGTAAATTGGCCGAAACTTGCCTGGGCAGCAGCGCAGCGTCTCCTTCGATCTGGCCGCCATTGACCGAGAGGGCCAGGCCGGACAGACGATAAGTACCCGGCGCGGCGGTTAAAGTCGCGGGCCGGGAAAGTGACAGCTTGTCGGCACCCATTGCCACCGCAAGTGTCGTCAGTCGAACACTGTCGGTCCCGCGACTGCGCGCGGCACTTCCCGCAACATCGACGACGATCTTATCGCGCAGGCGTCCTGCTGCGTGGACCCGAAAATCGCCGGTGTCGCCTCTCGCCGAGACGTGGAGGGAGGCATCGGTCACCGTGCCGCCGCTGGCCGACACCCCGCTGACCGCGAGATCGAGCGATCCGTCCGGGCGCGAGATAGAGCCCGAAAGGTGCCCCGTCAGGGCGGCGTGGGTCATGCCGATCGCGTTGGAGTTGGCACCCAGCGCGAGATGGTCGATGCTGAGCTTCACCGGCCCCGGTCGCCCACCGGGGGGCAGATCGGCGTCCAGACTGATCTGACCACCCAGCTGCTGGCCGGCAACATCCGACCAGAGTGACAGGTCCCCGATCGCCACCGTCAGCTTTCCGGCGATGGTCTGGCGCGCCGGATCGACGACGATCGCAGACCCGGCTGCCGTGCCACCGGTTCCAGCGAGGCGGAAATTGTTCAGGCGATAGGCGCCTGCTTCGCGCGCCATCGCCATTTCGATCAGTTCGTCGAGTTTGCCCGACTGAATCCGGGCCTGGAGTGTCGCTGGCCCTTCAAGACCCGACGGCGCCCGCACCTTCGCGTCGAAATGATCGATACGGGTAGCCTGGAACCGAACATTGTCGAGGCTGACGTCGGCATCGGCCGTCGGAGCGTCGAGCGTTCCGCCGAGCGTCGCGGATACCTGACCGGTTCCTGCCAGCGAGCTCGACAGTGCTTTCGAGAGTGCATCGAGATCGGCGAGACTTGCCTTGAGCCTTCCACTGACGGCCCGCGACGCCGGATCGAAATCGCCCAAGACGTCGAGCTTGAATCGCGAACTCGCGACCGAAAGGCTTGAAAGCGCGAGCTTGCCGCCGGGTGCGCCGGTGCCCGACGCGTCGATGCGCACCTGCCCGGCCAATAGCGAGTCTGCCGCCGTGATTCCCGTGCGCAGGCCGTCCGCGGTTCCGGTCAGCTGGGCGACAATAACCTTGTCCGTGCCTGCCTTGGCATCGATGTCGAGCCTGAGCGAGCCGGCGGCGGGGATGTTGAACAAAGCGCCGACGACGGACAGGTCACCGGCGCTCAGCGATGCCTTTCCGGTGGCGACGCCAGCCTGGAATGCACCCTTGGCCTTCAGATCGATGCCGGCGCCTTGCGCGTTCAGCTCGTGAATGTCGACCAGCCGGCCTTGCCTGTCCGTGATTCCGGCGACGTGGAGGGCCAGCGCGCCGTAATTCGCCTGGGTTGACAGATGCCGCAGATTGTCGGCCTTCACGTCCAGCGTGAGATCGAAATCCTGATCGTCGGCGGATCGACCCGGGCTCGCCTGGACGTCGGCCTTGATCGAAAGCCCGTCGGCCGCGACCGTGCCGATCGACATCTGTCCGTGCTCGGTCAGCAGCAGCTTGGGCCTGTCGGCGGTTCCCGACAGAGCCGCATCGATTGCGATCGAACCCTGCGCCGGCTGCCCGAGCAGGCCTTGCGCCTGAGCGGCGTCGGGCACGCTGATGTGGACTGAACCGCTGAGTGCGCCGTTCTTCGATTCCGTGCCCTGAGCATCTAGCTTGACCGATGCGAGGGTGAGGTTCGATGGCGCCAGCATCAGACCGCCCTGGCCATCGTCTGCGACGGTAACGTCGAAGGTCACTCGGTCTCCGACGAGAGGCCTCGCGTTTTCCGTCAGCAAGGGCGTGATCCGCGCATTGCCCGAAACCGCGACGCGCGTGCCGGCCGCATATGCGATCGCGATGGTCGCATCGGCACCGAGATCTGGTCCCGCCGTCAAGCTCAGTTTCCCCGACCACCCGGAGAGCGGGCCGCCGCCGTCCAGAGCCAATCGCACCGGCCGGTGATCGGTCCTGCCCGTTATGGCATCCATCAGGATGCCGGTCGGCTCGTCGATCGCGACATTAAGGTCGAGCGCGTCTGCCGGCCGGTCGAACTTCGCAGCCACCGTTCCGCTGCCCGGTTGACCATCCGTGCGGGCGAGCGAGATTGCCAATTCCGCGCGGCTTCGCGCGAGAAGCCCATGCGCGCGGATCGACGCCTCGGCATTGTCTCCGCCTGCGACCTGGGGTGAAACCACCAAGCGCGACACGTCCAGGTCTCTCAGCTCGACCGCGACGGGCAGGCGCGGCAGCGACAGCCCGGATGAAGCTTGGGTACTTTGCGACGGCGTGGGCTTGCGCAGCACGTCGATCGTCTTCGCCGACAAGGTATCGATCCTGAATCGTGCGAACAGCAACGCCGAAGGTGACCATCTGAACGCGGCCTGGTCGATGGTCAGCCACGGACCCGCGCGGTCTTCCAGCGCGATTTGCGACACCGTCATATCGAACGGCACCAGCCCGTCGATGGTGCCGATCCGCACCGCGCTGTCAGGACTCGCCAGGGCCCCGTTGAGCGTGTCCACGAGCCATCGTTTTGCCGAGCCGGTCTGCAGCCCCGCGAACGCGATGCCGACGGCAATGACAATCCCGCTAAGGCTCCACAGTGCGATCTTGCCGGCACGATTCATCAGAATGCCTGCCCCAAGCTGACATAGATCTGGATCGCTGCATCGCCTGGCCGCCGGTGCAGCGGCGTAGCCAAGTCGAGCCGGATCGGTCCCAGTCCAGTATAATATCGCACGCCCATGCCGGCACCGAGAAACACGCGCTTGCTTAGGTCTGGGAAATTCGTGTTGTAGACGTTGCCGGCATCGAAAAACGGCACCAGCCCGATCGTCTGCGTAAGCTTGTAGCGCAGCTCCAGGCTGGCCTCGGTCGAAGACAGGCCGCCGATCGGCTCGTCATGGATGCCGATCGGCCCTGCGCGCTGGAAACCATACCCGCGTACGGACCCGCCGCCACCGACATAGAATCTTTTGTCCTTGGGCAGTTGGCCGAGACCGACCCCGATCGTCGTACCAATCGCACCCAGTGCCGCCAGGACATAGCGATCAGAGTCCCCCAGCCTCAGGTAATAGCTGCCCTCGACCCGTCCGCTGATGAAGCTGAGAGCGGTACGGGCGGGGTCGGTGTACGGCGTGATCGTGATGGCTTCTCGATCGCCCTTGGTGGGGTTTAACAGATCGTCGCTCACATCACGCTTGGCGTACAGCGGGACGCCGACCAGGGTGTAACGCTGCCGCAGCTCGTAATCGGTGATGTTCGCGTGTTCGAGCGCGATTCCAAAACCGAAGGTGATCTCCTGGAGGCGCCTGTATTCGAAGCCGCTGAACAGCCGCTCGCCTTTGCTCGTGTAGGCGTTGGCATTCTCCTTGTCGACCTTCAGTGAGCTGACCAAGTCCCAGCCGACACCCAGCATGTCTGGCCGGCGGAAATCGACGGTAACAGCAGATTCTTCCTGGCCGACCAGTAGGCCGAACTTCAGATCCTCGGCTTCGCCCAGCAGGTTGCGATCCTCCCAGGTGGCGTTGGCCGACACGCCTTCGGTCGACGCATAGGACGCCCCGGCCGCGATGGTGTGCGATGGCCGTTCTGTCAGATCGACCGCCATCGGCGTAACGCCGGGTTCGTCCCCATGCTCGGGCGTTATCTGGACGGTGCTGAACAGGTTGCTGGCGACCAGCGCGTCCTTCGACTTCTCGACCAGGCCAACATCGTACGGCTGACCCCGGGTCCAAACTAGTCGGTGCTCGACATAATCCTGACCGAGCGTCTCAAGCCCGTGGACCGTCGTCGGGCCGAAGACGGTCGATGGACCGAGGTCGACTGTATAGGTAACACGCATTTCCCGCGTCGCGTGATCAACGATCACCTTGCGCTCCGTAACCCGGGCGAACGGAAAGCTCTTCGCGCGGAAGACGTGCTCGATCTTGGCATTGGCTTGCGCGACCGGCGCCGCCAGTGCCGGCTCGCCGACCTTCAGCCCGATATCGTCGGGCACGATTGTCGGCGCTCCGGGCGGGAATGGAGCGCCCGAAGCCGTGACCACGTTGATCGAGCTTAAAACGTAACGCGGGCCCGGCGTAACGGTGACGGTCACCTTGGTGGGCTTCGCCTTCGTATCGATATCGATCGAGATCGTGTCGTCATAATAGCCGTAGGCGCGTGCGACGGCATTGAGACGTTCGCGATCGTCCGCCGCACGGCTGCGTAGCGCCGACTCGGAGTCCGGTGGGCGATCCTTGAGCGACGAAAGCTGCGACGCGGATTCTAAAGCGCTGTCGAGCTGGTCATCGCCTGTAGGCGTCAAGGTCAGATCATAAGGCACATCTGCCCAGGCGCTGCCCCAGCCGCAAAGGGCAAGCGCGACGCCGTGCAAGATGGGGCGGAAGACTTTTGTTCTGGTCGACGGCACTGGTTGGTGAACGGTCGATCTTGCGGCGCGGTTCCCCGAGTTCAGCCCAGGCGCCGCACCTCCGGCGGGACGCCAACGCGTTCCGTGACCGCGGTCAGCTTTTCGGTCGTCACCGCCATGTGATGGGCATTAGCGTGCACGACCAGCCCATTCTCGATGACGATCGCCACATGCCCCGGCCAGAAGACCAGGTCGTGCGCCCGGGGCGGCGCGTCGCCCAGGACCCGGTGCCCCAGTGCCGCGCGCTGCGGGCCGCTGTCCCGAGGCGCGGCAATTCCCGCCGCGGCGAGCGCAAGCTGGACCAGGGCCGAGCAATCCAGGCCCTGCGCACTGCGGCCGCCCCAAAGGTAAGGCACTTCAAGAAACCTGAGCGCGGTTCGCGTATAGTCGGGCTCGACATTCGCCGTGGGGGCCAGGTGGCCTGCGAAAACCCAGGCGCCAGGCGCCACCTCGGCAAAGCCGTTGCGTTCTTCGCCAGGGCTGACCCGCGACAGGAAGGACAGCCAGCCGATCACCGGCTTTTTCAGGTTGGGCTCGGGAAAAACGAGCGTCTTCACCGCGCTGACATAGTGGGTGGCTAGAGGTCCCGCCTCGGCCAGCGCCGACGTTTGAATAAAGCCGCGATACCCGTCGGTCAGGCTCTCGACTTCGGCCCAGTCCGTCCGGCTGAACACGACCGCCACCTCCTCGCCGAACAGCAGCTCCGTCAATGCCTCAGCCGAAGAGTCGGGCCGGCCGCGGAGGAACGCGGACGGCGCGGCGACGCGCATGCGAGTGGTCATCACCCGTACCGGGCCGCCAGCATGTGGAAGAGCGCGCGAAGCGCGAAGGCCTCGCCGCCGACCGGCCGCCCCGGTCGCCCGGCCGCATTCCAGGCATAGAGATCGAAATGGGCCCATTCCTGGCTGCGCGGCACGAAGTCCTGCAGGAACAATGCGCCATGGATAGCGCCGGCGAAGGAGTTGCCGGCGATGTTGTTGATATCGGCGATCTTGCTGTCGAGATTGCGGCGATAGGGTTTCCACAGCGGCAGCCGCCAGAGCGGGTCTTCGGTCGCGGCCGCGGCGTTGAGTATGTCATTCGCCAGCGCGTCGGTCGCGAACAGCGCCGGCAGATCCGGCCCGAGCGCCACACGCGCGGCGCCGGTCAGCGTGGCGAAATCGAGGATTACCGCCGGTTTGTCCTCAGCGGCGGCGGCCAGCATGTCGGCCAGCACCAACCGCCCCTCGGCGTCGGTATCGCCGATCTCGACCGTCAGGCCGGCGCGGGTATTGATCACGTCGCCCGGCCGGTTGGCGTTGGGGCCGATGGCATTCTCGGCGATGGCGATCAAGATGCGCAGCCTGACCGGCAGCTTGGCGGCCATGATCATCTGTCCGAGCGCCAGCGCGTGCGCCGCGCCGCCCATGTCCTTTTTCATGAGCGCCATGGTCGAACCGGTCTTGAGGTCGAGACCGCCGGTGTCGAAGGTAATGCCCTTGCCGACCAGCGCCACCTGCGGATGTCCCGCATCGCCCCAGCCGATATCGACCACCCGCGGCGGCTCGCCCGCGGCGCGGCCGACGGCGTAAACGGCCGGGAAATTGGCCCTGATCAGCTGTTCACCCACCGTGACATGGATGCTGGCGTCCTGAGCTGCCGCGACCGCGCGCGCGGCTTCCGCCAGCGCCACGGGTCCCAGCTCGTTGGCCGGGATGTTGACCAGATCGCGCACCAGCCGAATCGCATCCAATTCGCGCAGCACCCGCGCCCGGTCGGCGGCGGCAGGCCAGACCAGGCGAGGCCGCTTGGCCTGGGACTTGCGGTACCGCGTGAAGCTGTAGGCCGCGAGACCCCAGCCGAGCGCCAGCCGGCAGGCGCTTTCCGGGTCCAGTCGGGTCTCGATCGCATAATCGGCTTCCGGCAGGCTCGTCGCCGCGCCGGACAGCGCATAGACATCATCCAGACGCTCGATCCCCATCAGGACTCGGTTGATCCGGCCGTCCAGGTCGGGGATGGCCAGCACCTGGCCCTCGGCGGCACGGAAGCCGTTGGTCGCGATCCAGGCCTGATCGCGCTGAGCAAATGCCGGCAGCGATTGCTCTAGGCCTTCCCTGGTCAGGAGGACCAGGGGCGTTGCGGTTCCGTCCGACTCGCGGAAGATGTCATCCATGTGCTGCTCGTGTGGCAAAGAATCTGAATGTCAGGGCAGTGGAAAATTCTCAAGCAGCTTCTCGACCGTTACCCTCAGGACCGGCAGGTCGGTTTCGATGGTCGCCCAGACCAGCCAGTTGTCGACAGCGTCGTACCCGTGGATCAGCACGTTGCGGAAGCCGATAATTCGCACCAGGTCGGGAATGGTCCGGGCGGTCTCCATATCAGCGCGTCGCAGGGCGGCCAGCGCTTCGCCCATTATTGTAAACTGCCGCTCCACCGCCGAACGAAGCAGGTCGTCGGCCAGATAATCAGCGAACGTCTTGCCATCGACAAAGCGCGCGATCTTTTCCGCCGCATGCCTCGCGTCCCAGAGGAGCTTCGGGGTGTCTGCCGTACTCATTCAGTTCTCGAACAAGTTCTGTCGCTCAGCCTCGATTCGGCGGCGGAAATAGGGGTTCTCGATCGACCTTGCCGTGATCAGATCGACCTCGCGGCCGAACAGATCGATCAGTTCCTGACGAAGTTCAAAATAGGCGTCTGCATAGTCGGTCGGGGGACGTGGTTCGAATTCGACCAGGAAATCAATATCCGATGCGGGCGTGAAATCGGTGCCACGCGCCGCCGAGCCAAAAACGTCGAGCCGGCGAACGTTGTAGCGTTGACAGAGCGCTACAATCTCGGCGCGCCGGGTGGTTAGGAACGGGACCATGTTGCCTTAATAGCCGAAACGTAAAATCTTATACTCGTCGCGCCCGCGAGCCAACCCGCTCCAGAGCTGAGCGATCGTTCGATTCGCGCAACGCCGATGCGAACGTTTCGCTCACCGTCGCGCCTCCCGCATCCGCCGGATTTCCTCCCGCGCCAAAAGGTCGACGCGCTCATTTTCTGGGTGCCCGGAATGGCCCTTGACCCACAGCCATTCAATCTCGTGCCGAGCGGCCGCGCTGTCCAGCCTTTGCCACAGGTCGACGTTCTTGACCGGCTTCTTGTCGGCCGTGCGCCAGCCATTCTTCTTCCAGCCGGCGACCCATTTGGAGATGCCGTCGCGGACATACATCGAATCGGTGTGGAGCTTGACCCTGGCCGGTCGCTTCAACGCCTCCAGCGCGGCGATCGCACCCATCAGCTCCATCCGATTGTTGGTGGTCAGCGTCTCGCCGCCCGACAGCTCCTTCTCGACCGCGCCGTACCGCAGGATGGCGCCCCAGCCGCCAGGTCCGGGATTGCCGCTGCAGGCACCGTCGGTGAATATCTCGACTTCGGGAAGCGGTTTGTCGTCCATCATTCGAGCTCGAAGCCGGGTTCAAGCTCGTCATAGTCCGTGGTCAGCTCCTCACCCTCTGCGATGTCGCAAAGCGCGATCGTCTCGGGGCCGGTGTTGTCCAGGTTCGGCGTCGTGCTGTGGTTGACGAAGCGGGTGTTGTCGAAGCCCAGCAGCAATCCACCCGGAAAGAACGGGCACGGGAAGGCATACCGCCGGAAGAACGCCTGCGCCGCCTCGGGCAATTCGGCAACCCTCGCCTCCGGCACCACCAGGTCGAGATCAGGCGCGAAACGCCACACCACGGTTCCCTGCGCGATCGGCTCGGCGGCGAACAGCCCGACCCCTTCGATCGGGCTCGCCAGCGCACGCGTCTTGACCAGAAGCATCGCCTCAGCTCGCCACGCCGTAATCGGCGATTGATCCCACCTTCTGATGGAAGGCCAGCTTGCGGCGATATTCCAGCGGGTCCTTCTTCTTCACCAGCGCCCCCTCGGGATGGTTGATCCAGTCATACAGCCGGGTCAGCAGGAAGCGCAGTGCCGCCCCCCGCGCCAGCACCGGGAGCATTGCGGTTTCTGCCGGCTCCAAGGCACGGACCGTGCCATAGGACTGGATCAGCGCGCGCCCCCGGACCGGCACGAACGAGCCATCCGGCTCGAAGCACCAGGCGTTGAGGCAGACGGCGAGGTCATAGGCCAGCCAGTCGGTGCAGGCGAAATAGAAATCGATGAAACCGGTCAGCCGCTCATCCTCGAAGAACACATTGTCGGGAAACAGGTCGGCGTGGATCGTGCCCTTGGGCAGCGAGTCCGGCCAATGCGCTCCGAGCCACGCCAGCTCCGTCGCGATCTCGGCCGCCAGCCCCGGCTGCACCCGGTCGGCCGCGGCGGGGTCTATCCTTTCGAACAACGCCTGCCAGCCGTCACGGGAGAGATCGTTCTGCCGGATCATCGGGAAATCGGCGCCGGCCGCGTGGAACCGCGCCAGGGCGCTCCCCAGCGCCGCACAATGCGCGGTCGTGGCGCGCCGCGGCCACATGCCGGTCAGGAACGTGGCGATCGCCGCAGGCCGACCCGCGAGGCGACGCAAAGCCATGCCATCGCGAGCCCGGACCGGCAGGGGGCAGGCAATACCCTTGCCGGCCAAGTGCTCCATCAGTCCCAGGAAATAGGGCAGGTCGCCCTCGCGGACCCGCCTTTCATAGAGCGTCAGGATGAACGGCCCATGCTCGGTAACGATCAGGTAGTTGGAGTTCTCGACACCCTCGGCAATGCCCTTGCACGACAGCACGGCGCCCAGGTCGTATTCGGCGACGAACACGCGCAGCTCGTCGTCGGAAACCTCGGTATAGACCGCCATCAGCCCGGACGACCGAGCGCGCGGTGGCGCATCAGGTGATCGGCCAGCACGATCGCCATCATCGCCTCTCCAACCGGCACGGCACGGATGCCGACACAGGGATCGTGGCGGCCCTTGGTCGCGATCTCACGATCGTGCCCGGCCAGGTCGACCGTCTGGCGCGGGGTCAGGATCGAGCTGGTCGGCTTGACCGCGAAGCGCACCACGAGATCCTGTCCGGTCGAGATGCCGCCCTGCACGCCGCCGGCATGATTGCTGAGGAAGGTCACCTTGCCGTCGTGCATCCGCATCTCGTCGGCATTCTCCTCGCCGGACAGCAGCGCAGCGGCGAAGCCGTCGCCGATCTCCACGCCCTTGACCGCGTTGATGCCCATCATCGCAGCTGCTAGATCCGCGTCCAGCTTGCCATAGATCGGTTCGCCCAGTCCCGCCGGCACGCCGGTCGCGGTTACTTCGATAATGGCGCCCAGGGACGACCCCGCCTTCCGGGTTCGATCCAGCAGGTCGGCCCAGGGCTCGACGATCGTGCGATCCGGCGAAAAGAACGGATTGTCATCGATCGCGTCGTCGTCCCAGCGCGACCGGTCGATCTTCATCGATCCGATCTGGATCAGTGCGCCACGAATGCGCACGCCTACCCCCAGCACTTTGCGCGCAATGGCGCCAGCCGCCACCCGCGTCGCCGTCTCTCGTGCCGACGAGCGACCGCCGCCGCGATAGTCGCGGATGCCGTATTTCGCCATATAGGCGTAATCGGCATGGCCTGGCCGGAACGTCTCCCTGATGTCGCCGTAATCCTTGGACCGCTGGTCGACATTCTCGATCAACAGGCTGATCGGCGTACCGGTGGTCTTTCCCTCGAAAACGCCCGAGAGAATCTTCACCTCGTCCGGCTCGCGCCGCTGGGTCACGAACCGGGACCCGCCGGGCGCGCGCCTGTCGAGATAAGGCTGGATATCCGCTTCGGACAGCGGGATCAGCGGCGGCACGCCGTCGACGACGCACCCGATCGCTGGTCCGTGGCTTTCCCCCCAGCTCGTGAAGCGGAAAAGCGTGCCGAAACTGTTGCCGGCCACAGCGTTCAGGAGTCTCCGTCGGGCACGACGCCGCGGTCGACCAGCCCCTGCAGTAGCTGCGCAACACTGGCCGCCGCGTCCACATTCAACATGCCGATCGCATTATAACCGGCGTCAACATATTGGATTTGGCCGGTGACGCCGCTGCCGAGATCGCTTAGCAGGAAGAGGGCGGCCTTGCCGACATCTTCAGTTGTGACGTTGCGGCCCAGCGGCGCGTTCAGCTCGTTCCATTTCAGGATGACACGGAAATCGCCGATGCCGCTGGCCGCCAATGTCTTGATTGGGCCGGCCGAGATGGCATTGACGCGGATATTGGAAGGGCCGAGATCGACCGCCAGATAGCGTACTGACGCTTCGAGCGCCGCCTTGGCCACGCCCATAACGTTATAGTGCGGTATCACCCGCTCCGATCCCAGATAGGTCAGGGTCAGCATGCTGCCGCCGTTCTTCATCAGCGGTGCCGCGCGCTGCGCAACGGCGGTGAAGGAATAGGCTGAAACGTCGAGCGCGAGGTGGAAACCAGCGCGCGAGGTCTTCACATAGCCGCCTTTCAAATCTTCCTTGTCGGCAAAGCCGATTGCATGAACGACGAAGTCCAGGCCGCCCCATTCCTCTGCGATCCTCGCGAACAGTGCGTCGAGACTGGCATCGTCGGTCACATCGCACGGCTCGACCAAGCTCGACCCGACCGAGGCTGCCAGCGGCTTGACACGTTTGCCCAGCGCATCGCCCTGATAGGAGAAGCTCAGGGTGGCGCCTTCGGCCGCGGCGAGCGAGGCAATGCGCCACGCGAGCGAGCGGTCATTGGCAACGCCCATGATCAGGCCACGCTTGCCGGCCATGAGGGGAACGAGGCCGGTCAGGGCGGATTTCGACGAGATTTCATTCATGATTTGGTTTGCGAATCGTCGTGGGCCAGGGTGCAGGACGTACCTAACCCTACATCAAACGTCGTGGGTCGTCCAAGCCGGCGCGAACGGATCCTGCCCTATGTTGAATTTCCAACATGCTTACGGCGTCGCCACTGTTGATGCTTCTTCGACTGAGTGGTGCCCCAACCGAGGTCGGAATCACCAAGCCGATGCTGTCCTAGCTGATGATCTGCCAGCTGCCGTCGGACTGGCGACAAGCCGTACCTTTCGTCGTGCTGGGCTGGTCCTTATTCATGATCGACTGAGTGAATTCCCGGCAATAGGTGCCGTCGGCCTGCTGGAACGTACGGGTGGCCGAAACCTGGACATTCGTGCCGCTGCTGGGGCTGGTCCAGCTGACCGCCTGGCCGGTGGGCGCGCTTTCCATCGCCCGGTTGAAATGCTGGATCATCGCGGCCTGGTCGGCATCATCGAAACCGCTCGCGGCTGCGACACTCGGAATGACTGAACCCTTTCCGCCTGTGCTCTGCTTGGCGGGGCTCACCATCGCCTGCTCAATCGCCGAAGGCTCGCTGGCGCAGCCGGCAAGGGTCACCGCCACGATGAGCGACGCCATGAGCTTGCCTTTCATGATTCTTCCCTCCTGCGTAATCGGCGGTGGCGTCGTTTGCGCGCAATCACTGGACGACTCGCCGCGGACCCGGCATTTCCTACACAGTTTTCCCTCTCCGGTTAAGTTCCCCGACCGGACAATAGGACGCTCCCATGGATGAGATCCGCACCCGCGACCCAATCGACCTGTTCCAGGAATGGTTGGCCGAGGCCGAACTAACGGAGCCCAATGATCCATCGGCGATGTGCGTGGCGACGGTGGGCGCGGACGGGCGGCCTTCCGCGCGCATGCTGCTGCTGAAGGGCGTCGACCAGCGCGGCTTCGCTTTCTATACCAACCTCGACAGCCGCAAGGCCGGCGAACTCGATAGCCGACCGGTCGCGGCCCTGTGCTTCCACTGGAAGTCGCTGCGCCGTCAGGTGCGGGTCGAAGGTCCGGTGGAGCCCGTCAGCGCGGCCGATGCTGACGCCTATTTCGCCAGCCGTGCGCGGATCAGCCAGCTGGCCGCCTGGGCGTCCGACCAATCGCGGCCGCTGGACAGCCGCGCCACGCTGGAAGCGCGCGTAGCAGCGATCGCGGCGCGCTTCCGCGACGCGGAGGTGCCACGGCCGGCTAACTGGTCGGGATTCCGCGTGCAGCCAGAAGTGATCGAATTCTGGAAGGATGGCGCCCATCGCCTGCATGACCGGATTCTGTTCCGGCGTACCGCGACCGGCTGGGAAACCGAGCGGCTTTACCCGTAAAGTCTGCTGGTACCCGATCGCAGAGGCGCGTGAATCGGATACTAAACACCATCGTGACGTATCGACTTTCATGAAAGTCGATACTAGGGACTTGCATGGAACGGCCTGAGAGCCGAACGGGGGGAAAGATGATTGACGAACACGGCACGGTCTATTTCGGCGACCGTATCATCAAGGTCCCGAACACGGTGAGCCCGGAGGCGCGGCAGTATCTGTCGGTGTCGCCGTTTGGTGAGACGCTGCCGACCTTCGATGGCCACGTTCCGGCCTGGGAGATGCGGGAACAGCTCGACGCCGGCCTCATTGCACTCTCGGAGCAGGCGCGCCAGACCTATCCCGTGAACATCCGGGAGGACCGGATTGCCGGCATCCGCGTGCACCACGTGACGCCGTTCGAAATCTCCGGGGCCAATCGCGACAAGGTGCTGATCAATCTGCATGGCGGTGCGTTCGTCATGGGCTCAGGCTCGCTGATCGAGGCCATCCCGGTGGCGAATGTCAGCGGCATCCCGGTGGTGGCAGTGGATTACCGCCTTGCGCCCGAGCACCCGTTCCCCGCGGCCGTGGAGGATTCGGTGGCCGTCTACAGGGAGCTGCTCAAGACTTATAAGCCCGAGAATATCGGCATCTACGGGACATCGGCCGGCGGAACGCTCACGGCGCAGACGACCGTCAAGATCATGGCGCTCGGCCTGCCGTCGCCGGCTGCGGTCGGCGTCTTCACGTGCACTTGCGATATGGGCGAGTTTGGTGACTCTGCCCAGATTTTCTCGGTCGCCGGATTCTGGGGCAAAATCGCACCGCCGATGGAGCATCCGTCAAGCGAGCTCGGGGCCTATCGCGGCAAGTGGGACACGAAGGACCCGCTGCTCTCGCCGATTTACGCCGACCTGGCCGACTTTCCGCCGTGCTTGCTGATCTGCGGCACGCGCGACGCGGTGTTGAGCTCGACGTGTCTCTTCCACCGCGCGCTGCGTCGCGCCGGGGCGGAGGCAGAATTGTTCGTGTTCGAGGCGTTGCCGCACGCGCACTGGTACAATTTTCAGCTTCCCGAATCACATGAGGCGGTCGAGATCATGGCGCGGTTCTTCAACGAGCGGCTGGGGGAGTAAGACTCGCAGGCGTTTTTGCGGCCGCCGCCGGGCCGTGTTTCGCGTGCCAGGCAGCGACCGCCTTTTCTACCGTCGCGTAGTAGTGGGCCGCGGGTGGCCGGATTCCCTGGGCCAGAAGTCCGCGGCGAATCGATGGCCGCGCGCCTGAGATGAATATCGCGCTGCCGTCGCGAACCGCTTTGCGGGCAAATCCGGCGACAGTGGCGGCGGCGGTCGAATCGAGCACGGGAACCGCTGTAAAATCGAGAACATAGACCTTGGGCGTCGGCCCCACGCGCTCCAGCACCGCCCCTACGGCTGCCGCTGTACCGAAGAAGAACGCGCCGGAAATCCGATAGACCATCACGTCGTCGCTGGTCGCCAGCGCTGGATCGTAGGGTGCTCGGCTTTCGCCGGGCAGACGATCCGGCCGATCCGCAGGAACCACGGGCGCGCCACCTTCCACCTCGACCGACTGCGCCAGGCGGTGCAGGACGAGCAGTGCGCCCAGACCGAAGCCGACCAGGATGCCGGTTGTCAGATCCCGGAAGATAGTCAGGAGGAAGGTCGCCGACACCACGATCGCATCGCCGCGCGAGGCGCGCACCAAGGCGGCGAAGGCATGCCGCTCGGCCATGTTCCATGCGACGGTCCCAAGGATCGCGGCCAGCGCGGCCAACGGGATGAAACCGGTCAGCGGCGCCGCCACGAGCATGAACAGCAGCAGGAACACTGCGTGCAACATGCCGGCGGCGGGCCCGCGCGCGCCAGCGCGTACGTTCGTGGCTGTGCGCGCGATCGCGCCGGTGACGCAGATGCCTCCGAACAGCGCCGCTCCGATATTGGCCGCGCCCTGCGCGACGAGCTCGCAATTGGAGCGGTGCCGCCGTCCGGTCATGCTGTCAGCGACAACGGCCGAGAGCAGGCTTTCGATGCTGCCGAGGAGTGCGAAGGACAAAGCCGCCGGCAGCACGGCGACGATTTTCTCGACCGAGATCGGCGGCAGATGCGGAACCGGCAGCATGCGCGGGATGCCGCCGAAGCGCGAGGCAATGGTGGCGACGGGAAGATGAAACCCGCCCGCGAGCAGCGATGCAACCGCGACGGCGATCAGGAACGCCGGCCAATGCGGCCGGAAACGCCTCAGCGCGATGATCAGCCCGGCGGTGAACACGCCCGTGGCCACGGCCGCCGGCCGAACCGTCGGCAGGGCGGTTGCAATCGCCGTCAGCTTCGGGACGATCGCCCCAGGCTCCTTGCCCGGGATCGACACACCGAGCAGCGCGGAGAGCTGGCTTGCAAAAATGATCACCGCGATGCCCGCCGTGAATCCCACGGTCACAGGATAGGGAACGTACTTGATGAAGGTCCCCAGGCGCAGAAATCCCACGGCAAGCAAGATGGCGCCGGCCATCAAAGTCGCGAGAAGCAGACCGTCGACGCCGAATCGGTCGACCGTGCCCGCGACCAGCACGATGAAGGCGCCGGCCGGCCCGCCGATCTGGAACCGGCTTCCGCCCAGCGCCGACACCAGGAAACCGCCAACGATCGCAGTGTATAGGCCGCGTTCGGGTCCGACTCCCGACGCAATAGCGATCGCCATGGACAAGGGAATCGCCACAATGGCGACGGTCAGCCCGGCAAGCGCATCGGCCTTCAGGGCCGCGAGGCCATAGCCTTCGCGGATCACGGTGACCAGCTTGGGTGTGAACAGGCCAGCAAAGCCCGATTGCGGTTGCGCGCGCGCGATCATCATCAGCTCGTTACATCCATCTGCAGAAAGCCTGCTTGTATGGGCGACGAACGCCGATGTGCCTTCAATCAGGATAGGTACTTATATCCTCCGGCACCGCGGCCCGACCGGATCGCTACGCCGCCCCCATGATGGCCCGCAGCTCGTGCGCCAGTTCTTCATGGCGATAGGGCTTGTTCACGATCTTCAGCCCGTCCGGAGCAGACTGCGCGCTGCGCGCGATCGCGGCATAGCCTGAGGTCAGCAGTACTTTGATGTCCGGCCGAAGGCGCTTGGCTTCATCCGCGAGATCGACGCCGTTCATGCCGCCGGGCATGACAATGTCGGAAAACAGAATGTCGATATGCTGGGCCGAACGCAGCTTGACCAAGGCGGCGGCGGCGTTCTCGGCCGCGTCGGTCCGATATCCGAGATCCCGGATCATTTCCACCGCCATTTCTCGCACGGCCGGGTCGTCCTCGACGATAAGCACCATCTTGCACGCTGCCGCCTCGGGCGCCGGCTCGCCCGGCTCGGGTCGGGCCGCGACAGGCGCGTCGCCGGCGGCGCGCGGGAGATAAAGCATTACCGTGGTGCCGATGCCGAGGGCGGATTCGATCCGGACCAGCCCTTCGGCGCTCTTGGCAAAACCATAAACCTGGCTAAGGCCCAGACCGGAGCCCTTGCCAGCGGCCTTGGTTGTGAAGAACGGCTCGAAGGCGCGGGCGACCGTGTCCGCATCCATGCCTGTGCCCGTATCGGACAGGGCGATCAGCACGAATTCTCCCGGCTCAGCGCTGGGATTGGATGCGCAAAAGCTCGCGTCGAGCATGACTCTACGTGTCTGGATCCGGATGATGCCGGAGCCGTTCATCGCATCGCGGGCATTGACGCCGAGGTTGAGAATCGCAGCCTCGAACTGTGCGCGATCGACCCGGACCGGCCCGATCGGCTCCTCCAGATCCAGCTCTATCCGGATCGCCTCTCCCAATGCACGCCGCATCAGCCCGTCGAAATCGCGGATGAGCCTGTTGGGGTCCACCGTCTCGGGGTTCTGCATCTTCCGCCGTGAGAAAGCCAGAAGCTGCTTGGTCAATTGCGCGCCCTTGGAGGCCGCCTCCATCGCATAGTTGGTGAGCTGGGAACTACGATCGTCCGTCGCGCGGCGCTGCAGGATGTCAAGCGAGCCGATGATGACAGTCAGCAGGTTGTTGAAGTCATGCGCGATGCCGCCCGTCAGCTGGCCGATCGCCTCCATCTTCTGGGCCTGCCGCAGCGCCGCCTCCGATTTCGACAGCTCC
>CAZVYC010000069.1:19269-21437 GCA_964631425.1 uncultured Rhodospirillales bacterium
GCGAGCAGCCGCGTGAGCTTGGCGTAGAGCACGCCGGTTTCGATGAGCAGCGCCGACAGCACGATGCTGGCCGATGTCAGGCCGAACAGTCGCGCCATGTACCAGCCGAGGTGATAGCGCTGGCTGCTGGCCAGCGAACCGATAAGCACCTCGAGCACCCACCCGATCAGTACGACGCAAAGCCAGAGATCGATCAGTCGCCGGGCACGCGTGCGGAAATAGAGCGTAGTCAGCGCGGCCAGGCTCACGATCCAGGCATAGGGGTTGACGCCGCCCAGCCGCTTGCCGCCGTAATTGCCGTTCCTGATGATTGTCGGCAGCGTCCCGAACTCGAACACGGCGATAAGCATGCACAGCACGGCGCCGAAAATGGCAATCGCGAGACAGAGCAGAATGGCGGAAAAGACGCGTCCTTCACGAATCGTCAGGTCATATTTCGATTCGGTCGTCGCTGCGTAGGCCAGCAGGCAGACCGGGAATGCGACATGCCAGACGACATAAAGCCATGCCGCCGTCTGGTCCGTGGCGCCCAGCAGTCCGGTCGGCGCAAACGCCTCGGGATAGCTCGCCAGGTGAGCGAATGTGATCAGCGAGGTGAACAGGTACGAGCCTGCCAGGATCAGCAGTGACAGGCTTCGCAGCTGCCGGAACTGCCCGATCAGCAGCATTCCGGTCACAAGGTCGATGACCGCGAGGCCGGTGTCGTAAGTGGCGACGAACGCCGGTTTGTGGGGCCCGGCGCGATCGGCATAGGGCAGGATCGCGGCGCTCGAGAGCAGCAGGAAGATGATGATCCCCAGCGCCGCATAGCGGTCGGGCCGCCGGCTGCGCATCGTCGAAAGAAGGGGTAGCTCGCCCGCTATACGCTCCACCAGTCAGGCCTGCTGAATGCGCGGTCGAAAATTGTCGTCGGTTCGCGCGGTTGTTGGTTGCGCGGAAGGTCGCATAGTATCGCGCGATTGCAAAGCTTTGGTGATCGCCGCCGACCAGCGGTCGGACGCGGTTTGCCGCCGACCCTGGCATGTTCAACCCGCGGCTGGACGGGGCCGCATGCTTGCTTCTATAAGCAGCGCACAATGACGACGAATGCGGTCCCGGCCACGCCCGGCGGCCGCTCCCAGATATACGGAACCGCGCATGGCCGACGCCGCACCGACACCGCGCCCAAGACCAACCTCGCCTTTCTTGTTCCCGCCCACCGGCACGTATCGCTGGCAGCTCACGTCGACCTTGTCGATCCTGCACCGCCTGACCGGCGTAGCGCTCGGGCTTGGCACCCTGATGCTGACTTGGTGGCTGCTGGCGCTTTTGGGAGAACCGGGCGATTTCGCGTCGGTCCAGGATTTCCTGGGCTCCTGGCTCGGCGTCCTTCTGCTCGTGGGCTGGACCTGGGCAATTTTCTATCATCTGCTGAACGGCATCCGTCATCTGGTCTGGGATACGACGCACGGGCTCGACCTGCCCAACGTGTACCGCAGCGGCTGGACCGTGGTCGTGCTTTCCATCGTCCTGACGGCTGCCGCCTGGGCGGTGGGCGTTTGGTTGCAAGGGTAAATTCCGATGGCTTCTCATCAACCGCAAAAGAGGCTGGTCACGCCGTTGAGCCGTGCCCGCGGTCTCGGCTCAGCCAAGCGCGGTGTAGGGCACTGGACGGCGCAGCGCATCAGCGCCGTTGCCCTGGTGCCGCTCACGCTTTGGTTCGTCTGGTCGATCATGCACCTGGGCGGCGCCGATCAGGCACGGGTCCGGGATTGGCTGTCGCGGCCGGCGACTGCGATCCTGATGTCGCTCACCGTCATCGCCACTTTCTATCACCTGTCGCTGGGCGTGCAGGTCGTGATCGAGGATTACCTTCATCGTGAAGGGGTCAAGCTGACCGCTCTCCTGCTGGTGAAAGGACTCATCGTGCTGACCGCCGCCGCGGCGCTGTTCACCGTCTTGCGAATCGCGGTCGGAGGTTGATGGAGATGGTTGCCTATCCGATCGTCGAGCACGAATACGACGTCGTCATCGTGGGCGCCGGCGGCGCCGGTCTCAGGGCCGCCGTCGGCATGGTCGAGGCAGGCCTGAAAACCGCCGTCATCACCAAGGTCTTCCCGACGCGCAGCCACACGGTCGCCGCGCAGGGTGGCGTCGGCGCGGAAGACGAGCAGCATGGACGCGGCGCC
>CAZVYC010000070.1:0-4883 GCA_964631425.1 uncultured Rhodospirillales bacterium
CTTCGAGTAATTCTGCCAGATCCCCCTTGGGATCGACCGCGATCCGCTCCAGGCCGAGCCAGTCTGCCATCAGCCTGAGCTCGACCGAAAGTGCCGGCGCGACTTGGTTCGCGTCCGAGCCCGGTTCCAGGTGGGCGGCGGCGACGCGCAGCACGCCGGCCTGGCGTTCGGCTTTCAAGTCGACGCGTGCGGCCATCGTTTCGCCCAACACGAAGGGCAGTACGTAATAGCCGTGCTCGCGCTTGTGCGCCGGCGTGTAGATCTCGATCCGGTAGCGGAAGTTGAACAGCCGCTCCGTCCGGTCGCGGCTCCAGACCAGCGGGTCGAACGGTGAGAGCAGCGCCTGGGCCGTGACGCGCTTCGGCGACGCCGCCTCAGGATCGAGATAGGCCGGCTGCCGCCAGCCTTCGACGGCAACCGGAACGAGGCGGCCATCCTCGATCAGTTCGGCCACGCGAGCCTTGGCGTCCTTGGCGTCCAGCCGGAAATAATCCCGGAGATCGGCCTCCGTCGCGACTCCGAGCGCCCGCGCGGCAATCGCGACCAGGCGGCGCTGCGCGTCGGCTTCCGACGGCGTCGGCAGTTCCAGGATCGCGGCGGGCAGCACCCGCTCGGTCAGGTCATAGGTGCGCTCGAAGCCGCGCCGCGTCGCCGCCGTGATCCGGCCCGACCAGAACAGATATTCGAGCGCGATCTTGGTGTCGGTCCAACCCCACCAGCTGCTGCCGCGATGGTTGGCGCGGTCGAGGTCGCCGGCGGCAACCGGCCCGCGCACCTCGACCTCGCGCAGGATGTCGCGGACAAAGTCCGGCCGTTCCCGCGCCAGCCGCGAGACGCCGCTCCACGGCCCGTCGAAACGCTCTGCCCGCGCCATGCGCCAGCGCAGATAGGGGTGCAGGGCCAGCGGCAGCAGCGACGCCTCGTGCGCCCAGTACTCGAACAGCGTCCGCCGCTTGCCGCCCCAGGCAGCGCGGTCGAGCAGAACGGAGTCATAGGGGCCGAGACGGGAATAGAGCGGCAGGTAGTGGGCCCGCATCAGCACGTTGACCGAGTCCATCTGCAGCAGGCCGAGCTGCTCGACCGCCTGCCGCAGGTGGGCCGCACTCTTTTGGCCCGGCCGCCGTGCCCGGGCCAGTCCTTGCGCCCCGAGCGCGATGCGCACGGCTTCGCGCCGGCTCAGCCTATTCATGTTCGTTGACGGTTGGTTCGTTGGAAGTTGGATCGAGTCGAATCATCCGAGTCTTATAGCCGCAATCCAAGATCCTGGTTACGTTAGGCTAATTACGTTAAGGCGGCGGGTCCGTCCGCGCGAAATGTGGAATCTCATGTTTGACAGCAAGATACTGGCCGCCTGTCTGATCGCCGCGACGCTCGCGGCCTGCGCCGACCACAAGCCTCCGCCGCCGCCGACCTTCAGCCCGAACGGCGAGCCGCTGGTGCCGCCGGCATGGCCGGCCAAGTGCGAGGATGCGCTCGATCTGTGGTTCGACCGGCTCGATCCCGGCCATACCGGCCGGATGAGCCATGGCGTGCTGGAGTCGGACGCGCAGCGGCAGTATCAGCTGATGGATATGCGACACAACGGCAAGGTGACTGCCGAGGAGCTGTCGCGGTATCGGCTGGCCCAGATGCACGGGCACTATCTGAGCGTCAGCACACCGGGCCAGGAGGGGCTGCACAAACGCAGCGACGACGAGGACCGCCCGGGCGATCGTCTCGATGACCCGATCGGCGACGACGACAATCCGCGCCACCGCCGGAAGGACGAGGACGACCGCCCGCGCGACGCTTTCGCCGCCCTGGTGACCGACCAGCCCGACCCGGTGATGACGGCGGACACCGATCTGGACGGCTCAGTCACCTGGGAGGAATTCCGCGCGCTGGTCGCCCAGAACTTCGCCGACTACGACAAGGACCATCAGGGCTACATCACCAAGGATGAGCTGCATTCGGTGTGCCAGCGTTAGCCCGCCAGTGTGAGAAGTGCGAGCTAAAGGTCCATCAATGCGCCGATCGACTCGCTGAAGAACTGCCGCTTCGCCGGCTCGCTGACCCCGCCCAGCTGCGCCTCGCAGACCTGGACCGCGTTGGGAAGGCCCTCCTGATGCGGGAAGTCGCTGGAGAAGACCAGCAGCCCGGGCGGCAGCTGGCTCATCGTCGGCTGCAGCGGGTCGCAGGAGGCGAGCGGCGTGAACCGCACCTGCCGCCGGATGTAGTCTGACGGCTTCAGCGGCAGCTTGTAGTCGCCCTTACCGATGCCGAACTGCGCGCCATACGGGCCGACCGTCACCGAATCCAGCATGGACATCAGGTTGGGAACCCAGCCGACGCCCAGCTCCTCGACGATGACGACGAGCTTCGGATGCCGCTCCAGCACGCCGTCGATGATCATCGCCGACAGCGCGATCTGCGGCACGACCTGGCCGTTGATCAGGTGCAGGAGGGCGTAATGCGAGGGGTCGCGGCCATTGAAGTACCAGCCGTGCTTCACCTCGCTGCGTCCGCCGCCGATATGGAAGATCACCGCCATGCCGAGATCCTCGGCGGCCGACCACAAGGGTTCGAAATCCGGGTGGGTGAAGGATTTGGTCTCGCTGACCGGGTCGGCGCGGACCTGGAAGGCGCGGCTGCCGGCCGCGCGCATCCGCGTCATCTCGGCGATCGCCCAGTCGACGTCCGCGATGTCGATCAGCGCCACCGGCATCAGCCGGTCGGTATGGCCGTGGAAGGTGCCGGCGGCCCAGCTGTTGAACGCCTGGAAGGCGCGGAGCGCCAAGTCGCGCCGGCCGCGCTTCATCGCAAGCCCATAAGGCGTCGAACCCATGGTCGAGTTGACCAGCTGGATATCGATGCCGTGCTGGTCGCAGAACCTGATGCGTGCCTCGGCGTCATAGCCGGCGGGCGGGACGTTGAACCGTTCCCGCTGCTGCTCGGCGGTGGCGGCGAGCAGCGCCTCCGTACTGCGTCGGCCGGACGGCGCCAGCAGCTCCAGCAGGTTCTTCGGCCGCTGTCCCCGCGGAATCGCCTCGATCAGATCGCCGACGACGCCTTGCACGACCCGCTCGATGAAGCTCTCCTCGCTCGGCGGAATTTCCTTGGCCAGGGCAGGATCGACCTGCTCAAGCCAGTCGAGCGGCTCCATGAAATGGCTATCCACGTCGATGACGCGCATGCCCGCCTCCTCCCAGAATTCTTTATCCTGGGATGATCCGCTGGGGCTTGGCTGGTGTCAATCGCACGCAGGTCCGCCCGATTTTGTTCAGCTTGGCGGCTCAATGCCGCGCGGGACCGGGGCCTCATGCGGCCGGTAACGATCCGGCGCTCAATAAGCCCCTTCTGGCCTCTCCCAGACCAACGGGTATACCGCTTCTACTCTCCGGCCAAAGGCATGAGGTCGTTTAAACCGAGCGCGCCAGGGTCGGCGATCACCTCACCGTTCCTCGCGTCGATGGCCATGGCGTGGACGGAACCGTCCTTCGCATACTCGATATTGTAGGCCAGGACGTTATCGTCGACGGTTTTCGCGAGGCCGGCATTGATCGCCCGACCGCTGGACAGCTGCTCCACCGTCTGGATCGCGCTGGCGAGCGGCACTGTGGCCTTATCCAAGCTCTTTACGTCCTCTCGCTCGACCGACCTGAGAGAGCCGTAGGAGAACTCGTCATTGTGGCGTCGAACATAGATCCGAGCGACGCCCAGGTCTCTCGCCGTCACAACGACCGCATCATAGATGGGCTGCCCGCCGCCGCCCTGGAAATGAATATCCGTGACTTTCCCGCCCGTCTTCGCCTCGATGACCCCGATTGCGTGGGGCAGCGAAATGGAACTCGTGCTCAGGTTTTCCGGTGCGCTCAGGGACCCGGTGCCGGGCTCGGCAAGCTGAGGCGCAGCGAATGTCGCGCCCGCGAACAACAGGCCGGACAATGCAGCGGCGGGGCCGCCTGCGGATCGGAGGAAGTTGGCTAATGACATCTTACTCTCCATGATACTCAGTGGAGCGGAACGTCCACTCCAAGGCGGGATCGGTATGAGATTAAGATCCAGCTAGAGTCATCAAGATTTGATTTAGAACAATCGAGACGAAATATAATCCCCTTATACTTTAGTATCACCAGAACGATACGTATTATCTTATAAAGCACCTTCAGTCCTGAGGCCGGCCCGGAGCCTCGTCGCTCAGCTCGTTGGAGGGCGTCAAGCCGCCGCCTGCAGCCGCCGCTCCGCGCTCTTGATCCAGCCGCCGCCCAGCGCGCGCTCGCCCTGATACATGACGCAAGCCTGGCCTGGGGCGACACCGAACTGGGCGCCGTCGAGGTCGACTATGGCGCGGCCGTCGAGCAGGGGCGTGACCGTGGCGCCGGCCAAGGGCTGCGCCGAGCGCAGCTTGACCTCGGCGCGGATCGGGCGGCTTAGCTCGGCCGGGATCAGCCAGTTCATCTCCGACAGGAACACGCGATCGCGGGCCAGCGCCTCCTTCGGGCCCACCACCACGCGGGCTTCGGCGGCGTCGAGGGCCACGACATAGAGCGGCTCGGCGTTGGCGATGCCGAGGCCGCGGCGCTGGCCGATCGTGTAGTGCACGATGCCCTTGTGCTCGCCGACCGGACGGCCGGCCAAGTCGACGATCTGCCCTGGCCGCGCGGCCTCGGGCCGCAGCTTCTCCACCACCCCGGCATAGGAGCCGTTGGGCACGAAGCAGATGTCCTGACTGTCGGGTTTCTCCGCGACCGGCAAGGCGTAGCGCTGGGCCAGCGCCTCCAGGTGCCGCTTGGTCGGGTTGTCCCGGCGGCCGGTGCGCAGCTGCCACAGGTACGTCGCCGAGAAGCTCTCCCCGGTGGCTTCGCGGCAGGCCTTGGCCACCTCGTCGTGGCTGTACTGCTCGC
>CAZVYC010000070.1:4893-17534 GCA_964631425.1 uncultured Rhodospirillales bacterium
AACGCAGATAGGCCAGCTGGTCCGGCGTGGTGGCGAACAGGAAATCGCTCTGGTCGCGGCCATGGTCGGCGCCGCGGTGCAGCTCGGGCCCATCCGGCCCGATCGTCCGGCGGGCATAATGGCCGGTAGCGAGCGCGTCGGCGCCGAGCGTGCGGGCGGTATCGAGCAGGTCGCCGAACTTGACCTTCTGGTTGCAGCGGACGCACGGGATGGGGGTCTCGCCGCGGGCATAGCTGAGGGCGAAATCGTCGATCACACCGGCCTGGAAGCGGGATTCATAATCCAGCACGTAATGCGGGATACCGAGCCGGCCGGCAACCGCACGGGCGTCGGCGATGTCGGCGCCGGCGCAGCAGCTGCCGGCCTTGCCGCGGATCGCGCCGTCGTCATAGAGCCGCAAGGTCGCACCGACGACGTCGTAACCCTGCTCGGCGAGTAGCGCTGCCACCACCGAGGAATCGACACCGCCCGACATGGCGACGACGATGCGCGCGCCCTTCGGCAGAGCGATCGGGTCGGCGGCGGACATCTTCTGTTCCTCAGCCCTTCATCATGTTGCGCGTGCCGGCGGGCAGGCGCACAGTCAGCCCGTCCAGCTCTTCGCTGATGATGATCTGGCAGCCGAGCCTGGATGTCCGGGTGAGGCCGAAGGCCAAGTCCAGCATGTCCTCCTCGTCCTCGCTCGCGTCGGGCAGCAGCTCGTACCAGTCGGGCTCGACGATCACGTGGCAGGTCGAACAGGCGAGCGAGCCCTCACACGCGCCCTCCAGGTCGATATTGTTCTTGTGCGCGATCTCGAGCAGCGACAGGCCGACCGGCGCGTCGAATTCGCGGCGCGTGCCGTCGCGCTCGATGAAGGTGACCTTGGGCATTAAACAGAGAACTCCCGAATATCCGAGTCCGCGCGAGTGATCGGCAGAGACAGGGCCCGGCGATACACCATTGCCCAGCTTTCCACCAGATGGTCGACATCCTGGGGCTGGGTCGCCCAGCCGAGGCTGACCCGGATCGCCTCGCGCGCCGCGGCTTCCGGTACGCCCATCGCCAGCAGCACCGGCGACGGTTCGACCGCGCCCGATGAACAGGCCGCGCCGGAGCTCACCTGAATGCCGGCTAGGTCGAGCGCGATCAGCGCGGTTTCGGCCGAGAGACCCGGAGCGCCGAAGCAGCTGGTGTTTCCGACGCGCGGCACGGCAGCCCCGTGGACTGCCAGCTCCGGTGCGATCTGCCTGAGCCGCATCTCCATCCGGTCGCGCAGTTCCGCCAATCCGGGGACATCGGCCGCCAGTTCGGCGGCGACGCCGAAGCCGACTATGGCGGCGACGTTCTCCGTCCCCGCCCGCCGCCGCGATTCCTGTCCGCCGCCGGTAAGCAGGGGGGCTACGTCGAGCCCAGCGCGGATATAGAGAGCGCCGGCGCCTTGCGGGCCGCCGATCTTGTGTGCCGACAGGGTCATGAGATCGACGCCCAGCCGGCCCAAATCCATCGCGATCCGGCCCGGCGCCTGCGCCGCGTCGCTATGCAGCAGCCCACCGTGACGGTGGACGATCGAGGCTGCCTCGCTGACGGGTTGGATCACGCCGGTTTCGTTGTTGACGAGCATCAGCGAGACCAGCGTGGGACGGTTATCCTCGTTCAGCTTCCGTTCGAGCGCGGCGAGGTCAATGACGCCGTCAGGACCGGCGGGGATGATCGCGGCGTCCGCGACCCCGTTGCGTACCGAAGGATGCTCGATCGCCGAGACCATCAGCCGCCGTCCAGGAAAACCCTTGAGCGCCGTTGCATTCGCCTCGGTCGCGCCCGACGTGAAAAGAATTTCGCCGGGGACGGCTCCAATCAGCGCCGCCACCTTCAGGCGCGCGGTTTCGACGGCCTGGCGCGCGCGCTGTCCCAGCTGGTGAACGGACGAGGCGTTGGCCGGGCCGGACAGCACGTCCAGCATCGCCTCGCGCACAGCGGGCTTCAGCGGCTGCGTCGCATTGTAATCGAGATAGATCGGGCGGCGCATCAGGCGCAGCTTGGGGCGAGGCTATTCCGCCGCGTCGGAAACGATACGGGTATGCGAAACCGCGTCGGCGGTCTGCGCAGCCTCGACCGCGGCCAAGCGCTCGTTCAGCACGCGCACCTGCTCGGTCAGCGACTTCAGCAGGCAGGCCGTCGGGTCGGCGGCTTCGCTGCACGGCGTGCCGTAGGCCAGGAAGTCTGGCGCCACGACGCGGCCGATATCCTGCGCCGGCTTGGCCGGGATGCCGATCATGGTGGCGCCCTGGTATACGTCATGCAGCACCACGGCGTTGGCGCCGATGCGGGCTCCATCGCCAACCGTGATCGGCCCCAGCACATGCGCGCCGGCGCCCACGATCACGTCGTTGCCCAGCGTCGGGTGGCGCTTGACGCCGCGTTCCAGCGAGGTGCCGCCCAAGGTCACGCCCTGGTAGAGCGTCACGTCGTCACCGACCTCCGCCGTCGAACCGATGACCACGCCCATGCCGTGGTCGATGAAGAGGCGTTCACCGATCTTGGCCGTCGGATGGATCTCGATGCCGGTGATGAAGCGCGCGAATTGCGATACCCAACGCGCCGCGGTCGGAAGGCCGTTGTTGGCCAGTGCGTTAGCCCAGCGGTGCATGACCACCGCATGCAGGCCCGGATAGCAGACGATCACTTGCAGGCGCGATTCCGCCGCCGGATCGCGCTCGATGATGGAGTCCACATGGTCAAGAAAATGCTTGAACATAACGTGGCCTATCATGATATATTTGCGGCCCGCCGCAATTTCCTTAACGCAGGAAAGTCACCCCGACCGAGGGTCGACTTTTTCGATATGGTGGTTGAGCGCGGTATAGGCAAATGGATTTCGGGGGTCAAGTTCGGGTGGACGGGGTTTTACCACAAGCCCGCACGGATCGAAGCGCCATTTCAGATGCCGGGGCCGGTATTCCGTAATTTTCGACACGTGGGACATGCCAGAAGTCACCATCAATGGTCCAGCCGGACGGCTGGAGGGGCGCTACACGCACAACAAGACGGCCAACGCGCCGATCGCACTCATCCTGCATCCGCACCCGCTGCACGGCGGGACGATGAACAACCGTGTCGTGTACACCTTGTTCCAGTCCTTCGTGGCCAGCGGCTTCTCCACGCTCAGGATCAACTTCCGCGGCGTCGGGCGCAGCCAGGGCAAGTATGACCGGGGTGAGGGCGAGCTCAACGATGCCGCCACGGCGGTCGACTGGCTGCAGACCTATAATCCGCAGGCGAGCGCCATCTGGATCGCCGGCTTCTCCTTCGGCGCCTGGATCGGCATGCAACTCTTGATGCGTCGGCCGGAATTCGACGGCTTCGTCGTCGTGGCGCCGCCGGCGAACATGTATGATTTCTCCTTCCTGGCGCCGTGCCCGTCCTCCGGAATGATCATCCAGGGCGACAAGGACGAGGTGGTGAACGAGCCCGCGGTGGCCAAGCTGGCGGAGAAGATCTCCAAGCAGCGCGGGCTGGCGATCGACTATCGCGTGGTGCCGGGCGCCAACCATTTCTTCCAGGATCAGCAGGAAGTTATCGCCGGCTATGTCACAGAGTACCTGAAGAAGGCGATGGCCGCCCGGCTGGCGGCGGTGGCTGAGTAGGCTTTCCTGGTTGATGAAGTGGCGGAATGCGCTGCGCTTTTTCGCCCTATAAGGTCGTGAGTAGGGCGGAAAAGCGGAAAGCGCATTCCGCCTATTCGGCCGTCACCGCCCGATCAGCCATAGCACGAACGACAGCACGACGCTGACTACGATGCAGGTGACGATCGGGAAATAGAACGCGCCATGCTCGCCCTGGATGCGGATGTCGCCGGGCAGGCGGCCGAGCCCGAGGCGGGAGATCCACGGCCACAGCAGGCCGACCGCCGCAATGGCGAGGCCGACGACGATGAGCGTGCGGCCCATTTCCAGAGCTCCCGGCTTATCCCTCCGCCGCGGACTTCAGCACCTCGGCGACGTGGCCGTTCACCTTCACCTTGTTCCAGACCCGCTTGATCATGCCGTCCTTGCCGATGAGAAAGGTGGTGCGCTCGATACCCATGTATTTGCGGCCGTAATTGCTCTTCTCGACCCACACGCCGTACGCCTCGCAGACGTGGCCGTCGGTGTCGGCGGCCAGCGTGAACGGCAGCTCGTACTTCGTCTTGAACTTGTCGTGGCTCGCCACGGAGTCCTTGGATACGCCGATCACCACGGCATCGGCGCCCGCAAAGTCCGGCATTGCGTCGCGGAAGCCGCAGGCCTCTGTGGTACAGCCCGGCGTATCGTCCTTGGGATAGAAATAAAGGATGACGTTCTGGCCCCTGAGCGCCGAGAGCGTGACCGAGCCGCCGCCGTCCGTCGGCAGCGTGAAATCGGGAGCGGTCGCGCCGGCGGTGAGTGTCATTGGAATTCCTCGGTGTCCGAAAGCAGGGCGGCGGGCGCCGCGACCAGCGCGTCATAGCGTCGGCGGGACGCGGCCAGGATGGCATCCAGTATGGTTTCGGCTTCCGTGAAGTCAACGCCGTGATCGGGAGCGCGGCCGGTCGCGCGGGCGACCTCGGCCGCCAGCATCGCCCGCATCGCCAACGGCGCAGTCTTCGGATCGAACGCGCCTTGGGTAGTGAGCCGGATCAGACCCTGGACTCGCCAGGCGAGCCGGACGGCGCGGCGGAAATCACCGGCCGCGTCCGCCGACAGATGCCCTCCCGCTTCCAGCCGGTCGAGCGCCGTCGCGGTCTCGGTCGTCAGCAGCCCGGGCGCGCGGGGGGCCTCGCGCAGCAGCAGATACTGCACCGTAAACTCGACGTCGGTCAGGCCGCCGGGGACATATTTGAAGTCCCAGCGGTTGCGCGGCTTGTGCTGCTCCGCGATGCGCCGGCGCATGCCGGCGACATCGATCAGCAGCTTATCGGGATCGCGCGGCGTGACCAGGGTCTCGCGGATCGCATCAGTCACCCTGCCGGTCAGCGGCTCCGGCCCTGCGATCACCCGCGCGCGGGTCAGGGCCATGTGTTCCCAGGTCCAGGCGCTGGAGGCGTGATAGCGCCGGAAGGCCACCAGCGCGGCCGCGACCGGCCCCGCCTCTCCCGACGGGCGCAGCCTGAGGTCGACGTCGTAAAGGCGGCCCTCCGCCATCGGCGCGGTGATGGCGGAGATCAGGCGCTGCGTCAGCCGCGTGTAGTAGAGCGAGGCGTCGATCGGCTTGTTTCCGTCCGAAATCGCCCCTTCCGCGGCGTCATAGATGGTCACGAGGTCGAGGTCGGAGGAAAACGACATCACCCGTCCGCCCAGCCGTCCGAACGCGACCACCACGAAACCGCCGCCCGGGATACGCCCATGGCGGAGCGCGAATTCGGCCTCGACCAACGGCAGCAGGCGCTGGACCGCCGTCTCGGCGATGGCAGCGAGGAAGCGGCCGGCCGTTTCCCCGTCGCTGATCGATTCCAGCACATGGACGCCGGCCTGGAACTTCCGCCCGGCGGCCCAGCGCCGGATGCGCATCAGCGCGTCCTCGTAATTCCGTGCCAAGGTCAGCACGCGGTCGAGGTCGACGCCGAGCGCCGGGGCCTCGGCCAGCGGGGCGAAGAAGTCGGCGGTCAGCAGCTCGTCGAACAACGCCGGGTCCTGGCCCAGGCGCTCGGCCAAGGACGGCGCCATGCCCATGATGCGTCCCAGCAGTCCCAGGAGCTGCCGGTTCTCCGCAACTAGCGACAGGGTTACGACCCCCGCCGGCAGTGCCGCCAGGAAGGCGTCGAAGCGGAAGAAGGCGGCGTCGGGTTCGGCCGTCCGCCCGAGCGCGGCCAGAAGCTCGGGCATGATCCGGGTCACGATCTCTCGCGCCCGCTCGCTGCGCATCGCACGGTAACGTCCGTGATGCCAGCCGCGGATCGCGCCGGCGATCGTGGGTGGATTGGCAAAGCCCAGCCCCGCCAGGGTCGCCAGCGTATCCGGGTCATCCTCTACGCCGGTGAAGACGAGGCTGCCCGGACCTGATAGCGACGGCGACCTCTCGAAGAGAGCGGAAAAGCAGTCATTGACCGTCGACAGCGTCCGGCCGAGCGTTTCGGTGAAAGCGGCCGGATCGGCGAATCCCATGAAGCCCGCGACTCGCGCTACGCCCTCTTCGCTTCTGGGCAGGCTGTGCGTCTGCTGGTCGTCGACCATCTGGAGGCGGTGCTCGAGCGTGCGCAGGAATCGGTAGGCTCGCCCCAGCGCGTCTGCCGTATCGCGTCCGACCCTGCCCGCAGCCGCAAGCGCGTTCAGCGCGTCTACGGTCGCGGGCGCGCGCAGGCCAGGATCGCGGCCGCCGAAGATCAGCTGCTGGGTCTGGGCGAAGAACTCGATCTCGCGGATGCCGCCGCGCCCCAGCTTGATGTTGTGGCCGACCATCCGCGGGTCGGCGCCCTTCAGCTTGTGCTGATTGATCTGGCGCTTGATCGAGTGGATGTCCTCGATCGCAGCGAAATCGAGGCTGCGGCGCCAGATCCAGGGTGCAAGGAACGAGAACAGCTGGGCGCCGGCGACGGGATCGCCGGCGATCTGCCGCGCCTTGATCATCGCCGCGCGTTCCCAATTCTGGCCCAAACTGCCATAATAGACCTCGGCCGCCGATAGCGATACCGCAAGCGGCATCGCCGCAGGGTCGGGCCGGAGCCTCAGGTCAGTGCGGAAGACGTAGCCGTCGCCGGTCCGCTCCTCCATCATCCGCACGAGCGCCCGCACCAGCCGCACGAAATCCATCCGGATCACGTCGGCGTCCGAGGAGCCGAATTGCGAATCGTCGTAGAAGACCACCAGGTCGATGTCGCTGGAATAGTTGAGTTCGCGCGCGCCCAGCTTGCCCATGCCCAGGACCACTAGCCCGCCGCCGTCGCTGGGCAGCCGCGCGAACCCGGGTGTTGCCAGCAGGTGCGCCAGCGCCTTGCCGAGCGTCGTTTCCGCGGTCCGTGTCAGTGCCTGCGTCACGGTTTCGAGCGGCCAGGCGCCGGCGATGTCGGCGAGGCCGATCAGCAGAGCGGCCTTCCGCTTGGTCCGCCGGAGCGCCGACATGACCGCCGGCGTCGCGAGGTCGACGGGGGCGGACGAGAGCTCGCCGAGCAAGGTTTCGAACGCGACATCCGGTCCCAGGTCGACGATCGCGCGGACAAATGCGATGTTGCCCGCAAGCTCCTGCGTCAGGAATGGGCTGTGGCTGAACACCGCCCGCAAGAGCGCACCCAGGGTCGGGTCCGCCAGCGCTTCTTCGGCAAATCGGCAGTTCGCCGGATCGTCGGCGGCGCGGGCGTATTCGCACCAACGTTCCTCACCCCGCCGGATGAGTGCCGGATCACCTTCTATAGGAAGCTTGTCGGAGACAATATTGAGCATCGGTTTCGTTACATGGGTGGCGTGGGCGGTACGCGCATGACCTTATGATATATCGCTCTGCGCGTATCGCGCTTGAGGTCGTGGGCATCGCGATAGGCGGTCTGTTGGTGCTCGCGGCCGTGGCGGTTTGGCGCCTGTCCTCCAATTCGGTCGAAAGCGGCCTGATCCGCCCTTACCTCGAGCAGGAGATCAACGGCGCCGGGCTGGGTTTCGCGGTCCACCTCACTGAAGCGAAGATTGAATGGCATCGCTTCCGGCCGCTGCTCGACCTCGATTTCCGGGGGGTCAGCGTCGTCGGCCAGAACGGCGCCACCGTCGGGGGCTTGCGCGACGGCAAGCTCGCATTCTCAATCAGGGACTGGGTGTTCGGCCGGCCGAGTTTGATCGAAATCGAGATCCACCGTCCGGAAATCACCATCGTCCGTGACGCGACCGACCATTTCTCACTGAGCGTCGGCGCGCCGCAAGGCGTCGCGGGCCAGCCGCCGGCCGGCGGCTTCGGCGCCTTGCTCAAGCGCTTCCTAGAACCTCCGAGCGACACCGGCACGCTGGGCCATCTCGTACGCGTACGCCTGATCGACGGAAAGGTCACCGTGGATGACCGCAAGATCGGCATCACCTGGTCGGCGCCGAAAGTCGATTTCGACCTTGCGCGCAACGCGGCCGCGACAACGGCGCGGATGGACGTATCAGTGGCATTGCCCGACCATACCGCCCGGCTGCTGGGGGAGGCCCGCTATGACCGGGGCCGGGACCGGACCGCGCTTTCGCTCAATATTGAAAACTTCGATGTCGCGGCAGCGGCTCCGCTGGCCAATGTCCTGCAGCCGCTGGCAGCCTTCGCGGTTCCTGTCAGCGGCCAGGTCCATGCGGTCATCGACCGCTCCGGCCATCTGGTCGACGGCGACGCCAGCCTGCACGGCAATGACGGCAAGCTCGTCCTGCCGGCCTATTACGCAGAACCGCTCGCCCTCAAGACCTTCGCGCTGAACCTGCATCTGGCCGATGGTGCGCGCCGGCTGGTGTTCGACAAGGTCACCCTCAACCTTGGCGATGCGCAACTTGCCGCGACCGGCACCGCGATGTTCGGCGGCCCGCAAGTGTCGATCGACGCCGTCGCCGATATCACGGGGGTTCCGCTTTCACGATTCGACGCGATCTGGCCGCGCGGTTTCGCAGTCGGCGGCCGTGATTGGGTGATCGGCCACATCCCCGAGGGCGTCATCAAATCCGGCAAGGTCCACTGGGTCGCCACCGGACGGACAGACGATCCGTCCGCGCTCGAAACGAAATCAGTCGGCGGCGCGTTCGACTATTCCGGGCTCGAGGTCCATTATTTTCCGGCGCTGCCGCCGGTGAAGGGGATTGCCGGGCACGGGACTTTCGACGCCGCGCATATGGACCTGACGATCGACAGCGGGTCGCTCAATGACATCGCCGTCACCAATGGCGCGATTGAGCTGACCGGCTTCGATCGCGACGACCGCGCCATCGATATCAACCTGTCGCTGGGCGGCCCGCTCAGGACTGCGCTCGGCATCCTCGACATGAAGCCGCTGGGTTATGCGCACGATCTGGGCATCGCGCCCGACACGGTCTCGGGCACGCTCAACATGCGCACCCATTTCGCGTTTCCACTCGTGAACAGCCTTTTGTTTCGGCAGATCAGGCTGGATGCCAAGGGCACGCTCGACAATATCGCCGTAGCGAACGTCGTCGGTTCGCGCGACGTGACCGAAGGCGGACTCGCCATCGCGCTCGACAAATCCGGCATGCGGCTGAACGGAACGGCAAAGTTGGCCGGTGTTCCGCTGACACTCGATTGGAAGGAATCGTTCGAGCAGGCCGACGCGGTGCGCAGCCGCATCGCGTTCCGCTCTGTACTGGACGACAAGGCCCGGACAGTGCTGGCATTGGAGCCGCCGGACCCAGGCTTGCTGCGCGGCCCGGTGACCGTCGCCGGCAACGTGACGATCGATCGCGCGCACAACGTCACGCTCGACGCCACCGCGGATATCAAGGATGCGGGGCTGGCGTTCGACACGCTAGGTCTCGCCAAGAAGCCGGGTGATCCGGGCAGCGCCGATCTCTCGGTCGAATTTTCCGGAGATACGCTGACACGCATTTCCAAGATCGCCGTCAATTCGCCGGACCTGACGCTATCGGGTGCCGTCAACTTTGCACCGGACGGAGCGTTTCGGCATGCGCGCCTGGAGCATGTCCTGACGCCGCGCAACGATTACGCGTTGACGGTCGATACCGAAGCCGGCCGGCCCGCCGATTACGCCGTGTCGGTCAGTGGTGCGCGGTTCGACGCGGCACCGCTTCTCACCGGCAAGTCGTCGTCCGGCGGTCCGCCAGGCCATACGCCGCGCCTCGACCTGACGCTGGCGCTCGATCACGTGCTGACAGGAGAAAAGACGAGCCTCGATTGGGTGGCGGGCACCGCATCGATGGCTGGCAGCCGGCTTGATCTTGCCCAGCTCAAGGCGGTCGCCGGGAACGGGACGATGACGCTCGATTACGTGCCCGATGGCAACCAGAAAGTATTGCATTTCGCCGCCGATGATGCCGGGCAGGCGCTTGCGGCGCTTGGGCTCACGCGCGGGGTTCGCGGCGGCAAGCTCAGCCTCGACGGGACAACCAGGACCGATGATCCGGTCTGGCTCACCACCGCAAAGCTCGACATAACGGATTTCCGGCTCACCGATGCGCCGATCATCGCGCGGCTGGTGAACGCGATCTCGCCCACCGGCTTCGTCGACCTGCTCTCCGGGCAGGGGCTGGCGTTCGATCATCTGAACGCGGAGATGGATTACCAGGGCGGCAAGATTACCTTCCGCAATGGCCGATCTGCCGGCGCGCTCGGGATCAGCTTCGAGGGGGACGTCGACCTCGATCATGACAGGGTAGCGCTCAAGGGCACGGTCGTGCCGGTCGACACGTTCAACCGCATCCTGGCCGCCATTCCGGTGCTTGGCGACGTGCTGACCGGCGGCGAGCGCGGCGGCCTGATCGGCTGGACCTATACGATCGAGGGAACGACGAATGATCCTCGCGTATCGGTCAACCCGCTCTCGATGTTCGCGCCCGGCTTCCTGCGCAACCTGTTCTTTCTGGGGCCCAAGGAGCCGAAGCCGACGCCGGAAAAATCTCCCGAGGCGCCGCTGGTCGATCCGCCTAAGCCGGCGAAACCGTGAACCGCCCGTCGCCAAACGCGCGCGATTGGACTAAAGGTGCGACTTAACGACGTGACCAAGGGAAAATTGGGGCGGGGGGAAAGACGATGCGGGCGGTCCGATGCGATCACGGCAAGGCGAGGCTGGTTGAGGTCGACCGGCCGCAGGGCGAGGGCGTCAGGGTCAAGATCGCCGCCGCTGGCATTTGCGGCTCCGACCTGCACCTCTTGGCTTCCGGCTTCCCCTTGCCGGCGACGCTCGGCCACGAGATTTCCGGATGGACTGAGAACGGCACGTCCGTCGCTGTCGAGCCGGTGTCGCCCTGCGGCGCCTGTCCCGCCTGCCAGTCAGGACATTATAATTTTTGCGCGGCCGGGGCGGGAGCGATGACATTCGGCGTCGGGCGCGACGGCGGCATGGCCGACGAGATGATCGTTCCGGCACGGTGCCTCGTTCCGCTGCCGTCCGGCGTCCCCGTCGAGCATGCGTGCCTCGCCGAGCCGCTCGCAGTGGCGGTGCACGGGATCGCCATGGTGGACCTGAAGCCCACCGACCGGGTCGCCGTAGTCGGCGGCGGCTCGATCGGGCAATGCGCCGTCGCCGTCGCGCGCGAGATCACTCCGCACGTGGGCCTCTCCGCCCGCTACGACGCGCAAAAGGCGGTCGGCGAGCGCCTGGGTGCCAAGACCGAGCTCGCCGGAGATTACGACGTGGTCATCGACTGCGCCGGTACTTCGGGGTCGATCGCAGACTCCGTACGGCTCGCCCGGCCTGCCGGAGCGCTCCTGCTGCTTGCCACCTATTGGGAGGGGCTGACGCTTCCAGGATTCGAGGTCGCAGGCAAGGAGCTGCGCATCAACAGCTCGGCCAGCTATGCCCGGCACGGCGCGGTGCGGGACATCGACGTCGCGGTCGCGGTCATGGCGCGCAATCCTGAGATCGCCGCGAGCGTCATCACCCATCGTATTCCGCTGGATGCCGCCGAAGATGGTTTCGCCATCGCCGGGAACCGCGCGGCGGGAGCGATCAAAGTGGTGCTGGCGCCATAAGGCCGGGGAGGGACCGATGCGAATCTGTGTAGTTAACATCATCCCGGTGCCGGACGAATATCTGCCGATGTCGCGCGGCAATGTCGAGAATTGCTGTCGCCTGGTGCTCCATCCCGACACGGAGCTGGAATTCCGCGCGCCCAAGGCGGGGATGACGCTCGGGCCGGAGGGTCTCGAATATCATCGCAACCCCTATTACGAGCTGCTGATCGGCGAGGCGGTGGTCGACACCATTGTCGCTGCCGAGGAAGAGGGGTTCGACGCCTTCGTCATCAACTGCTTCGACGATCCAGGGCTGAAACAGGCGCGCTCGGTGGTGGAGACGCCGGTGTTCGGCCTCACCGAACCCACCTTTTTCTGGGCCTGCCAGCTGGGCGCGAAGTTCGGCGCGCTGGTGCCGGACATGCCGGGCCAAGTCGCCTATGTGACCCGGCAGATCGAGCAGCTGGCCCTGGGCCACCGGCTAATTCCCGCCGGCGTGCGGGCGGAGCGCAAGCGATTTACCGAGTCTTTCGCCGAAGCGCTGGGCGACATGGACCCGATGATCGCGCGCCTGTCGGAGCAGGCGCGCGAGATGGTGGATGAGGGCGCCGACGTCATCGTCGTCGCCTGCGGCGGTCTGGGCCAAGTGTGCGGCAATGCCGGATTCCATGTGCTGGAGCACCGCGGGACGCACGTTCCCGTGGTCAATCCGCTGACCACCGCAGTCAAGACGGCGGAGATGGCGGTGGCGATGAGGCAGACGCTCGGATACGACATCCCGAGCCGGGTTCATGCCGGTACACGCCTGTCGGCTGATGACCGCCGCCGCTTCCGCGCCGCGTTCCACGGGTGAGCGGCCGCGCCCGGTTGGCATTCGGCCGATCGGACGTTATCAACCCTTGACCGAATCGTTCCCAGGCTACGTGCGATGACCGATACTCTGCCCGACCGCCTCTCGACCGACCCGAAGAGCCCTTATCATGACGCGGCGCTGCTGGAGCGTGGTTTCGGGATCAGCTTCAACGGTGCGGAAAAAACCAATGTCGACGAAAATTGCG
>CAZVYC010000070.1:17544-21355 GCA_964631425.1 uncultured Rhodospirillales bacterium
CGTCGCCGGCAAGACGGTGGACCGCAAGGGCCGCCCCCTGACGGTGAAGCTGAACGGGGTTGTGGAGCCGTATCTCAAGGGTAACGAATAAATCGGTCTTGGCCGATTGATGGGTTTCGCTTCCGCTCTACCCATCCTACGAATTACGCCTGTAGGATGGGCAGAGCGGAGCGAAACCCATCTTTTTTCACGGCCCGATCGTCAGCAGCACATGGCGCTTCTTGCCGGCTGAGAGCTTGATGGCGCCGTCGCGCAGGTCGGTGGCGAGCAGCCGGTGCTGCTCGTCGGTTACGGCCACGTCGTTGACCCGCGCGCCGCCGCCTTTGATCAGCCTGCGGGCTTCCCCGCCTGAGGCGGCGAGACCCGCCTGAGCCAGCGCGGCGAACAGCGGCAGGCCGGGTCCGTCGAGCGCCGCCGGGTCGATCGGATGGTGCGGCAAGCCCTCGGCGGCTTCGCCCTCCTCGAAGGCGCGGCGCGCGGTTTCCGCGGCCTCGGCCGCCGCCTCGCGCCCATGCAGCAGGGCAGTTGCTTCCGACGCCAGCACCTTCTTCGCCTGGTTGATCTCGGCGCCTTCGAGCGCCTCCAGGCGAGCGATCTCGTCGAGCGGCAGCAGGGTGAACAGGCGCAGGAAACGGCCAACGTCATCGTCGTCGGCGTTACGCCAGAACTGCCAGTAATCGTAGGGCGAGACGCGCGCCGGCGAGAGCCAGACCGCGCCCGACGCGGTCTTGCCCATCTTGGCGCCCGACGCGGTGGTGATGAGCGGCGTAGTCAGCCCGAACAGCTCGAAATCGCCGACCCGGCGGCCGAGATCGATGCCATTGACAATGTTGCCCCACTGGTCCGATCCGCCCATCTGCAGCACGCAGCCATGGCGCTTGGCCAGCTCCACGAAGTCATAGGCCTGCAGGATCATGTAGTTGAATTCGAGAAAGGTCAGCGGCTGCTCGCGCTCCAGCCTCAGCTTCACCGAATCGAAGGTCAGCATGCGGTTGATGGTGAAGTGCCGGCCGACCTCGCGCAGGAACGGGATATATTCCAGGCGGTCGAGCCAGTCCGCGTTATCGGCCAGGATGGCATCCGTTGGGCCGTCGCCGAATTTCACGAACGATTCGAAATTCTTCTGGATGCCGGCGATGTTGGCCGCGATGGTCGCGTCGGAGAGCAGCTGCCGGCTTTCATCCTTGCCGGAGGGATCGCCCACCTTCGTGGTGCCGCCACCCATCAGCACAATCGGCCGGCCACCCGTCTGCTGCAGCCAGTGCAGCATCATGATCTGCACTAGACTGCCGACATGGAGGCTGTCCGCGGTCGCGTCGAATCCGATATAAGCCGTGAGGCCGCCCTTGGCGACGCGCGCGTCGAGAGCCTCGGCGTCGGTGATCTGATGGACGAATCCCCGACTGGACAGGATGTTGAGGAAATCGGAGCGGAACGCGGGCATGATCATGGTTCAAGCTGCGGCGGGCGGAAGCGGCTCGCTTAGCATACTCCGGCAGGTGGGCAAATGAGCGCAACAGAGGACGCAGGCGACATCTTCACCGTGATCGGCTTGATGTCGGGCACGTCGATGGACGGTATCGACGCGGCTGTCGTTCGCACGGACGGTGTCGATCTGGTGGAGGTCGGCGCGGCGCTTACGGTCCCCTACCGGACGGCCGTGCGGCAGCGGCTCCGGCGGCTGGTCATGGACCAGGGCCGTGACGCCAAGGAGGCGCGGGGTGTCGAGCGCGAGCTGACCCTGGCGCATGCCGAGGCTGTAAACCAGCTGCTGGCTGCGACCGGCATCAGCGCAAGGACGGTCGACCTGATCGGCTTCCACGGCCACACCTTGCTCCACACGCCCGCCCTCAAGTCGACCTGGCAGATCGGGGATGCCCCGCTTCTGGCGCAACGCACAGGCATCCCGGTCGTGCATCAGTTCCGGGTGGCAGATATCGCGGCCGGCGGGCAGGGGGCGCCGCTCGTCCCGCTCTATCACGCGGCCCGCGCCGCTCAGCTGGAGAAGCCGATCGCGGTGCTCAACATCGGCGGTGTCGCCAACGTCACCTGGCTCGGCGCGGACGGCGCGATCGTCGCTTTCGATTGCGGCCCAGGCAACGCGCTGATCGACGATTTCATCCATGGCCGCACCGGCCGCCCCTATGACGCGGCCGGAACGCTCAGCCTGTCAGGGACGGTGAACCAGCAATTGCTGGCTCTCCTGCTCGACAATCCCTATTTCGCGGCGCCGCCCCCCAAGTCGCTCGACCGCAATGCCTTCGACATCGGCATCGTCGGCGACCTGTCGACCCAGGACGGTGCGGCGACACTCGCCGCCTTCACCGTCCGCGCCGCCGTCGACGCCATTCTCAGGATCGGTACGCCCAGGCAGCTGCTGGTGTGCGGCGGCGGGCGGCTCAATCGCGGCATCATGACCCGGCTGGCGGAGCTACTTCCCGAGGTCACGGTGGCGCCGGTCGAATCGGTCGGCTGGCGCGGCGACGCGCTGGAAGCCGAGGCCTTCGCCTATCTCGCCGTGCGCTCGGTAAAAGGACTGCCGCTCACGCTCCCGACTACGACCGGCGTGCCCGAACCGATAACCGGCGGAAAGCTGGCGCCAGCGCCTAACCGGACGCCAGCAGTCGCATGATCTCGTCAGCCAGCGCTTTGATCTCTTCGGCTGCCTTGGTGCGCGGCGCGGTCTCGACCACGCCCAGCCCTTCCAGCATCGAGGCGGCGAACGCGGTGCGGTTGCCGATAGTCGAGTCTGCCAGCGGCGTGCCGAGCGCGGCGATGTGCTGGGTCAAGATCTCGGCCAGCTTCATGCGGCTCTGCGCGCGATTGATCACCAGCATGGCACGGCGATGCTCGGCCTTGGCCAGCGTCAGGGTCGGCTCGGTCGCCCAAAGGTCGAGCGGGGTCGGCTGGATCGGCACGAGGATAAGGTCGGCGGCGCGCACCGCGATCTTGGCCTCGATCTCGGCATGCGGGGCGGAGTCGACCAGCACCAAATCGTGCGCGGCCTTCAGCTTCTCGACGACGTTCTGGGCGCGCCAGCCATTAACAGCGGTGAGAACCATGGCGTCGGCCCGGCCGGCCCCGTCCCGTGTCTCGTACCAGCGCGTGAGGCTGCCCTGGGGATCGATGTCGAGGAGCGCCACCCGGCGGCCCGACGCCGCGAACGCGACCGCGAGCTGGGCCACGAGCGTCGTCTTGCCCGCTCCGCCCTTCTGCTGCGCCATGGTGACGACCTTGCCGCCCATCGCTCGCCTCCGACTCCAGTATCAGGAAGCATGCCCGCTTCCCATCTAATGGGAAAGGGAATATCGCGATGCAGCATGATATGGCCAGTTCCGAACCCGTATTCGAAGCCCGAATCGTTCCTGCGACGCCGCAGGCGATCGCTCGCGCCGGCGCATTGATCCGCGAGGCGCGTCTCGTCGCGTTCCCGACCGAAACGGTCTATGGCCTCGGCGCGGACGCGACCCGGGGCGAGGCGGTGGCGGCGATCTTCGCGGCCAAGGGCCGGCCTTCATTCAATCCGCTGATCGTGCATGTTTCCGGGATTGAGGACGCTGCCCATCATGCGCGGATCGACGCCCGTGCGGAGGAGCTGGCGACACGGTTCTGGCCCGGGCCGCTCACCATGGTGTTGCCGCGGCGCCTGGATTCACCCATCTCCGAACTCGTCACCGCCGGCCTCGACAGCGTGGCGCTGCGCGCGCCGTCGCACCCGGTGGCCCGGGCGCTGCTCGCTGCCGCGGCTCGGCCGATCGCAGCGCCCAGCGCCAACCGGTCCGGCCATGTCAGCGCCACCGCCGCGATCCAT
>CAZVYC010000071.1:0-2018 GCA_964631425.1 uncultured Rhodospirillales bacterium
GAACACGGCGTGCTGGGACCGGTCTGAGTCATCCAACCGGGTAGGTACCCGGTATCGGTGAACACATCGGCGGAGATCTGCGTGGGGCCGGGGCGGCCAGGTGGAGCGTCGGGGTGCCAGGCGTACCCGCCGAAGAACGCGAACTTGCCACCGCATTACCACTCAACGCGCCGAGCGGGCACGTTGTACCGCACCGTACAACGATGTACACTCTGCTGTGTGTTGACGATGACGGTGAGCGAGGCGCGGGCGGAGTTGCCTGAGTTGCTGACCCGGGTCGAGGGCGGCGAGGAGGTCACGATCACGCGACACGGCCGAGTCGTGGCCGTGGTCGTGCGTCCGGATGTACTGCGCGCTCGCCGCAGGACGGCGGTGGCGGACAGGGCTGGTTTGGTTCATGACCTGCTGGCCGAGGCCCGTGGCACGGCGTTGGCGCCGGCCGGGCTGAGTGCCGATCGGGCCGAGGAGCTTGTCTCGCAGATCCGGGCCGGGCGGCAGAGCCGGTAGTGGATGCGTTCGACGCCGATGTGCTGATCTACGCGGCGGTGCCCGAGCATCCGCAAGGTCGTCGCGTCCTGGCCTTGTTCTCCCCGCAACCACTGGCCCCCACCGATCCGCCGGACGGCGTCGGGTCGGTGCTGTTGTTGCCCGAGGTGCTCGGCAAGCCGCTGCGCGACGGCCGTACCGAGGAAGTGCGTGCGCTGGCCGGTTTGCTAGCACGGCTGGAGCTTCTTCCGTTGGATCGGGCGACTGCGGAGTTGTCTGCCGCGTTGTGCGCCTCGTATCGGATGCGGGCCGCCGACGCCAGTCATCTGGCGACTGCGGTGGCAGCCGGCGCAGAACGGTTCATCACGAACAACCGGCGTGACTTCCCCAAGACCATCACCGAAATAGACGTCATCTACCCGGATGACCTTCCCGACCCCGCTGCCGACGTCGCGGGCGCCGGTACCTGAGGACAACCGGCCGACACCTCGGACGGAGGTGGGCACCCCGGCTGGCGGATCCTACAACTGCGGATCTCAGCCGACCTGTGCGCACGCACTTCGGCACGCAGCGTTGCCCGCGGCTCACCCACGCGTGCCTCGTCGATCAGGCCGGCGACCGGCCCACTGGTCCAGGTCGGTCGCCCAGGACAGGTGGACGCACTGGGTAGCGCAGGTCCGGACGGCCGTCGTGACGGCGAAGCTCATGGCCTGGGCCACCTCGTCCGCTTGGTGCCTGCCAGCCGCCAACCCACGTGCGGATCGACGACGACGGGAACGACAAGCCAGCCCGGCCCGGGCGCCAGGATCACGTCGGCGGCGGCTTCACCGCACGCCCCGGACTGTCCATAGTGGAGCTCTACGGCCGGGAGTTCGACGTGACCTTACCGCCCGATGAGGTGGCCGCGAACATACTCGACTCGGTTCAGACGAACGTGGCCCGGGCCGACGCGGTTCAGCGGGACGCGAGGTAGCCGCGCCAGCCGCCGTACCCGCTGATGTCCTCGGCACCGGGCAAACCATTCGGCCCCGTGGCCAGAAACCCCGCTACGTCACCGCCGTCCGCCAGGCGTAGCCGGCCCAGGGACAGTGGCGCCGGCACCGTCTCCAGCAGCGCGGCCACCGCCTGGTGAGGAAGCTCCCAGACCTCCACCGCGATCCCGCCCGGCGGCCCGTCGCCGTCTGGTAGCAGTCCCGGTCGCGGCAGGCCCGGGCCGGGCAGCCGGACCATCCGGTACCCGGGCGCGGTGCGTGTCCGGGTATGCAGGGTCGCGCCGAGCCGCACGAGGTCCGCAGACAGCGGCAGGCCCGACAAGTGCGCGCCGCACACCGCCAACCTCGTCCACCCCGGCGGCGGCGCGCCTTCCGGATCCGGTTCGCCGCACCACCGGGCCGCCAGATCGAGCAGCGGACCGTCGGCGAACGCCGGCGCGACCAGCTGTACGCCGAAGGGCAGCCCGTCCTCGCGCAGCCCGGCCGGCACCGCGACCGCGCACAGGTCGAGCAGGTTGACGAAGTTGGTGAACCGGCCGA
>CAZVYC010000071.1:2118-9040 GCA_964631425.1 uncultured Rhodospirillales bacterium
CGGTGAGCGTCGGGTGCTCCGGCGTCACGGGCAGTAGCAGCGCGTCCACATCCGTCCACACTGGATCAGTTCGCCGGCGCAAGGTAGCCAACCGGTCCATCGCACGGAACACGTCCGCAGCAGCCAGGTCCCGGCCGGCCGTGACGATTGCGCGCACCGTCGGGTCTACGCCGGGGCCGCCGAGCAGGTGGCCGAACCCGGCCCAGCGTTCGGCCACCCAAGGTCCCTCGTACAGCAGTCGCGCGGCGAGCTCGAACGGCTCGATGTCCACCGGGACGATCTCGGCCAGCTCGGCGGCCCTAGCCAGCGCCGCCTGCCAAGCCTTGTCGTGCAGGGGCTCCAGGTCCAGCGGGCGGTCCGGCACGGCGATCACTCGCATCCGCGCCGCCACACCGGTTGGGCGGGCCGCCGGCGCTGCCCGGGACCACGGATCCTCCTCATCCGGGCGTACCAGCACGGCCAGCGCCTCCCGGGCCGCAGCGACGGTACGGGTGAACGTCGTGACGCAGTCGAGCGATCGGCACGCCGGCAGCAGTCCCCGGGTGGAGACCAGTCCACGCGTCGGCTTCACCCCCACGATTCCGTTGAACGCCGCCGGTACCCGACCAGAGCCGGCCGTATCCGTACCCAACGCGAGCGGTACCAGACCGGACGCCACCGCGACCGCGCTGCCGCTACTGCTCCCACCCGACACGTGCCGGTTCGACGCGACGCTGTGGCAGGCACCGTACGGGCTCCTGGTGCCGACGAGCCCGGTCGCGAACTGGTCGAGGTTCGTCTTGCCGACCAGAATGGCGCCGAACTTCTCAAGTTTTTCGACCACAGTTGCGGAACGGTCCGGCACATAGGCGAAATCAGGGCATCCGGCGGTGGTCGGCAGGCCGGCGACATCGATATTGTCCTTGACGGCGAAGGGAACGCCGTAGAGCGACATGATCTCGCCGGCCTCCTTCCGGCGGCGGATTTCGGCGAGTTGGGCAGCGATTCGCGCGCGCGGCACCAACGTGATCCAGACCGGGCGTTCCCCTTCGGCGGCGATGCGGGCCAGGATTTCGTCGAGCACCTTCTCCGGCGTCGTGGCTCCGGTTTCGTAGGCGGTCTGCAGGCCGCCGATATCGAGCGTCTGGGTCATGACGCAGCCTTTCCCGGCTGAAACACGACCAGGGTCCGACCCGTCGCGCTCCCACGCCCCTCGGCGCAGCGCGGCTCGATTACCGTGCCATCCGCCGGCGCCGTCACCATCATTTCCATCTTCGTCGATTCCACGATTAGCACCGCCTCGCCGGCCCGGTCTCCGGCAGTGTAAGGCGCGTTCGCCCGGTCCGGTCTGACGCGCCATACACTGCCGGACACCGCGCTGGCAATCGCCTCGCAGCCGGACGGAATCGCGTCGGAGCCTTGGTCCAGCTGCGCCTCGGGCAACTTGGCGGCATAGCCAAGCTCATCAGCTGGATCTGGGTCTACCGCGCGGTACCTGAAACAAAGCGGCGCCGCTGAAAGAGATCCAGCAAATGTGGACACAAGGGCAAATGTGGACACAAAGGCCGGGACACGTTCCACCGCGCGCGGCGCTCACATGCCCGGCCGGCCAAGCTCCACCGGTGTGGACATCCCTTGATCCCGGCCATCAAATGATCGGTTTTCCGCCGGTGACCGCAATCGTGGCGCCAGAGACGTAGCTCGCTTCGTCGCTCGCCAGCATGACGTAGACCGGAGCCAACTCGCAGGGCTGGGCCGGCCGCTTCATTGGTACGTGCTCGCCGAAATGGGAGACCTTTTCCGGCGGCATGGTCGAGGGGATGAGCGGCGTCCAGACCGGCCCGGGCGCCACCGCATTCGCCCGGATGCCCTTCTCTGCAAGCAGTTCCGCCAGCCCGCCCGTGAAGTTCTGGATGGCGCCCTTGGTGGTGGCATAGGGCAGCAGCTGCGGGTTGGGGCTGTCGGCGTTGATCGAGGCCGTGTTGATGATCGCGCCGCCCTCACCCATGTGGGGCAGCGCCGCCTTGACGATCCGGAACATGGCCGAGATGTTGATCGCGAATGTCTTGTCCCATTCCTCGTCCGAAATGTCCTCGATGGAGTCGAAGGTCATCTGGTGCGCGGCGTTGTTGACGACCACGTCGATGCGTCCCAGCGCCTCGACGGCCTTCTCGACAATCTTCCGGCAATGCGCTGGGTCGGAGAGGTCGCCCGTCACCAGGACGCATCTGCGTCCGGCGTCCTTCACCAGACGCTCGGTTTCGGCCGCTTCCTCGTGTTCGTCCAGGTAGGCCACGACCACGTCGGCGCCCTCGCGCGCAAAGGCAAGCGCGACGGCGCGGCCGATCCCGGAATCCGCGCCGGTGATGATCGTTTTCTTGCCTTCGAGCCGGCTGGAACCGCGATAGGTGTCCTCGCCGTAATCCGGCTCGGGTTTCATCGCGCTGGAGCGTCCCGGCACCGGCTGCGGCTGAGGTTCAAACGGCGGCTTGGGAAATGATCGGACCATGATTTTCCTCCAGAGATGTTGCTGTTGTTGGGCTAGCGTAGGCGATGATGGAGTCGCCCGGCCTTCGTGCCGAGCGACGTTATGAGGCGCTCCTGTTCTTGTGTAATATCAGCGGAACGGCGCTTATCAACCGAGGTTCCTTCACCTAAATATACGTTTTCCCAATACCGGTTTTCGGATCGAACACTCGATTATCAAGTGTAAATCTATGCGATCTGCTCCAGCCGATCTCTTTAATTTTACTGAGGCGCTTCCCGAAGGATTGACGTACGATCCCTACTTTATTGCCCCTGACGAGGAGCGTCTTCTGGTACGGGAATTCGAAGGCTTGCCGTTGAGGGAGTTCGATTTCCACGGTTATCTGGGGAAACGTCGCGTGGTGTCCTTCGGATGGCGCTATGATTACGGTCAACGCGCGATCAGGCCCGCGGAGCCCATTCCGGATTTCCTCATTCCCTTGCGCACGCGCGCGGCGGAGCATGCCGGGCTGTCGCCGCAAGCACTGCAGCAGGTGCTCGTGACCGAGTACCAGCCGGGCGCCGGAATCGGCTGGCACCGCGACAAAGCCGTGTTCGGCGACGTGATCGGCATTTCCTTGCTGTCGCCTTGCCCGCTGCGTTTTCGCCGCGCGGCCGCGGGCGGGTGGGAACGCCGGACGCTCACGGTCGCGCCGCGGTCGATCTATGTCCTGCGCGGGCCGGCCCGCCATGAGTGGGAGCACTCGATTCCGGCGATGCGGACCCTCCGTTATTCAGTGACGTTCCGACAGTATCCAGCCGGATGACTTCATTTTTCAGGCCGGGTTGTCCAGGATTGCCTGCATCAGCTTTCCGGGGCGTAGTGGCCGCTCGATCTGCTCGAATGTGCATTGCCGTGGCGCCTTGTCTGGCCGCCAGCGCAAGAGCTTCGTGCCGTGACGGAAGCGATTGCCGGTGACGTGGTCGTAGCGGACCTCGACCACAAGCTCCGGCTTGAGCGGCCGCCATTCGGCGGAGCGCCCGCTGCTCCAGCGACTTGCCCCGCCGGGCGCATTTCCGGTAAAGCCGGGCGGGGCGATCAGCGCCTCCAGCGTCCAGGTCAAGTGCGGTCGTTCGGCATCGGGAATTCCCGAGGTGAAGCCGACATGGTCGAGCTTGCCGTCGACGTCGAAGAGACCCAGCAGCAGTGAGCCGACCAAATCTGAAGCCGTTTGATAGCGGAAGCCGCCGACGACGCAGTCGGCCGTCCGCATGAGCTTCACCTTGACCATGTCGCGCTCGCCCGGCCGGTAGGGCCTGCCGAGCCGCTTCGCCACCACGCCATCCATCGCGCCACCGGCCCGGTCCAGCCAGCGCCTGGCTTCGGAGACCTTACGCGTGATCGGGGTCAGCCGCAGTATGGCGCTGCTCTCCGCTCGCACGAAGACGGCTTCCAGCGCGGCACGGCGCTGTTCCAGCGGAGCCTGCAGCAGGCTGGCGCCATCTACGGCCGCCAGGCAATCGAACAAGATCAGGATGGCCGGCGTTTCGGCAGCCAGCTTGCGCACGCGGCTTTCCGCCGGGTGCAGACGCATCTGCAGCGCGTCGAACGACATGGTGTCTCCGACCGGAATCACGAGTTCGCCGTCGAGGACGAACCGCTCGAGCGGAAGGTCGCGCAGACCGGCCACGATTTCCGGAAAATATCGCGACAGGGATTTGCCGGATTTGGCCCTGAGCTCGACCAGATCCCTCGACTTGAAGGCGAGGCAGCGAAACCCGTCCCATTTGGGCTCATATTGCCATCCGACCGGCAGCTCATCGGCCAGTCTGGCCTCCATCGGCGCCGTATCGAGCGAAACCGGCCAGGCGGGTCCTCCGGAAGCCATCAGGGCGCGTCCGCCGCGTGGGCAGGGTCGACGATCTGCGGTCGGAGATGCGGAAGCCGCGACAGGCTGGCGACGGCGGCGACGATCGCGAAACCGGCGGCGGTCGCAAGCGCGACGGTTTCCGCATTGGACGCCGCGCGGAAGCAGATCGCCGCCAGTGTCGCGCCAATGCTCTGGCCGGTGAGGCGCGCGGTCGCGAGCATCCCCCCCGCGGCGCCGCTGCGTCCGAGCGGCGCCGCCGACAGCATCGTGCGGTTGTTGGGCGACTGGAAAAGCCCGAAACCGAGGCCGCAAACCGCCATCCGCCAGACCACATCCCAAGCCGTGCTGTCGGCAGGCAGAAACGCCAGCAGGATAAGGCCGCCGGCGAGCAGGGCCAGGCCCACTGCGCCCAGGATCGCCGCCGGGAAGCGGTCGGACAGACGGCCGCCGATCGTCGCGCTGACGCCGACCGCGAACGGCCACGGGGTCATCAGCAGGCCGGTCTCGACCTGCGTTCGGTGCAGCGCCCCCTGCAGGTAGAAGGGCAGCATGACGAAAGCCAGCATCTGCGCCGTGAAGGATGCGACCGAAGTGGCCACCGAGAGCGTGAAGATGCGGTTCTTGAGAAGATCGATGGGGACGAGCGGCCGAGGCTGCCGGCGCGAGCGGGAAACCAGAACCGTTCCGGTCGCCAGCGCCGCCGCGAGCTCCACCCAGCCTACCCAAGCGGCGCCGCCACGGGTCAGCACATCGGTACCGGTGAAGATGAGGCCGAAGGTAAGCGCGTTCAGCAGGGCATCAACGACGTTCGGCCGCCCCGATCCCTCGTTCCGAGGCAACGATTTCCGGCCGATGAGGAAGGCGAGGAGTCCGAACGGTACGTTGATGGCGAACAGCAGTTGCCACGGCCCGACCGCCAGGATGCCCGAGGCGACCGTCGGGCCGACCGCCGCTGCGACCGACACGACCAGGGCGTTCAACCCCACGCCGCGCCCGAGCTGGGAAGACGGGTAGGTCAAGCGGACAAGCGCGCCATTCACGCTCATGACACCGGCCGCACCGAAGCCCTGGATCGCGCGCGTCACGATAAGTGCCGTCAGCGAATGGACAGATGCGCAGGCGAGCGAGGCCGCCGTGAAGGCGACGAGTCCGCCCAGGAACACACGCCGGTAGCCGATCGATTCGCCCAGGGAGGCAAACGGCAGAAGCGATACGACAATGGTGAGCTGATAGGCGTTGACCACCCAGATCGATTCCGCCGGCGCTGCGGCGAGTTCCCGTGCGATCGTGGGCAGTGCGACGTTGGCGATCGCCGAGTCGAGCACCGACATGGTGAGGCCCAGCCAGATGGTCAGAACCGACCAGTGGCGTGCCGGGACGGGCAGTCCCTCAGCCAAGGCGCGGCAGCGGCGCCGTCCGGCAGCCGCCCTGGCTCGCGAATTCCATCATCGCCGCGGCTCGACGACCAAGCTCTCTCGCATCTTCCATCCACCAGTCATTCGCCAGGGTCCAACATGTGCCCTCCCGGGACGTTCCAGAACGATCTCGGCCCGGAACGATGTCGGCCTTGCCGCTTCCGATTTCCAGGCCGGCGGCATAGACATTCGGTTTGTACCGCCTCGGACATCAAGCAGATCGATGGAAGTGCTGGCCATATCACCAAGCCTACGGCCCCCTCGCCCCAGCGGGGCCCCGTTGGGGCGAGGGAATTCCCGGGCGGCCGAGATGTGTGGCTGGGCATTCTGGATCGACCGGGGCGGGACCTTCACTGATGTCTTGGGCCGCGCACCGGATGGGTCGCTGGTCGCGCGCAAGCTTCTCTCCGAGAATCCGAAAAAGTATGCCGACGCTGCGATTGCAGGCATTCGCCAAATCCTGCAGGTCGCCCCCAATTCGTCCATACCGCCCGGGACGATCGAGATGGTTAAGATGGGCACGACGGTCGCCACCAACGCGCTGTTGGAACGAAAGGGCGAGCCGACGGTGCTCGCTATCACCCAGGGGTTCCGCGACGCTTTGCGCATCGGCTACCAAAACCGGCCCAGGCTGTTCGACCTGCGCATCGCTCTGCCGGACATGGTCTATGGCGAGGTCGTCGAGATCGACGAGCGGCTGTTGGCCGATGGCGAGATCGTAAGAGAGCTCAATGTGGACACGGCCCGCGCCGACCTGAAGACTGCCTATGATCGCGGCTTCCGGTCGGTCGCTATCGTGCTCATGCACGGCTACCGGTTCCCCGACCATGAGCGCCGGCTCGCCGATCTCGCGCGGCAGATCGGATATGCACAGATCTCGGCGAGCCACGAGGTCAGCCCACTGATGAAGCTGGTGGCGCGCGGCGATACGACTGTCGTGGATGCCTATCTGTCGCCGATCCTCAGACGCTATGTCGACCAGGTCCGGGCCGAGATCGGCGACGGCGTGCGGCTGCTGTTCATGCAGTCGAACGGCGGGCTGGTCGATGCCGCGCGCTTTCGCGGCAAGGACGCGATCCTGTCCGGGCCGGCAGGCGGGATCGTTGGCATGGCACGAACCACCGCCGAGGCCGGCTTCGACCAGGTGATCGGCTTCGACATGGGCGGCACCTCGACCGACGTGTCGCATTT
>CAZVYC010000071.1:9050-21183 GCA_964631425.1 uncultured Rhodospirillales bacterium
TACGAGACGGTTGGGGCTGGCGCGCGCGTGCGCGCGCCGATGATGCGTATCCACACGGTGGCTGCAGGCGGCGGTTCGATCTGCCGTTTCGACGGGACGCGCTTTCGCGTCGGACCGGAGTCCGCCGGGGCCGTACCCGGACCCGCCTGCTATCGCCGGGGCGGACCGCTGACGGTGACCGACTGCAACGTAATGCTTGGAAGATTGCAGCCGGCCATTTTCCCGCAATTGTTCGGACCGGAGGGCAACCTTGCGCTGGACGCCGAGATCGTGGAGGAGAAGTTCGCCGCGCTGGCGGCGGAGGTCCGGCGAAGCACCAGCACGGCCATGACGCCAGCACAGATCGCCGAAGGTTTCGTCAAGATCGCGGTCGAGAACATGGCGAACGCGATCAAGCAGATCTCGGTCCAGCGCGGACATGACGTCACCGGCTACACGCTGGCTTGCTTCGGCGGGGCGGGCGGACAGCACGCCTGCCTGGTGGCCGATGCGCTGCACATATCCCGTATCGTGATCCATCCGCTCGCCGGCCTGCTCTCCGCCTACGGCATCGGGCTCGCCGACCTCCGCGCCGTACGGGAGGCGGCGATCGATCAGCCGCTCACCGCCGCCACGCTGGAGTTGATGCGGCACACGATTGCGTCTCTCGAACGGCAGGCAGCGGGTGAGCTCAGCGGGCAGGGTGTCGCGCCGGACACGCTCAGCCTCGCCCGGCGCGCATTCCTCAAATATGACGGAAGCGATACGGCTTTGACGGTGCCGTTCGGGTCGATCAAGGAGATGAGTTCCGCGTTCGAAGACGCCCATCAACGCCGCTTCGGCTTCGCCGCGCCAGGCAAGGCGCTTGTCGTGGAGAGCCTTGCCGTGGAGGCGATTGCCGATCCAGAGGACCAAATGCCTGCTTGGAAGCCGCCTCAGGGCGCGCAGGCGGAAACGGTATCGTTGCAGACGGTTACCGTGCACATGTCAGGACAGGATCGGGAGGTTCCTTTGATCGACCGCGCCCGGCTGCAGGAAGGCGCCGAGATCGCCGGGCCCGCGATCATCTTCGAGGCGAACGCCACCACCGTGGTCGAGCCCGACTGGCGCGCGCGGACCGACAGGCTGGGCAATCTGATCCTGGAGCGCACGGTCGGGCTGCCGGCGAGGACGGCGATCGGGACCAGCGCCGACCCGGTGATGCTGGAGGTTTTCAACAATCTGTTCATGACCATCGCCGAAGAGATGGGCGCGGCGCTGCAAAACACGGCCTATTCCGTCAACATCAAGGAACGTCTCGATTTTTCCTGTGCGTTGTTCGATCCCACGGGTGCGCTGATCGCCAATGCGCCGCACATGCCGGTGCATCTCGGCTCGATGGGCGAAAGCGTGCGGACGATCCTGGCCGACCGCGCCGGCCGAATCGGGCCCGGGCAGATCTATATGCTGAACGATCCGTTCCACGGCGGCACCCATCTGCCCGATGTCACGGTCGTGATGCCGGTTTTCGGCGCCGACGAACCGGAGACGCTGCTGTTCTTCGTCGCGGCGCGCGGACACCATGCCGATATCGGAGGCATCACGCCCGGTTCGATGCCGCCGAACAGCCGCACGATAGATGACGAGGGCATCCTGATCAGCGATTTCCTGCTGGTCGAGAACGGTCTGTTCCGCGAGGCGGAAACCCGCGCCCTGCTCGGCGACGGCCCCTTCCCTGCCCGCAATCCCGACCAGAATATCGGCGACCTCAAGGCGCAGGTCGCGGCCTGCGTCAAGGGCGCGGAAGAGCTGCACGCCATGGTGCGGCGGTTCGGACGCGACGCCGTGCTGGCCTATATGCGCCACGTCCAGGATAACGCCGAAGAAGCGGTGCGCCGCGCGATCGCCAGGCTCAGCTCCGGCGCGTTCACCTATGCCATGGACGACGGCGCCACCGTCGCGGTGAGGATCGACATCGATCACCAGAATCGAAGCGCCACCGTGGACTTCACCGGGACCAGCAAGCAGGTTCCCTCGAATTTCAATGCGCCGGTTTCGGTGTGCAGGGCGGCAGTGCTCTACGTGTTCCGGACGCTGGTAGATGACGACATTCCGATGAACGAGGGCTGCCTGAGGCCGATCACGCTGCGCATACAAGAAGGCTGCATGCTGTATCCGAGGTCGCCGGCAGCGGTGGTCGCCGGCAACGTGGAAACCAGCCAGGTCGTCACGGACGCGCTGTATGGCGCCCTAGGTGTCCTGGCCGCGTCGCAGGGGACGATGAACAATTTCACCTTCGGCGACGGCCGACGCCAATATTACGAAACCGTCGCCGGCGGTTCCGGCGCCGGGCCCGGCTTCGACGGCGCCGACGCCGTCCAGACGCATATGACCAACAGCCGGCTGACCGACCCGGAGGTGCTGGAGTGGCGCTTCCCGGTCATGGTCGATCGTTTCGCAATCCGGCGCGCTTCGGGCGGATGTGGACATCATCGCGGTGGCGACGGCGTGGTCCGGGAAATCCGGTTCCGCGAGCCGATGACGGCGGCGATCCTCTCCGGCCGGCGCATCGTGCCGCCCTTTGGCACGGCCGGCGGCCAGCCCGGAGCGCCCGGGCGAAACTCCGTCGTCCGCGCCGGCGGCACCGTGGAAGAACTCCCTGGAACGGCGGTCGTCGCCATGGGCGTCGATGATGTCTTCGTCATCGAAACACCCGGCGGCGGCGGATACGGCCCGCCATCCGTGCAAGACCGGTCGGGCGAGGCATGCTGACGCTCTCGGGAATCGCGATCGTCGTCACTGGCTTCCTGTTCCGGCTGAACCCGTTGCTGGTCGTTGCGGCCGCTGCGATCGTGACGGGCCTCGCGAGCGGCCACGACCCTGTCGCGGTGATTTCGGCCTTCGGCAAGGCGTTCAACGACGATCGCTATATCAGCATCGTGTGGCTCATCTTGCCGGTGGTCGGCCTGCTGGAGCGGAACGGGCTGCAGGAACGGGCGCGGCAGCTCGTCGGCCACGTGCGGGCGGCAACGCCGGGACGCCTGCTGCTCGTCTATTTCATCGCCCGGCAAGCGACGGCGGCGCTCGGCCTCACCTCGTTCGGCGGCCAGCCACAGATGGTTCGTCCGCTGGTGGCGCCGATGGCCGAAGGCGCGGCTGAAAGCCATTTCGGCGACCTGCCGGAAGTCGAGCGGCAACGGGTCCGCGCCCACACGGCCGGGGCTGATAATATCGCCCTGTTCTTCGGCGAGGATATTTTCATCGCGATCGGCTCGATCCTGCTGATCAAAGGCTTCCTCGAGCAGAACGGCATCGTCGTTTCACCGCTGTCGCTATCCGTCTGGGCGATCCCGACCGCGCTGACCGCGCTGGCGGTTCACGGTGCCCGGCTGATGCTGCTGGATGGGCGGCTGCGCCGCCGAAGCGGAACGGGCCGCCGGAGCGGAACGGGCCGCCGGAGCGGAACGGGCCGCGGAAGCGGGACGGACCGTTCGCCGTGATCCACCTCGGCGGGGTCTATATACTCGCGGGCCTGATGTTCGCGGTGATCGCAGTGCTGAGCGCGCGCGACCGGCAAAACCCGAAGCGGACCGGAAATACCGTGTTCTGGGGCCTGCTCGCGGCCAGCTTCCTGCTCGGCGACGATCTGGGCGATCTCGGCAACGGGATCCTGGTGCTGGCGCTGGCGGCAATCGGCGGAGCCGGCAAGCTGGGACCGAGCCACCCAGCCACCACCAACGTGGAGGAGAGGCGGCGGAACGCCACGCGCTATGGGAATCGTCTGTTCTTGCCGGCGCTTGCGATTCCGGCAATCGCCTTGATCGGAACCTTGGCCGCGAAGCAGGTCAGGGTCGGCGGGGTTCCGTTGATCGACCCGGGGCAGGTGACGGTGATTTCGCTGGCGATCGGCATTGTGACCGGACTGACGGTGGCGATGCTTTGGCTGCGGCCGGCGCCTTCCGTGCCCTTCCAGGAGGGCCGGCGGTTACTGGATTCGGTCGGATGGGCCGCGATCCTGCCGCAGATGCTGGCGGCACTGGGCGCGGTCTTCGCCCTGTCGGGGGTGGGCGACGAAGTCGGGCGGCTGATCACCGACCACGTGCCGCTCGACAGCCGCTTCGCCGCGGTTGCCGCCTACACGATCGGCATGGCGGCCTTCACGATGGTGATGGGCAATGGCTTCGCGGCTTTTCCGGTGATGACGGCGGCGATCGGCCTGCCGCTGATCGTCCGGCGTTTCGGGGGAGACCCCACGGTGATGGCGGCGATCGGCATGCTCTCGGGGTTCTGCGGAACGTTGATGACGCCGATGGCGGCGAACTTCAACATCGTGCCGGTGGCATTGCTGGGCCTCAGCGACCGCAACGCCGTGATCAGGGCGCAGGCGCCGACCGCGCTCTGCCTTCTGGCTGCCAATACGATGCTGATGTATTTCCTGGTCTTTCGGTAGGCCTTTCCAATGTCCGATGCCTTGACCCCCGAACTGGCATCGCGCTTCGCCCGACTGGCGGTTGGGCATGTCACGCGCGAATACCCCAACAAGCTCGATCACGTGCTGACCGCGACAGTCGACGTGCAAAGCCCGCAGGCGCTGCACCCGATCTTCTACGGCAGCTTCGACTGGCATTCCTGCGTGCACGGCTACTGGCTTCTGGCGAGCCTTCACCGGCGCTTTCCGGAATTGCCCGAACGAAGCCGTATCCGCGCGCTGTTCGACAGCCATCTCATTCCTGAGAAGGTCGCGGGCGAGCTGTCCTATCTGGCGCGGCCGGAAAGCCGGACATTCGAACGGCCTTATGGCTGGGCCTGGCTGCTGATGCTGGCCGCCGAGCTGAAGCGCCACGAGCCGGTGGAGGGCCAAGCTTGGGCGGCCGCACTCGCGCCGCTGGCGGAAGGCTTCGCCGAGCGCTTCCGCCTGTTTCTGCCTGGCCAGCGCTATCCGGTTCGCACGGGTGCGCACGCCAACACCGCTTTCGCCCTCGCGCTGGCGATGGAGTATGCAAATGTGGCGGGCGACGACGAGTTGGCGCGGATGATCGCCGAACGGGCGCGCGCCTGGTATGGGCAGGATAGGGAATGCCAGGCCTGGGAGCCCGATGGTGACGCGTTCCTGTCGCCCGCCTTAATCGAGGCGGAATGCATGCGCCGCGTCCTGCCCGTCCCGGAATTCCAGGCGTGGCTTTCCGGATTCCTCCCCGAAATCGCCCGGCAGGCGCCGACGACGCTGTTCACGCCCGCCCAGGTCAGCGACCGGTCGGACGGCAAGATCGTTCATCTCGACGGATTAAATCTGAGCCGAGCCTGGTGCTGGCGCTCGATCGCGGCCGCCCTCGATGAACCGATCCGCGCGATCGCGATGGCCGCCGCCGCGCGGCATCTGGCTGCAAGCCTGCCACACGTGGCAGGCGACTATGCCGGCGAGCACTGGCTCGCCAGCTTCGCTCTGCTGGCCCTCGGCGCCTGAAGGACTGCTCCGCCCTTGTCAGCAGGAGGATGAGCCGCGCGGAGGGGGCGCGTCGTCCGCCAACCTCAATGCACCAGCTCCCGCGATTGCCGCGCAGCCATCAAGCGGTCCACGAAGACGGCGTTATCGAGCGCGGGGCGCTGCTTGCCCATGGTAATGCAGTCGCCAAGGATCTCGGCCGCGATTCCCCACACCTCTCTCCCGCGGGGAGAAAAGACAGCCGCGAGGTTGCTCACGTGAACTGTCGCGCGGATGCATTTTCTGGCAAGGCCATGAAAACGCGCGCCGTTTTTACGGGTACGACAGAGCCGCACGGCCGCCTTTGTCGCACGAGCGGCGGCTTCGGCCGCCAAGCCGATGCTCTCGCGATCGCACCTGCCATTGCCGATCCTGCGCATCGCGGTGCGGGTGACCGCGCGCGCCGCACTGAGGGAGAGAGCGTGTTCACACTCTTCCGCCAACTCATTGAACCCGAATTGTCTCATCATGATCGGCAATATTCGGTTGACGGTTTGCATCGTGATGTAATGGGCGCGGAGCGTCTCGACCGCGAGCGTCTCGGCGGTGAAGGCGAGGCGCGTGACATAGGGCTTGAGGTACTCCTGCCGCAGATCGTCCGGCATGGCGTCGTTCAGGCCGATCGCATAACCGGCGACGACGCGCGAAAAGCAGGGCGGCAGGGCATCGGCGCTGTAAACTGGCCGATAGTCGAACCCCGCCGCGACGATCGCGGCTTCGGTGACGCAGGTTCCGCCATCGGGCCCCGGAAAGAAGTGGGGCCCGCGCAGAAGCCTCCAGTCAAAGATGTGATTGAACTCTTGCATCGGAGGTCCCTCCCGCAAGGATCGATCCCGTGAGTATGCAGCTATTTCGCCGGCGCCGGGATAACTCAGGAGAGGTAGGCGGCCGAGCATGACATCATGCTGGCGAGCGAGTATTGACCCGGCCAGGGCCGTGCATAGAAAATCAAGGGTTGGATGCTAACGCGCTTCCGCGATTGCCTCGCGCGTGCAGGCGCTCGGTCGAGGATCGCTTGCTGAGCACGCCCCTGGGCAGCCAGGCCGCTTTGCGTCGCGCTGTTTGCGAGGAGATGTCGATGACGTCGCCTAAGATTGTCTCCGTCAAGGCCACGGACCTCAGGGATGCGTTCGAATTCGTAAGCATGGGTGCTCCGTTCGAGCATGAGGCGAATATTTGTCGCGATACCGGGCAAATATACCTGAAATTGAGCTTCATTGAGCTGGAGGAGGAAGACGCCCCTCCCGATGACCTCGAAGACGCTGACCGTTACATTGCCGTGCCTCACAAGAACGACCTGCAACTCGGACGCCGCCTCGTGCTGGCCTTCATCGATCAGGAACTGCCCGACGAGTCCGATACTGTCGCGAGGTATTTCCGGCGGCGGGGGGCATATGGCCGCTTCAAGGAACTCCTGCACGCGCGCGGCATGCTGCAAAAGTGGTACGAGTTCGAAAATCTGGAGACGGAAAAGGCATTGCTCGATTGGTGCGAAGAGAATGACATTCAGCTTATAAAATTGATCGTAGAGCGTCATTGCGAGCGCAGCGAAGCAATTCATGCCTCTGTACGCGCGGGGACCATGGATTGCTTCGGAGCCTGTCCTAGGGCTGGCGAAGCCGGACCCGGGGGCTCGCAATGACGATTGGCCTTTGCGGGATTCGACATCAACACATCCCGCGCTGGTCGACGATCGAGATCGTGAATCCATCCCACCCTTTGCTTCCCACTGTCTGGAGAGCTGTCGAGGTGAGCCGGGGTTCGTCGGCAAGCATTTCGAAGAACCTACGAACGCCCTGCACGCGGGGGTCCGTACTGGTGCGATCGACCACAGCTCCGTCGCGCACGACATTATCCCCGATGATGACCGTACCAGGTCGAGCCAGCTTCAAGGCCCACGTCAGATAGGAAGGGTTATTGGCCTTGTCCGCATCAATAAAGATCAGATCGAAAGGCTCGTCCTCTTGGAATAACGGCAAGATTTCGAGCGCGGGGCCGGTCCTGAGGTCAACGACCGCAGCCAGACCAGCTCGTTCAATGTTGGCGCGCGCAATTTCGGCATGGGCCAGATCAGCCTCCAGCGTAACGACCCGGCCGCGATTCTGCACCGCCCGTGCGAGCCAAATGGTGCCGTACCCACCAAGCGTTCCGATCTCCAAAACCCGTCGCGCATTCACCCCCGGACCTTTTTCTGGCCGCGGCGGCACGGCTCGCAGCCCCGATCGAAACAGCGGTCATCATCGGTGATTCGATCTGGGACATGCTGGCCACCCGTCGCTGCCGCGGCCTGGGAGTTGGCTTGCTTTCGGGCGGTTACGGCCAGGAGGAACTGGAGCGGGCGGGAGCCGCGCGGGTCTATGAGGACCCGGCCGATTTGCTGGAGCACCTCGATGAGGTCGGAGGACGACGCTGACGACGGTCAACCTTGCCGTATTTCCAGGACACGCCGTGAAACGATGCGAGTCTGGGAAACGCGCTGTGATAAAGCTATCGATTTAAAGCACTCGCGGGGAATTTCTTGCGTCTTGGACGAAACAGCCGCGTGAAACATCGCCCGTTTTTCCTCCCAGTCGCCTTCTTAGCGATCACAGTGGTCCTGGCAGTCGTGGTGCCAGTCTTGCTGCGCATTGCTGTGCATGCCCGACTTGAGGCACTGGGATTCGATCAGGTCCGGGGGGGATCGGTCTCGTACAATCTCCACCGCATTCGAATCGCCGGGATCATGGTCGGCAGCCTAGGGCGGGCAACCATAGTTGCTACCTACTCGCCGCGCGGCCTGCTCCACGGCCGGCTCGATACGATCGAAATTTCCGATACCGCCTTGCATGCGGTCCTGAAACTGAATGGTGCACTGACGTTCGATGGCTACAGCGCTCCCACGGGGGGCACGATGCTGGCAACGGGGATCTCGCTGCCGGCGTCTCGGGTGGAGATCCAGAACCTATCAGTGAATCTGGAGACACCTGCGGGATTGGTGACGGCCACGATCTCGGGCAACGTTGTACAGGCGGGCAACGGGTTGCATCTCGCCGGAATCTCGCAATTTGCGCGCGGTAGTGCCCACGGGACCGCACCGTTGGACATGACCTTGTCCGCCGCAGGCTGGGCCGCCTCGCTGAAACCCATTCACATTGACATTGCTGGCAACCCAGACATTCCCAATGCCGTCAGTGGCGAATTCACACTGAGCAAGGAGAGAGGGACAGCCGCGCGCGGCGCCGGCAAGCTGACCAGTGAAAATCTCATGATCGATGCGATTCCGGTCCGAAAGCTGGAGCTAAACTTTCAGACCAGCGCGGAAGGGCAAGCGGCTTCCTTTCACGTAGCGCCGATTGACGGAAGCACGGGCATCGAGGCCGCGCTTACCAGCGGCGCGGGCGGAGCGCATGCGACAGTCGGCGCGTCGTTCACTGATGTCGGCCCCGTCGCAAGGGCCTTCGGAAATGAGGCAATCGCCGGCCCAATGCGGCTGGAACTTTCGCTGCAGGTCGGGCCCGCCGCGACCGCTCGGCCGGTTACGTTGGATTTGACCTATGACGGCGCCGTTTCAGGCATGGTGTCGTTGCACAACGCGAAATTGTCGGAAGCTGGAACATTTGACGCTGCGGCCAATACCTTCACCCTAGGCGCTTGCGGCAAATTCACCATCGATGCGGCAACGATCGCCGGCTTGACCGCGTCGCATGTGCAAGGCTGCCTCGGACCGGACGCGAGCGGGCCAGCTTTTTCCCAGACAGCAGCGGGCGCAATCTCACTGGCTGCCTCAATCAACGACCTTTCGGCGGCAATACTTTCGAACGCGAGCATCGTCGCGGAGTTGAAACTGCCGTTGTCGCACGCCGCTGCGATAATCGCCGACGGCCAACTTGCCGGATTTGACGCAGGTGTTGAGCGAGGCGCAATCGATCTGCCCGACCTCGGCGCCGGCATTCGTAATCTCGCTATCAAGGCCGTGGGTACGACGGACGGGGGTGTATCGGGCACGGTGGCCGGGACATTCGGGGCAACAGCACCGAACAGTCCGACGGAGGCAATCGCCGGCACCGTGGGAGGCGCAATCGGGAGCGGCGTGACGCTGGCTCTCACCGCCGGCCCGGCGGGCAAACCGCCGGTCATCAAGCTGGAGGCCGTCGGCCGCCGCGCCACATTGGAAATGGCACCGACTGACCTTGGCGAAAGCGGGGTCGACCTGTTGCGGCTGGCTCCAGGACTGGCAACCATGGCCAGCAAGATTTCGGGAACTTTCGGGCTGCATGCGGAAGCCGACTGGTCCGGTTCCAGATCCACTAGCCAAGGATCGATCATACTCAAGAACGTTACGGCGACGACGCCAAACTTCACGATGGAAGGCATCGACGCGGCGATCACGCTGGCAAGCCTAAGACCGCTGGTAACCGCCGACAATCAGAAGTTGACTGTGAAAAAGCTCCTGGTCGGACTACCGCTCAGCGATGGCGAAATCGTCTTTGGCCTCGACAAGCGTCATGTCCTCAACATTGCCGATGCGCATTGGAGCATCGCGGGCGGGACGATCAGCACCTATGATCAACATCTCGACCTTTACGGACCGGATCAAAATCTGGGCGTTGTGGTCAAAAGTGTCGACCTCGCCCAATTGCTGAAACTGGTCGATGTCAACGGATTATCGGCCGAAGGTACGCTCGACGGCGCCATCCCGCTCCGTCACATCAAGGACATGATCCTGGTCGAGCATGGGTTCCTGGAAGCGAGCACAGGAGGAGCTTTAAGATATGACCCTGCCGAGCCGCCACCCTTCCTGCAGGGAAACCCGGGCGGGAGCATGGCAATCCTGCGGGAGGCGCTGCAAGACTTTCATTACCAGACGCTGAGCGTCACCATCGATGGCATCCTGGGCGGCGAAGAGAAGATCAAAATGAGCTTGAAAGGTGCCAATCCGACGCTCTATGGCGGCTCACCCGTGGCCCTCAATCTCAATCTCAGCGGTGCGCTCGACAGCATCGCGCGATCCTCCATCGAGGCTTATGCCCACCCCACCGAAACGGCTCGTAGAAAACTGCAAAAGCATCCCGGAGGCAGAAATTGACCGTGACTTTTCGCGCGATCCTAAATTTGGCCGTTGCCTTCGGTGCGTTAGTCCCTATCGCGGCCTGTAATCCGACGGTGAAAATCCAGGCGCCCGACAAGCCAATCGAGATCAACCTCAATGTCCATATCGACCAGGAGGTCCGCCTCAAAGTCGACAATGAACTGAACAATGCGTTCAAGGATCATCCGGAGTTGTTCGGACCCGCGGGCGAACAAGCCGCCAACAGCGGGAAATAGGAGAGACCGATGAAACGTCCGACGAAACTGATCGCAGCCATCGCGTTTCTGTTCGCGTGCGCCGCTGCCCACGCCGATGCCCTAGATGCGGCCCGCCAGGCCGGACAGGTCGGCGAACGCGCAGACGGACTGGTCGGCGCGGTCGGCCCTGTTCCCGCCTCGGTGTCGCAGACCATCGCCGCGATCAATGCCCAGCGCCTCGCGACCTATCGCGAGATCGCCCAGAAGACCGGAACGCCGATCGACGCGGTGCAGAAAGAGGCCGGCGATCATTTGATGGCCGCAACCCCGCCCGGCCAGTTCATCATGGATGGGACTTGGCACAGAAAGGGCGGCTAATCTGTATTGCCCGCCGCAAAGAGACCCCGGCGCAGCCCCAATTCCGCCTTGGTCGAGACCCATGCTGATATCTGGTTCGATCCTGTTACAGGGGGTTCTACATGTTCTCCAACTTGAGGCCTGCGGCCAGAGGCTTGACGGTGGCCATCGCAACGGCGGCACTCGTCATCGGATTTGGCGGATCAAGCGTCAAGGCGTTTGCTCATGACCACGACGACGCATGGGAAGAGCACGAGGAGCACGAAGAGGCTGAAGAGCGCCGCGAGGCGGAAGAACGCCATGAGGCGGAAGAAGCGCGCGAGGCTTGGCAGCGTCACGAATGGCTGGAGCATCAGCAATACGCTCCGTATGGGTACTACGGCTATGCGCCTCCGCGGGTGATCTATCCGGCGCCGGGTTATTACGGTCGTCCTCCGGCGGTCTACGTCCCTCAGCCGCGCTATTATGGCGGTTCGTCGCTTACGTTCAGTCTTGGCTATTAGCGACTGGATGCCTTGATGTCGAATCACGCAAACGCCAATGCTGGTTGCATGATTCGACATCAGGATTTGTTGCCGTCATCGGAATTCTCCAAAACCTTACCGGTTTTTGCATCGACTCCGATCTCGTGCATCGTCCGGCCCCCTCGAATATCGAAGGAGTAGCGCAGACCGCTTCCACCTTTCTCTTCCTCGAGTTCCTCACTCACAATGGTTCCGGGAAATGCCTTCAAGGCGATCACGCGCGCTTCCGCCAAGGTTAATTTCGCGTTCTTCGCCAACTCGTCGCCCGTAAAAGCGGCTGCGCCTACGGCTAAACCGAGCGCAATTAGCACTACAGCGGAAATACTGATCCAACGAGAGCCTGTTCATAATTGAACTCCAATTCAAAATCGGCCGCTCCTGGGAGCTGCCACTCGTTCCAATCAGTGTAGGCTGCATCGGATTGAAGCCACTTCACCGGAACATTGATTTTTGACAAGGCGGCCCGCAGGCACGTTCAACTGAAGATCGATCAAGGATCGCTCTTGAAGATCGAGACGATCGATGGCTGCCCGTCTGCCGCCTTCGC
>CAZVYC010000072.1:0-21036 GCA_964631425.1 uncultured Rhodospirillales bacterium
CCGTTGCAGCCGGAGCGGTGGATTTCCTCGAGCACAGAGGTGGCCGCGCCCAAGGGCAGGCCCGAGCCACCATATTCCTCCGGGATCAGGACCGAGAGGAACCCGGCCTCGGTCAGCGCACGCACAAACTCGGTCGGGTACTTCCGCTCGCGATCCAGCGCCTGCCAATAGGGTCCGGGAAATTTGGCGCAGAGGCGCCGGACGGACTCGCGGATTTCCGGGAAGCTTTGCTCGCCCTGCTGGTTCCGCTCCATTGCCCCGCTCCCCGCTCACGACCGCTTGTCCGCCATGAATAGAGCCTCGGCCGGACCGACGGCAACAGGCGACGCGAAACCGCATTGACCCCCGGTTCACACCTGCTCTAGTGGCGAAAACGCTGTTTTCATTGTCGGGACCGCAGGTGACGCGCATGTCCATCCAGCCCCTTCCCTCGGACTATGAGAGCGGGTCGCTGGACCCGACCCAGGTCAGTCCGCGGCGATCTTTCGTCCTGATGGGCCTTGGTGCAATCGCGGGTCTGATCCTCGCCGGTTATGCGCTGTTCACCGCCAAGGGCACCTCCACGCTGCTGGTGCCGCCTGAGGACGTGGCGCTGGTCAACCAGCAGCCGATCAGCCGGATCGACTATATTGCGCAACTGCAGACGCTCTACGGCGTGGATATGACTGAGGCTACGCCCGAGCAGCGCCAGAAGGTGCTGAACGACATGGTCCGCGAGGAGCTGTTCGTGCAGCGCGGCAAGGAGCTGGACGTGGCGTCTGTCGACCCGGACACGCGGACCGCGATGGTCAACGCGGTCGAGCAGATGGCCGCGGCAGACGCCATGAGCGCACAACCGAGCGAGGCCAAGCTGCACGCCTATTACGCTGCGCACCGCGACCATTACGCCCGCGAAGGCCGGATGACGCTGCGCGACCTCGTCTTTGCGTCGCCGGACGACGCGGCCCAGGCGGTGCAGGCGCTGAATGCCGGCCAATCGCCCGACGACGTGGCTGTGCGGCATAACGGCCGCGATTCCGGGAAGGTCAGCGGCGAAGAGTTCTATTTCGCCGCCAAGATCCACCTGGGCGACACCCTGTTCGAAGACGCCCTGGCGCTGCGCGACGGCGTCGTCTCCCAGCCGATCACACAGCCGGACGGGGTTCATGTGCTGGCGATGGTCCATAACGTCGCGCCGGTGCCGACCGATTTCGCCGCCGCACGCGACCAGGTCCTGAACGACTACCGCAACGACGCGATCAAGCGCGTCACTGCCCAGGACGAAACCTTTCTACGCAAGCGCGCCAACATCCTGGTCGCCAAGGATCTGCGCTGATGGCGCGTCCGCTGTGGCTGGCCGCGCTCCTCATCATCGCGGCCGGCCAGGCCGGCGCGCATACCCGCAGCGAATCGCATTCGGTGTGGGAGATCAGCGGTTCCAATATCGACCTGGTCATGACCATCCCCGCGGTCGAGATCGCGCGGCTGGCCATCGGCGATGCGCCGCCGCCGGACAGCCTTGTCATCCAGTATCTGAGCGAGCGTGTCTACCCGCTGGCGGCGGGTAAAATCTGCGACCTGATCCCGCCGGTGGTCACGATGTCGGCCATCTCGGGCTACCGCAAGTACGACTTCACCTTCAAATGCCCGACCGCCGCGGCGCTGCAGATCCACTCGGCGGCGTTCTTCGACCTTGTGTCCAGCCACACCAACTTCGCGCAGGTCCAGAACGCCGATACCGGCGAGTTCACCGAGCAGCTGATCACCAATGAGCATCAAGACGTCGACGTGACCGGCGGCGAGGAGAATCGGCTGAAGAGCGCGAGCTTCCTCGAATTCATCCACATGGGGGTGATGCATATCTTCACCGGGGTCGATCATATGTCGTTCCTCTTGGGACTGGTGCTGATCTCCCGCCGGCTGCGTGACCTCGTTTTCGTCGTCACCGGCTTCACCATTGGGCACAGCCTGACCTTGGCGCTGGCGGTAACCGGCGTAATCCGGCCGCATGCCGAATATATCGATGCACTGGTGGCGCTCACGATCGCGCTGATCGGGGCGGAGAACGTCGCGGTGCAGACCAGGCGGCCGGGCTTCGCCGCCGCCGCGGTCGGCGGGGCGCTGCTGTTGGTGGCGGTCATGGGATGGCTCGGATTCGGCGGACTGCCCAGCCTGCTGCTGCTGGGCGCCGGCCTGTTCACGGCCAATTACCTGATGATCTCGGGCCGGCTGGTCGAGGCAGGGCGGCTCAGAATGGTGATCACCCTGGTGTTCGGGCTCATCCACGGCTTCGGCTTCGCGGCCGACCTGCTGCAGATGCAGCTGCCGACGAAGCGGCTGGCCGAACTCCTGGTCGGGTTCAACCTTGGGGTGGAGATCGGGCAGCTGACCCTGGTGATCGCCGTAACCCTGCTCGTCCTCGCGCTATCGAAGCTGAAGCTCGCCCCGCCCCGCCCTATTGTCGTCGACGTCGCCTCGGCCTTCCTGGTCGGCCTTGGCGTGTTCTGGTTCGTCAGCCGAAGCTATGGCTGAGCCGCAAGCGGCGCATCCTCCCGGATCGAATGTGGGGCCGACGTATAGAAGCCTGCACGAGCCCAGACCCCGGCCGAAATGGGCGCGTTTTGGCGGGTCCGGCGGTGTAGGAAATCCGGGGCTATACCGCCAGGCGGTAATCCGGCTCAGAGCCGCTCAGGCCCGGATGGTAGTTGGGGTCCTGCGCCATCAGGTGCCCCCAACGGGCGGCGAACAGCCTGAGCTCGGCCGCCTGCCGCTCAAGCGCCGCGTCGGTGAAATCGTGCCCACGCGACTTCGATTCCCAGTGCTCGAGCACGGCCCATGGCGTCCAGATATTGATGAGGCCGCGGGCCCTCAGCCGGAGGCAGAAATCGACATCGTTGAGCGTGACCGGCAAATCTTCATCGAGCCCGCCGACCGCATCGAAATGCTCGGCCGAAACAGCGAGGCACGCGCCGGTGACCGCGCTGATCTCCCGCCGGCAGCGGATCAGGTTCAGATAGCCTGGCGCGTCGCCGGGCAGATTGCGGAACGCGTGATCCCCGGCACCGCCGATGCCGAGCACGATGCCGGCGTGCTGAATCGTGCCGTCAGGATAGAGCAGCAGACATCCGACCGCTCCCACCTCAGGCCGGCGTGCCAAGCTGGCAAGTTCCGTCAACCAGTGGCTTGAGATGACTTGCGTATCATCGTTGAGCAGCACCAGGATTTCTCCGGTGGCGTGGCGCCGCGCCTGGTTGTTGATCTTCGGGAAATTGAACGGCCCGGGGCAGGACACCACCATCGCGGTCCCATCGGCAGCGATCCGGTCGAGATAAGCGCGGGTCCCCGGCTGCACCGAACCATTATCCGCAACGATGATCTGCGGCGCTATTCCTTCCGTGCGAGACCGGATTGAATCGATGCAATCCTTGAGAAGATCGGGCTTGTCCTTGGACGGAATCATGATCGAGACCGACGTCCTGCGCGGTACGGGCCAGCTGACCCGCTGGATGCCGTCCGGGAGCTGCGTGACCGTGCCTGGATGCCCCAGCCGACTCAGATGCTCGCGAAGGACACTGATGCTGGCGCGCCTGCGGTCGCGCTGTTCGTCGAGCCATTCATGGAATAGCACATGGGGAATATGGCTGAGCGTACTGCGCTCCCGCTCGGCGAGCGCGAGCGCGAGCGCATAGGCCGGTTTCGCGGCGGCGTTGGGCAAGGCGAGCGCATCAAGCAGGGCGGGATCTGCACGAACCAGCAAGGGCGCATGGATATAATCGGTGCACCAGAGAAGCTCCCGGTTCCAGGTCGGCTTCAGCCGAGGCTGCATCCGGGCGCCACTGCGCGCGAGCGCGTCGCAGTCGGCGAACACCGCCGCGGTGGCCCGATCATCGATCATGGCCAGCGTCATCCGCTCGATGCCGCCGGGTGTGAACCGGCCGGAATAATCGACCGGCAGCCAGTAATCGCAATGGTCAAGCGCTGGCTGCGTGGACGCGGACAGGCCGACCGGCACGAGATCGATCAAGGACGAAATCAGGCTTTGCCCGATTTCGCTCGACGCGACGGCCGGATCGAGCCCTTCGGCGACAAGCAGTGCGATGCGAAGGCGCCGCGGTGCCAGCCTCGCATCGAGGGCTATCGCGGCGCGGCGGCAGGCAAACGGATCTTCATGAATGGCGCGCCAGCGCGGATAAGCCGCCTCGATATCCTCGGACGCATAGCTGTCGCGGAAGGCTAGATTAGCGCGCGTCTGGAACGCCGCGAGGAATTGCCGGGCTGCCTGGGGCAGATCGCAGGAGCCGTGGTTGGCAACGAGGTACCGGAGCGCCTTGCGCATCATGAAGGCCCAGACCGGAATGGCACCGAGACTGCGGAATTCGATCGCCTCCAGCCCTTCCGACATCGGCCCATCAGCCACGACCGAGATCGACGACACAGGCTCGGAGATCTTGAGAATTTTGCTGAAGCGCCTGTCGCCACGCGACTCCAGCCGCATCGGCAACTCGCCGCGCCGGGTCTCGACATATCCGACTCGTCCGGTGACCAGGGCGTCAGTGCCCTTGATCCACGCATCGAGATGGTACCAGCCCGGCCTCAGACCCGCCGCCGGCAACACAACCCTACGCTGGAGCGCCGCGCCCTCTGAACTGGCGCCGCACGGGAAGGCTGACCACCGAAGCGGCAACTGCAGTTGCCCGCGACCCAGCACCGTTCCACCCGCGTAGGTCGGCGTGTCAGCCATTGAAGCGGAATCCCAATTCCAAGGGGCTGACTTTTCAGGGCTGACTTTTCGGGTTTTCACGAATTCACCACCGCAATTCTGCGGCGGGGCTGTCCGCCGCCCACACAAGTCAACCAGTAAGCGCGCCCGCTATGACTATTTTGGTTCTTAGACAAAATGTGTGAAGTAGATAGTACATATATCTCGAATTCTAGAACGGCTTTGCTGTCCTTATGGTTGGTCCAGCGATCCCCCACCGAGCCGCTCCCCTCCGGAATAGTGTCTGAACTCGCAAATCCTAATGCGCGAAATGGTAAAGCCTAAATTAAAAAACGTCTGCTGCACTGCCGTATTGTCTGCTGCAGCGCCACAGGAACCTATCTGACTTTACCCCCCTGAACAAGGGTCGCAGCATGGCCGTTCGCCGCAATCGAGAGCATCCACCTACCAGCGGCTTCTGCTCCGTCGAACAACTTGCATGTCCTGCAAGTTCCGCATGGCGAACTGGTCAATGGGTGTCAGGTAAGGGAGATGTCGACGGTGGCTGCCGGGAACATTTTGCTGCGAGACTGGAGGTATCGATTTCCGCAGTAACGTTGGGCTGCCCCTATAGTGACGTGCTGCGGATGATGACACCGAAATCGCGTCATTTCCGGCCAACCGCTTGATCAGAATAGCACCCTCTGATAGCGATCAGCCGCCGGCAATATAACCGGATGCCCTTATTTCAGGGATCGAGTTTCACATGCGGGATATGAACGCCTCGCCCGCGTTGCCGTTTACCGGCGAGCGCTTTGTGCCGGAAGAGACCGGCCAGATCGCGTACGAGCACCTCCATCGTTACGGGTTGTGTCTCGCCCATGTGGTGGGAAAGGATGTACTCGATATCGCGTCGGGCGAAGGCTATGGCAGCGCGCTTCTTGCCGGGGCGGCGCGCAGCGTTGTCGGGGTGGATGTCGATCCGGTGGCCATCGCGCACGCCGCCCGGCGTTATGGCGAAACCGCGAACCTCAAACTCCTGAGCGGCAGCTGTGCCCGCATCCCGCTTGAGGCGCAGTCCGTCGACATCGTCGTCTCGTTCGAGACGCTCGAGCACCATGCCCAACATCAGGAGATGATGGCGGAGATCCGCCGCGTGCTGCGGCCGGGCGGCTCGCTGATCATCTCGACGCCGGACAAGCGGGTTTATACGGATCAGCCGCGGTACCAGAACGAGTTTCATGTCCGGGAACTCTACCTCGACGAGTTCCAATCCCTTCTGAGCGCGCATTTCGATCAAGTACGGCTATATGGTCAGCGTCAACTCGTTGCCTCGGCCGTTCACACGATTGGCGGCGATGAGACGACGTCGTACCAGGCACTGAGCGGCAACAGCCGGAAAATCGAGCCCCGCACGGCGACCCTTGCCGACCCGGTCTACCTGATCGCGGTGTGCGGCGACGCAGCTGCCGCGCTACCGGAGCTTGGCACATCGATGTTCCTTGATCCGGCGCTCGATCTTTGGACCGCGGCGGAAAAGCGTCTACGCTGGGCGGCCGGTCTCGAGGCTGAGCATCGCGCCTTGGCTGAGCACACGCATCGCGTCGATGCGGAACGTGCCGAAGCAAATGCGCGCGCCGCGGTACTTGGCGACACGCTGCACGAGCTTTCCAAGACGCTCGCGGAAACCACGGCACACGTGGCGCGCGAACGGCAACGCGCGGATGCCGCAACGGAAAGAGCGGCCGCGGTAACGGAAATGCTGGCCGAGGCGAACCGGGAACTCGAGAGCCAGCGACGGCTTCTGTCGGAGCAAATCGCCTCGATCGATGCGCTCGGGGCGCGAGCGCGCGAGTTGTCCCGCAATCTCGAAATCGCGCAAGGCCGGGCGAACGAGCTGGCGCAACGCGCCGAGGGGGCCGAGGCGCAACTTTCCTGGATGCGCAGGTCGCATTCATGGCAGGTCACCCGGCCAATGCGCGCGGCCAGCCGGATCGCACGCGGCAACTGGTCGGAGTTGCGCGAACCGCTGAAGGCCATGCTCAATCGGCAATCGTCCGCTCAGCCTCCGCACTCAAGGGCGAAAGAGTTCTCGTCGGCCACTGATGCCTCTCCGGTCCGCGCGCTGGCGGAAATCGCGGCGGAAATTGCCCTGCCGTCGGCGCCTCAGCAGCCTGAGGTCAGTGTCATCATCCCGAGCTATGGCAACGTGCGGTACACGCTGGGATGCTTGGCGTCGATCACCCGCCATGTGCCCGCCGCCACTTTCGAGATCATCGTTATCGATGATGCCTCCCGCGATCCTGAGCTGGCTCATCTGCGCAAGATCCCAAACCTGCGGTTTGTCGAAAACGATGAGAATCTCGGTTTCGTGCGCAATTGCAACCGGGCGGCCGGGCTGGCTCACGGGACCTTCATCCTGTTCCTCAACAACGACACCGAGGTCACTCGCGGGTGGCTCGACAGTCTCTTGGATATCTTTCGCAGCCGTCCGGACGCCGGGATTGCGGGCTCGAAGCTGATCTATCCCGATGGTCGGCTGCAAGAGGCTGGCGGCATCGTCTGGCGGGACGGATCGGCTTGGAATTTGGGACGGCTCGATGATCCGGCCCGACCAGCGTACAATTATGTTCGGCCGGTCGATTACGTATCGGGCGCGTCGCTGATGATCCCCCGCGCGCTTTTCGCAGAGCTCGACGGCTTCGATGAACTCTTCGTTCCCGCCTATTGTGAAGATTCCGACTTGGCCTTCCGCGTCCGCGCCGCCGGACGCAAGGTCTACTACCAGCCGCGGTCGACGATCATCCATTTCGAGGGCATCACGAACGGGACCGATACGGCCAGCGGTACCAAGGCCTATCAAGTTCGCAATCAGCACCGCCTGTTCGCGCGCTGGCAAAAAGCTCTCGAGGGTCACTTCGTCAACGGCGAGACGGTTTTCCGGGCGCGCGAGCGGAACTATACCGGCAAGGTGGTACTCGTGGTCGACCATTATATTCCACAGCCCGACCACGACGCCGGCTCCCGGACGATCCGGGCGTTCATCGAGGCGCTGGTCGAGGCCGGCTACGTGGTCAAGCTCTGGCCGCAGAATCTGCATTTCGACCCGGTGTACGGCCCCCCGCTGCAGGAGCTGGGGGTGGAACTGTTTTATGGCACGGAATTCATGAACGACGGGTTCGAGCAATGGCTTGCCGAAAGCGGGCGCCATTTGGCGGGCGTGATCCTGAGCCGGCCGGAGATTGCGATGGAATATCTCCCCAAGGTGCGCCAGTTCTCAACGGCCCGGGTGGTCTATTACGGCCATGACCTGCATCATCGCAGGATGGCAATGCAGGCCGAGCTTACCGGCGACGAGGCGCTGCGCCTTCTCGCCATCGAAAGCCGGAAGACCGAAATCGACATCTGGGAGAAGGTGGACGCCATACTCTATCCGTCGGCCGAGGAGGTCGCGGCCGTCCGCGCAACTCTGCCGGATGTGACGGCCAGGGTCGTCAGCCCGTATGCGTTCGACGCGTTCGATGCCGGCGTGCGCGGACCGGAGCACCGGAGGGACCTGCTATTCGTCGCCGGCTTCGCCCATACCCCGAACGTCGATGCCGCAGAATGGCTGGTCAAAGAGATCATGCCGCTGGTCTGGCGCACGAAACCGGACATCCGGCTGGTGCTTGCGGGGTCCAGTCCGACGGAGGACGTGCTGGCGCTGGCTTGCCAGCGGGTGGAGGTCACCGGCTGGATCAGCGACGAAGAGCTCGACCGGCATTATCACGAGCGTCGGGTCGCCGTGGTGCCGCTCAGGTTCGGCGCGGGCGTGAAATCGAAAGTAGTCGAGGCCTATCGCTACGGTCTGCCGCTGGTGACCACCACGGTTGGGGTGCAAGGACTGGACGGCGCCAGTGCGTTCACGGCGGTGGCGAACGACGCCGAGGGTTTCGCCGCCGCGACGCTGAGCCTGCTTGATGACGATGACGCGTGGAGGCGCGCGTCAGCTGAGCAGGTGGACTATGCGCGCCGCAATTTCTCGAAGGAAACGCTCGCGCGCCAATTGATCGGCGCTATCGAGGGGAGTTTGACCGACTAAGGATTTCGAGCCGCTGGGGCAGCTCGGTCTGGGCGCGCCAATAATCCTCGGGCACGCCGATGTCGATGAAATATCCGTCGGTCACAAACGCCGCCGGCCGAAGCGCGGTACAGCGGGCTTCTAGGAAATCGCGCTCAAACGAAAAAGCAGGAGCCGGGCTTTCCGTCGCCAGCAGGTTCTCCCCAAACAGGTAGACGCCGGCATTGATGAGACCGGCTCCCGGCTTGCCGCCTGCCTCGAACGCTGCAATCCGGCCGTCTTCGACGCGCGCCCGTCCGTATCGACCGACATCGTCGACCGGCCGCACGGCAACGCTGAGCGCAACCCCGGAATCCTCGTGCGCGGCGAGCATCGCGCCATAATCAAGGTCGAGGAAAGTGTCGGCGTTGCACGCGAAGACCGGAAAGCCGTCGACCTGCGTGAGCGCGTTGCGCAGGCCGCCACCGGTCCCCAGCGGCTGCTCCTCGACGGCATACGTGATCGCGATACGGCCATGGCGGTTGCGATAGCGATCCATGATGACGTCGCGCATGTAGCCGACTGACAGCACGATATCCGTGATGCCCCGCGCCTCCAGGAGATCGAGCAGATAGGACAGGAACGGGCGCCCGGCTACCGCTGCGAGCGGCTTCGGCACATCGGAAACGACGCCGCGCAAGCGAGTGCCGGCGCCGCCGGCGAGGAGGATCGCGCGCATCAGGTTGGTCAGCTTTCCCGAATGTCGGACGGATTGATCAATAGATTTTCCACGCCTCGGCGCCCTGCGTGGTGAAGTGGCAGATCATGACCCGGCCGCTTTGCCGGTCGAGCGCGCGAATGACGTCGATCCGCCGCACGGGGTTGACGAGAAAGGTGAGGAAACCGCCACCACCCGCCCCCGATACCTTGCCGGCGGTGGCCCCTGCCGCCATGGCCGCCTCGTAGACCTGGTCGATATGCTGGGTCGTGATGCTGGATGCCAGCTTTTTCTTGGCCTCCCAGGATTTGCGCATGAACTCGCCGAACGCGTCGAAATTACCCTTCAGCAGCGATTCTTTCATGCCGTAGGCGTCCGCTTTGAGCTCGTGCGTGGCTTCAAGCGGCCGGCGTTCATTCGAAACGATGTTGGCCGTCTGCTCGGCAATGATCTTGGCCGACGAGCGGGAGACGCCGCTGTCGAAGATCAGCAGGGAAGTTTCCAGTTCCGCCATGATCCAGCTCTTGACCCTGAGCGGGTTAATGATCACGCGTTCGCCGGGGGAGAATTCCATGAAATTCACACCACCAAACGATGCGGCATACTGATCCTGGCGGCCGCCCATCAGGCTGGCATCGTGACGCTCGATTTCGAAGGCGAGCCGCGCGATCTCGTATTCGCCAAGCGGCAGGTTGAGCCATTCGACGAAGGCGCGCACCAGCGCCACCACAAGAGTTGACGAGGCGCCGAGCCCGGACCCGGGCGGGGCGTCACAGAACGTAGTGACGCGGCAGGAGAGCGGCCGTCCTTCGTTGAACTGCCGGACGACCCGGTTGTAGACGCCGCGATGCAGGATGAGCGGGCCGGCGAGTTCCGCTGCACCGTCTGCGGGAAGGGTTATCTCCTCGCCGACATCCGACGCAATGAAGGTCACGCAACCGTCGTCGGCCGGTTCGATCATCGCATAGGCGTACATGTCGATGGTCGCGTTGAGCACCGCGCCGCCATATTGGTCGCAATAAGGCGACACGTCGGTTCCGCCACCCGCCAATCCGAGCCTGAGCGGCGCGCGGGATCGGATGATTCGTCTCCGGCTTCCCTCAATCACCGCGCGGCCCACCGATTCGCATGCCTCGAAACGAGCAAGAACAGCTTCGTTCTGCCAGCCATCTTCAATCCGGTCCTTGGTTTGGGAACGAGATCGCCCAGGTGGCAGCCGGTGTCAACCTGCACCTGACGATGCGGATCGGGTATCGCTTTTCGGCAAGGGAGTTCAAGCCGGGAATGACACACGGCGGCTCCTATTCGCTCATGTAGGTGTGCAGCTGTTTCGCCGTGTAGTTCTCGCCGATCGACATCGCGCAAATTCGCGAGAGATGCGTGTAGGGCAGGTTCGTCTCGGCTGCCCAGGCATTGAACTGAGCCTGTATCTTGGCTTGGTCCTTCCTGGAGGTCGGTGTCTCAGCGATATCGAGGCCCGCATCGCGCAGGCAGAGCACCACGTCGCGTGACAGCATGAAGCCGTCCTTGCCGATGAAGCGGAGAAAATATTGGCCGGTGTTGCCGCCCAGCCGGGAGCCGCGCTTGGCCAGAAGGTCGAGCAGCCCGATTTGATCGGCTGATGGCCAATCGCCGAGAAAGCGTCCGAAGCTGCCGTGCTCGCCTGCGATATCGGTGATGAGCCTGGCGTTCTTCTCCACCGCCATGATCTTTTGGCCGTTGCGGACGATGCGGGAATCGGACACGAGCGCGTCCCAGAATTCCGGCGGCTGCCCGAGCAGCCGGTGGGGCGCGAATCCGAGGAACGCCGCCTCGAAACCCGGCCATTTCTTGTCGATCACGGTCCAGGCGAAACCCGAGCAGAAGATGCGACGGGTCATCTCGGCGAGGACCCGGTCGTCGCCGAGTGCGGCGAGCTCATCCAGCGTCGCGACCTTGGGCAGCAGCGCCGCCAGGGCCTCGTCACCGCCTTTCCGCTTGGCGGCGCGGGCGCGGATGGTTTCGAAGGACTGCACGGGAGACCTCCCCGTCTGGACTGAAGCTTTACACGGCGGCGTTCCGTTCACAGATATCATAAGCCGCTCGCGCCGAGAGGCGGATTTCAAACCCGCCGCCGGGCAGCGATTTCCCAAGATCATGGTCCGCAGCTTGGTGCTGGGTGGTCACGACATCACCGCCCGCACAGGTTGATGCTAACCGAGAAAAGGAGCTTCGATATGCTGACGAAACGTACGCTGGGCCGGCAGGGCCTGGAGGTCTCGGCCATCGGGCTCGGCTGCATGGGCATGAGCCATGCCTATGGCAAGCCGGATGACGGCGAATCGATCGCCACGATTCACCGCGCGATCGAGCTCGGCTGTACGTTCCTGGATACGGCGGAAGCCTATGGGCCGTTCACGAATGAGGAGCTGCTGGGCCGCGCGCTCGAAGGCCGGCGGCACCAGGTGACGATCGCAACCAAGTTCGGCTTCAAGCTGGGCGGACAGGCGCCTGGCGGTACGGACAGCCGCCCTGAGCATATCCGCGAGGTGGTCGAGGCATCCCTGGAACGGCTCAGGACCGACCGGATCGATCTGCTCTACCAGCACCGGGTCGATCCCACCGTGCCGATCGAGGACGTGGCTGGGACGGTCAAGGACCTGATCGCGCAGGGAAAGGTGCTGTATTTCGGACTGTCCGAGGCGGGTGCGACGACGATCCGCCGCGCCCATGCGGTCCAGCCGGTCTCAGCGCTGCAGAGCGAGTATTCGATCTGGGAGCGCAATCTGGAGGACGGCATCATCCCGGTGCTGAACGAACTGGGTATCGGGCTGGTGCCGTTCAGCCCGCTCGGCCGCGGATTCCTCACGGGCACCGGCAAGCGGGCGGAAGAGTATGGGGCGGATGATTTCCGGTCGAAGAATGATCCGCGGCTGCAGGGCGATAATTTCGATGCGAATATGCGCATCGCCGGGCTGGTCCGTGATATCGCCGCCCGGCATGGCGCGACACCGGCCCAGGTCGCGCTCGCCTGGCTGCTCGGCAAGGGCGATCATGTCGTGCCGATCCCGGGCACCAAGCGACGGAAATGTCTGGAGGAGAATCTGGCTGCGGCGTCGCTGCACCTGACGAATGCCGACATGACCACGCTGGACGGCGCCTTGGGCTCGGTCGGCGTTGCCGGGCCGCGTTATACCCAATGGGCGATGGCGATGGTGGACCGGTCATGATGGACTGCGATTTTGTCCGATAAGTTCTAACCTGCCCGTTCTAACCTGCCGGCAAGCCAAAGCGGCCAGCCAGGCTGCGCAATCGGGAGGGGTGCTACATGGGGAAGCTCGACGGCAGGGTGGCGTTGATCGTGGGCGCCGGAACCGGGATCGGCCGGGCGACAGCCCGTCTGCTCGCGGCCGAGGGCGCCAAGGTAGTCATCGCCATGCGCACCGCCGCGAACGGTGAGAGCGCGGTCAAGGAGATCCGCGCCGCCGGCGGCGAGGCCTTCTTCGTCACCGGCGATGCCGGCGTGAAGGATGACTGCGTCAGGATGGTCATGGAAACGAAACGGATCTATGGCCGGCTCGACATCCTGATCCACAACGCCGCCCATCTGGCGCCGGGCGCCGTGGACACGCTCTCCGACGAGGACATCGACCGCGCGATGGCAGTCAATTTGAAGGCCTGCTTTTGGCTGGTGCGCGCCGCGGTGCCGTTCCTGAAGGAGTCGCCGGCCGGGCGGATCATCGTGACGACGACGCCTGCGATGCGGACCGCCGTCTCCGGCCTTTCCGCCTACATCACGACCAAGGTCGGGATCAACGGCTTCGTCCGGAGCGTCGCACTCGACCTGGCGCGGGACAAGATCACCGTGAACGAGGTCGGCCCGGGTTTTACCGTGACCGAGATGTCGGGCGAGCATCTGTCGCCCGAAACGCTCGGCAACCTGGCCAGGCTGGTTCCTTTGGGGAGGCTGGGCCAGCCTGAGGATATCGCCAAGGGCATGCTGTTTCTGGCGTCTGACGATGCCGCCTATATTACCGGCCACAGCTTGGTGATCGATGGCGGCGGCACGCTGCAGCACGTCTCGGAGGGGACGCTGAAGATCGAATAAGGCGCCTATTCGCGATAGGTCGGGTCGATGCGGTCGAGCTTGCGCACTAACGCCGGCCACTCGCGTTTCCCGGCGTCAGGTATGACGTGCTGGCGGTAAAGCGATTCGGTTTCCGCGACCACCGCCTCGGGCAGCCGGCGCATTTTGGCATTGCAGGACAGCACCGCGATCTGCACCTTGCAGACCAGCTCCAGCCGATAGATCGTGTCGAAAGCGGCGGCAATCGTTTCCCCCATGGCAAGCAGCCCGTGATTGCGCAGGATCATCACGTCGGCGTCGCCCAGATCCGCTATCAGGGCCGCCTGCTCGGCAACGTCGAGCGACAGGCCGTTGAAGTCGTGATAGGCGACCGAGCCGAAGCGCATCGCGTTCTGAACCAGCGGCAGCAGCCCGCATTCGAGGACCGAAACCGCCATGCCGGCCGGCGTATGGGTGTGGATGACGCAGTTCACGTCCCCACGCGCCCGGTGCATCGCGCCATGGATCACGAAACCCGCCTGATTAACGCCGTGTGGCGCCGGCACCTCCGATACGACGTTCCCGTCCATGTCGATCTTGATGACACTGGAAGCGGTCACCTCGTCATAAAGCAGGCCCAGCGGGTTGATCAGCAGATGGTCAGGCTCGCCAGGCACGCGCGCCGTGACATTGTTTCCCAGCATGTCAGTCATGCCGTAGAAGTCGACCAAGCGGCAGCAGGCGGCCAGGTCGACCCGCGCCTGCCACTCGGCGGGGCTGACCTGCTGCTTGACCATGGACGGGTTGGCGGGGTGCGGCATGGCGCTATCGTGCCTTCGCGGCGAGGCGCGGCGTGATCGCCGTGGCTATGAGGCCCATCGGTGTCGCCGGATCCAGCGCGTCGCTGACCGGCATCGCTTCGGTGCCAAGGCGGGCGCGCACGTCCGCCATCAGCGCATCGGGATTGTCGGTCTCCAGTTCGTACAGCGCGAGCGAGGACCAGCCAACGTCGCCCTGCCCGCTGGCATCGCTGAGCGCGAACCGCTGTGCCGAGATGAAGCCGGGGACGGCCAAGAGGTCGGCCAGGTGCCGTCCGTCGTACCAGCGGGTAAACGCCTCTTCGCACCCGGGCGCCGGGTTGGTGAAGGCGAGCAGATAATGCCTGGCCATGGTCGTCTCCAGTTCTATCGCGCCAGCTTGTTCTCTCTGGAAGCCGGCCGGCTATTGACGGTGCGCAAGATATCAGCCGCCCGTTCCGCGATGGCGATCACCGTCAGGTTGGTCGGCGCCTTCGGGATCACCGGCATGACCGACGCGTCGGCGATGAACAGCCCCGCGACGCCGTGCACCTGCAGGTCCGGGCCGACGACCGCACCCTGAGCAGGGTCGATGCCCATCCGGCAGGTACCGGAAGCATGATACCATGCGGTGAGCGAGGTCCGCAGGTACCGCCCGAGCGCACGGTCATCAGCGAACTCAGCATCGCTGATGAGGAGCATCCTGTTCGCGACGGATTTCAGGGAGTCGGTCATGAGCAGCGAGCGCAGCATCCGCAGCCCTTGCAGCATGCGCGCCTCGTCACGCGGGTCGGACAGCATGTTGAAATCGATCTCGGGCGGGACTGCCGGGTCTGCGCTCACCAGCCGGATGAAGCCGCGTGAGAAGGGCTGATGAAGGCCGCAGGTGGCCGCAAAGGCGTAGTCCATGCCGGCGGCGGCGCGCAGCGCCGGATCGTAAGTCGTGTTCCAGAAGTTCATCAGGCCGATCAGCATGTCGTTGGACGTGCCGCCCTCAGAACTCCAGCGAATGCCGAGCTGATACGCGGGCAGCGCCGGATCGCAGCCGCGGGCATCTTTAGGTGCCACGAGGATCTGAGAGCCCGGATGGTCCATCAGGTTCTCGCCGACAAATGGGTTGTCGATGCGGCACGGCACGCCGAGACGCCGCAACAGCTCGCCCGGTCCGACGCCCGAGCGCTGCAGCAAGATCGGGCTCGCCAGCGCACCGGCGCACAGAATGACCCGGTCGGCCGAAGCACGTTCGGGAATGCCCTTCCTCAGGAGCTCGACCCCATGAACCCTGCCCTGTTCGATCGAGAGGCGCAGGACCTGGCTCTCGGTCCACAGCGTGAGGTTCGGCGGCCGCCGCGCGGGCGGTAGGTAGGCGAGCGCGGTTGACACACGGATGCCGCCCACCCGGTTCATCGGCCATGGCCCGATGCCGGTAGAAACCGGGTCGTTGTGGTCGTCCGTCCAGGGAAAGCCCCGTGCCTCCGCAGCGGCAAGGAAGGCGCGCTGCAGCGGAAGCAGCTCGTCCCGCCGATAGCGTATGATCGGCAGAGGTCCGTCGGTGCCGTGCGGGAAGCCGAAATCCGCGTCGCTCTCGAGCTTGCGGAAATACGGCAGCAGCGAGTCCCAGCCCCAATCCGGTGCACCATCGCGGGCCCACAGATCGTAGTCCTCGGGCTCACCGCGGATCGCGAGTGCTCCGTTCACGCCCGATCCGCCGCCGAGCAGCTTGCCCTGGGCATAATCGAAGCGACGATCATCGCTCAGCCGCGCATTCAGCCCCCAAGCCTTGAGCGACCGGGCGAAACTCATCGGGTTGGTCAGGCGGTCGCTGTCGTCGACCTCCGGGTGGTCCGGACCGGCCTCGATCAGAAGGACCTTGCGGGTTGCATTCTCGCACAGCCGCGCCGCCAGCACGGCCCCGGCGCTGCCGCCCCCGACGACGATATCGTCGTAAGCCACCCTGCCTCCTCCCCGTGCGCCCAAGCTTGTATCCACCCGATCCATGGCAGGGCAGTTCAGGGCACAGGCAGGAGACTACCCCGAAACGCGGAAGATTCCATGGTTGCCGTGGGGTGCAGCGTTTGAGCTCAGTCTTGTCCACGGATACCCATCTCGGGCATCGTGAGGAGCAGAGGCCCCGCATCAACCGCCAGACCCGATCGTTGACGATGTCTCCGATCCTGATCGGCGTTTCGGGAAGCGGCAAAAGCACTGTCGCCGCTGCGTTGGCGCGTGAGCTCCGCTGGCCTTTCGTCGAAGGCGACGATCTGCACCCTCCGCAGAACATCGCCAAGATGCGCTCGGGCAAGCCGCTGACCGATGAGGACAGGATGCCGTGGCTGGGGCGCGTCGCCGATTGGATCGATGCGCGCAGAAAAGCACGACAGCCGGGAATCATCACCTGCTCCGCCCTCAAGCGTTCGTACCGCGACAGGCTCGCGAAGCATGGGCCAGGCGTGGTTTTCGTTTATCTCAAGATCTCGCCGGAGATCGCAGCGCAACGCTCACAATCCCGGCACGGACATTTCATGCCGGCTTCGCTCCTCCCCAGCCAATTTGCCGACTTGGAAGAACCGACAGCAGAGGAGGCTGCGATCGTCGTCGACGCCGAGCAGCCCCTTAAGGTCATCCTGGCCGAAATCAAAGCACGCCTGCGTGGATCGGGGGTCGAGGTCGCGGGCTGAAAACGGCCTTACGCCGCCGTTATGATTCCCCGGCAATCGCCGAAGCCGATGGAGACGCAGCCGTCGGCCCGTGCGTGGGCCGAAAGGATGACCTGGTCGCCATCCTGGAGGAAGGCGCGGAACTCGCCGTCGGGCAACGCGATCGGGTGCTTACCGCCCTGGCTGATTTCCAGCAGGCTGCCCAGGCCGGACGGGTCCGGCCCGGAGATGGTGCCGGTGCCGAGCAGATCGCCGGGATTGAGATTGCAGCCGTTGGAGGTGTGATGGGCAACCAGCTGGGCCAGCGTCCAATAGAGATTGGCGGCGGCGACCCGGCTGATGCGATGTGGCGTCAACCCGGCCTCACGCATGCGCTCGGTCGCGATGAAGATTTCGAGCTCGATCGCATAGGCGCCGGTCGCCTGGTCGCGCTCGTCGAGCATATAAGCCAGGGGGGCAGGATCGCCCTCGGGCCGCGGCGGCTGGGCGATACGGAACGGGGCCAGCGCGTCGACCGTCACAATCCAGGGCGAGATCGTGGTCATGAAGCTCTTGGCCAGGAAAGGGCCCAGCGGCTGATATTCCCACGCCTGGATATCGCGTGCCGACCAATCGTTGAGCAGGCAAAGCCCGGCGATATGGCTATCGGCCTTGCCGATCGGAATCGGCTGGCCGGGCGCGTTGCCGGTGCCGACCCAAACGCCCAGTTCCAACTCGAAATCCAGCCGGGCGGACGGTCCGAAGACGGGTGCATCGCTGTCGGGGCGCTTTCGTTGGCCACTGGGCCGGCGCACATCATTACCTGAGGCACGAATTGAAGATGCCCGGCCGTGATAGCCGATCGGCACGTATTTATAGTTCGGCAACAGCGGGTTGTCGGGCCGGAACTGCCGTCCGACGTTGGTTGCGTGGTGGATACCGGCGTAGAAATCGGTGTAGTCGCCGATCGCACAAGGAACAAGAAGCGGGCACTCGGCGGCGACATGGAGCGATCGCTCGACAACCGCGCGTTCCGGGCTCGACGTTTCAAGCAATGTCGACAGACGCCGGCGCAGGGCGCGGCGCGTGCCCGGGTCGAGCGCCAGGAACGCATTGAGAGTTTCGCCGGATGCAGCATCCGCCGCGACCGCAGCGGGGCCGCTGAACAAGCCCGCTGCGGCTGCTGCTTTCAGATCGAGAATCAGATCGCCGATGGCCACCCCGCCTCGCGGGGCGCCATCTTTCGGCGCGAAAACCGCGAAAGGAAGATTCTGAATGGGAAACTCAGAGTGTCCGTTGGCAGACGTGACCCAGCTGCGGCGGCCGGGATCGTGCGTCTCGTCGAGGGTCGTGGTCATCGCGGCAGCTCAGCCTTTCGGAAACCCGACCAGCTTTCATCATAGTCGCTCTGGGCGAGCGGGGTTTCGACGGCGAACCGGGTTGGGCGGATGACCCAACGGCTCTCGAACATGAATGCCATCGTGTCGTCGATCTTGTGCGGGGCGAGCGCGGCGGAGATCGCCGCTTCGTAGGTCGCACGATCGGGCCCGTGGCCGGACATGCAGTTATGCAGGCTGGCTCCGCCCGGTGCGAAGCCGCCGGTCTTGGCGTCATAGCTGCCATGGATCAGCCCCATGAACTCGCTCATGACGTTCCGGTGGAACCAGGGCGGCCGGAACGTCTTTTCCGCCACCATCCAGCGCGGGGGGAAGATCACGAAATCGCAGTTGGCTGTACCCGGACGCTCCGATGGCGAGGTCAGCACGGTGAAGATCGACGGATCGGGATGGTCATAGCTGACCGTGTTGATCGTGTTGAAGCGCGCCAGGTCGTACTTGTACGACGCAAGATTGCCATGCCAGGCCACGACATCCAACGGCGAATGGTCGAGGGTCGTGGTCCAGAGCCGGCCCTGGAATTTCTGAATCACCGAAACCGGCCGATCGACATCCTCGAACCATGCGACCGGCGTCAGAAAATCGCGCGCATTGGCGAGACCGTTGGACCCGATCGGCCCGAGTTCGGGCAGGCGGAACGGCGCACCGTAATTCTCGCAGACATAGCCCTGGGCCGCCCCATCGGGCAGCTCGGCGCGAGAGCGGATACCGCGCGGGACGACTCCAATCTCGCCCGGCCGCAGGTCCAGTACCCCCAGCTCGGTCGCGAGCACCAACCGCCCCTGCCGCGGGACGATGAGGAGCTCGCCGTCAGCATCGGCGAACACGCGATCCTGCATCGGGCTGTTCGCCGCGTAGAGATGGATGCCAATGCCGGCACTCGTCGCGACGTCGCCGTTGCCGGCGAAGGTGACCAGGCCGTCGACGAAGTCGGTCGGGGCTTCGGGAAACGGCAGCGGGTCCCAGCGCAGGCGGTTCGGGCTGGGTGGCACCTCATCGAACGGCGCCGACCTGAGCAGCGGCGCGCCGGCATAGGGCTCGTACGGCCGGTGATTGGCGGTAGGGCGCAGGCGGTACAGCCAGGAACGGCGATTTTCATGGCGCGGCGCGGTGAAGGCGGTTCCCGACAGCTGTTCGGCATAGAGCCCGAACGGAACGCGCTGTGGCGAATTCTGCCCACGCGGCAACGCGCCCGGCACGGCTTCGGTCGCGAAGTGATTGCCGAAGCCGCTCAGATGACCAGTCTCCTCAAGGTCTCCCACGGGCGGCGGCCGTCAGGCTACCTTGGTCTTGATCACGCCCCGGCGAATCTGGTCGAGCTCGATCGATTCGAACAGCGCCTGAAAATTGCCGTGGCCGAACGCCTCGTTACCCTTGCGCTGGATGATTTCGAAGAAGATCGGCCCGAACAGAGTGTCGGTGAAAATCTGCAGCAAAAGACCTTCCTCCTTGCTCCCATCGATCAGGATGCGGTTCCTGCGCAGCCGCTCCAGATCCTCACCGTGATCCGGGATGCGCTTGTCGACAAGCTCGTAATAGGTCTCGACCGTGTCCTGCAGTACGACACCCCGGGCGCGGAGCCGCTCGACGGTCGAATAGATGTCCCGCGTCGCCAGCGCGAGATGCTGAATTCCTTCGCCGTTGTACTCGCGGATGAACTCCTCGATCTGACTGTGCTCGTCCTGGCTTTCATTGAGCGGAATCCGGATCGCCCGATCAGGCGCAATCATCGCCTGGCTGAACAGGCCTGTCTCCTTGCCCTTGATATCGAAGTACTTTTGCTCGGTGAAGTTGAACACCCGGTTGTAGAAACCGGACCAGGTCCGCATCTCGCCGCGGCGGACATTGTGGGTCAGATGGTCGAGCGTTTCCAGGCCGACAGAGTTGCGCGCCTCGGCCTCCGTGGCCCCCGGTATCTGCTCCCAGGAATCATAGAGGCTGCCGTTGGCCCCGTAGCGGTCGACCAGGTACAGCATCGAGCCGCCAATGCCTTCCAGCACAAAGGCGCCCGCGCCCAATGCCGAAGCGCCTGCGTCGGCCGGCTTGGCGCCGCGCGCCAGCGCGCTCTGGTAGGCCGCCCCGGCGTCAGCGGCCCTGAACGCCATGCCGTTGGCGGACGGGCCATGCAGGGCGCGGAAAGCGGCCGCCTGGCCGGTCGGCTCGCGATTGACCAGCAGGTTGATGCCGCCCTGCTTGTAGCGGATGATGTCCTTCTCCGGGTGCTTCGCATAGGCGGTGAAGCCGAGGCGCTCGAGCAGGCCGGTCATCCGTCCGGGGTCGGGGCTGGTGAATTCGACGAACTCGAACCCGTCCAATCCAAGCGGATTATCCTGGGGATCGCTCATGATTGAATCTCTCCTTTGGCGTGCGCATAGGCCTGCGTTCCGCGCGTGAAAACGCGGTCCTCGGGCAGGATGGTGGTGATCTCGATGTCCGGCAGCGTCGCAAGCTCGTCATAGAGCGGCGCGAAATCCGTATCGAGCGTCTGCCTGAGCAGGTCCTCGAAGCTGTCGATCACGAAATAGGTCTGCTGATAGTCATCAATACGATATTTGGTCCGCATCACCCGCTTCAAGTCGAAGCCGAGCCGGTTGGGCGAAGGGTCATCGAGCGCGAAAATCGATTCGCCATAGCTGGAGACGATGCCGGCGCCGTAGAGCTTCAGGTCAGACCCGTCCCGGATCAACCCGAACTCGACCGTGTACCAATAAAGCCGTGCCAGCTTA
>CAZVYC010000073.1:0-292 GCA_964631425.1 uncultured Rhodospirillales bacterium
AGCCGGCGCGCGCCGCCTTCTCGATGAAACCGGGCGTGCGATGGCAGAGCGTATCGACCCGCAGCAGGATACGGATATTCAGGCCTTCCTCGCGCAGCGCGATAAGCCGGTCGAGGATTGCCTCCCAGTTCTTGTTGCGCGCGAGATTGTCGTCGGTGATGAAGAAGCGCGTAATGCCGCGCGCCGCGTTCTCGCGCACCATGGCTTCGATGTCGTCGGCGCTTCGGTACCTGGATATGCGGCCCTGCACGTTGATGATCGTGCAAAAGCTGCACTGGAAGGGACAGCCGCG
>CAZVYC010000073.1:302-20686 GCA_964631425.1 uncultured Rhodospirillales bacterium
GCTGGCGACGCGCGTCACGATTTCGCGCGGCAGGATCGGATAGGCGGCCGCGTCCATGTTGGTCATGTCGGCCAGGTAATTATAAACCGGCTTCGGCGCACCACCGGCGATGTCGCGCAGCAGTTCCGCCATGCGTCCCTCCGCCTCGCCGGCGAACAGCACGATGCCGAGCGACTGGGCCTCGGCGATTTCGGGCGGCAGCTCAGGCAGCATGGCGAGACAGCCGCTGACATGGAAGCCGCCGACCACGACCGGGATGCCCGCCTGCCGGAAAGCGCGCCCGAGATCGAGCGCGCGGGGAAACTGGTTCGACTGGACGCCGACCAACCCGACAAAGCCGCCGCCGGCCTGTCTTATCCGCTGAACGGCGGCCTTCACGTCGATGACGGTGTTGCACTCGTCATAGCCCTCCACGTCGATCTCGACGTCGGGGCCAAGCACGCGCTGCGCGTTGCATTCGGCAATCAGGCCATAGACACTTGCCAAGCTGTTCGAGGGGATGAGCGATCGGCTGAATTGGATGACATAGCCGTCATCGTCGTAGTGCGACGGCTTAATCAGGATGACCTTGAACGCGCGTTTAGTCATGGCCGCCTCCCTCGTATTGAGAGGATACCTGACAGGCGACCGGCAGCAAGGAAAAACGATGAGTATATAACTTACCTAAATTGGCGACGCGCGCATTTGTGTGGCCGATTTACTCCGTCACGGCCGGGATCACCGGAAATTCGATCGCGCTCGCCTGGTCGGGCGTGTGCCAGATGCGCTCGGTCGCCTTTACGAAGCTGTCCGGCGGGGCGAACATGATGTTCGGCACGAAACTCTGCGGGTTGCGGTCGTAAAGCGGGAACCAGCTCGACTGGATCTGCACCATGATCCGATGGCCGGGCAGGAACGTGTGGTCCGCGTTGGGAAGGCGGATGCGGTAGGCGAGCGGCTTGTTTGGCTCCAGCGGCTTGGGATTGGCTGGGTCCTGGCGGTAGCGGCCGCGAAAGATGTCGGCCGACAGCAGCTGCTGATAGCCGCCAAGCTTGGGATCGTTGGGCATTTCGTCGGGCCAGACATCGATGATCTTGACCACCCAGTCGGAGTCCGTGCCGCTGGTCGAGGCGATCAGATCGGCATAGGGCTGGCCGGCGATGCGGATCGGGGTCTTGAGCGGCTCGGTCTCATAGACCAGCACGTCAGGCCGGGCTGCGGCGTTGCGCTGGTCGTCGACCAGCCACTCGCCCCAGGTCGAATCCGGCGAATCGACCGTCAAGGTCGGCCGTAAGCGGTACGGCACCGGCTTTGCCGGGTCCGAGACATACTCGTCATATTGCGGCCCGAAGGCGGGGGGCGGATCGAAGCCGAGCTTACCACCGGGAAGGAGGTATAGGTTTTTCGCCGTCTCGGGGCAGCCCTTGTCGCACGAGCGCGGCCATGCGTCGTAGCGATGCCACTGATCGGCGCCGGTTTCGTAGACCAGGACGCGCGGCGTGTCGGGCTTGGGCCCGTCCTTCAGGTAATAGTCGAGGAAGGGCTGCATCACCGTGCGCCGGAACCAGCCGGCCGTATCGCCGGCGAACAGGATGGGGCCGATGCCGCGCCCCTCGCGCCGTCCCTGCCCGTGATTCCAGGGGCCGAGCACCAGATGGATCAGCTCGGCCTTCGGATCCTTGGGCGCCAGCGCCTTGTAGAGCGCCGGACCACCATAGATGTCCTCCTGATCGAACAGCCCGTCGACGAGCATCATCGGTACTTTGAGGGGCAGCTGAGCCAGCACCTTATCGACCGCCTGGTCCTGCCAGAACCAGTCATAGGCCGGATGTGCGGCGAGCGCTTTCCAGAAGCCCAGCTGGTCGAGCCCATGGGCCTCGGCCATCGCGCCCGCAGAACCGGCCCTGAGATACGCGTCGTAGGTATCGTAGAAGCCCGACCAGAATTTCTCATCCCCTTTGCGGGTCGCTTCCTGGTCATAGATGTAGTCCAGAGTGCCGTCCTCACGGAATGCGCCGTTATGGAACCAGTCGTCGCCCATCCAGCCATCGACCATCGGTGAGAAAGGCACTGCGACCTTGAGCGCCGGATGCGGGTTCACGGTCGACATGACCGTCGTGTAGCCCTCGTACGATCCGCCCAAGGTGCCGACCCGGCCGTTGCACTCGGGTACGTTCTTCACCAGCCAATCGATCGTGTCGTACGTGTCGGTGGCGTGGTCGACCGCGGTCGGATTGAGCGGGCCCATGAGCGCGCGGGTCATCACATAGTCGCCGTCGGACCCGTATTTGCCGCGCACGTCCTGGAACACAATGATGTAGCCGGCAGCGACGGCGGTGTCGTCCATCTGCGGCACCGCCGCAGCCAGATGCGGGCTATCAAAGCGCAGCACGCGCTCCGCCGCATTGTAGGGCGTGCGCGTCATCAGGATCGGCGCCTTGGTCACCCCCTTGGGCACCAGGATGAAGGTCTTGAGCTTCACCCCGTCCCGCATCGGGATCATCACCTCGCGCTTGTCGTAGTCGAAGCTGTCGGTCTTGGGCTTGAAGGTGCCCGGGATATCACTGGGAAGGTGCGTGACGGGAGGATCGGCGAGGGCTGGAGCGAAGCAAAGGCTGATGATAGCCGCGCAAGATAATAACCGGAACAGCGCCAAAATCGATTTCCCCTTTCAAAATGAAAGCGTAGGGCGGAAAAGCGACAGCGCATTCCGCCATTCGGACCTCAACGCCGCTCCCCCGGCTCGGCCGGTTCGTCACCGTTCCCAAGCCAATCCAATGGATAAAGCCCATTCGCGACAGCTCGCCGGAAAGATGGAAACGGCCAATCCGCGGCGCTCTGCACGAGGCCGTGCTTCACCGGATTAAAATGCGTGTAGTCCATACGAACTTCGTAGTCGGGATCATCCCGGATCGTATGTTCCCAGAACCGCTTTTGCCAGATGCCACGCTCCCCTCGGCGCATCATGATTGCCGATCGTTCTTCCATCTTCGGCAGAGATTTCGAGAACCCCACCTTGATCGCGTACGATCGGCCGGAGAAATCGGTATCGCCCTCGGGCAATGTCCATAGGCAGTGCATATGCTCGGGCACCACTACCCAGGCGTCGATATGGAAGGGCGATCTGGCATGTACCTGACGAACCGCCTTCCGCAAAGTCTCGATCTCCCTGGTAAGCAGATCGCTGCTGCGGTCGAGCAGATTGACGGTGAAGAAATAGGTTCCACCCGGAACCCGGTTACGGCGATAATTCGGCATGGCGAGAGGATCGTATGCTTCAAGAAATGGCGGAATGCGCCGCGCTTTTCCGCCCTACTCCGGGATATACAGCAGCTCGCTCTCTACGATCGAAAGGCCGGTCGTCCAGCCGCCTGGAATGCGCTCGTCCTTGAAGAACCAGCCGCACAGAAGCATCTCGATCCGGCCATCCGAGGCCGCGAGCGGCAGTAACAGGCTCACGCTCTCGACGGTTGTCCGATCGAGCCGCGTCAACACAAGGCGTGGTTTCCGCTCGGCCACGACCCAGTCGGCATAGCCGCGAAACGCTGCGACGGCCCCCGGCTCCTTCCCGCTCGAACCCAGCGCCCTGCCGGTCCGGTCATGGCCCGAGCGAAAGACGACTTCAGTACCGACCACGCGATAGCGATATCCGTCCGGCAGCACGTCTAAGAGTATCAGGTTGGCCACCAAGCGGGGAATCTCCGGCAGCGGGTCGATATCGGCCCGCCCCGGCAGACGGCCGTCGACGTGCTTCGAGAGCCAATAGGCATAGAGCTGGCGCCATTTCTCCCGTTCCATGCGGTTCCCTTCCTCGGCCGACCCTGCGCTATTCGACGACGATCTGCCCATAGGACCAGGGGTGGTCCTTGCACCGGAAATAGAACGTGCCGGGCCTATCGAACCTGACCGATCGTGCCTGTCCAGGCGCGATCTCGCCGGTCGACCACGAGCCGTCGAGCGCGGTCACATCCTGTGCCAGCTTGCCCCCATTCGTCCAGGTGACCGAGGAGCCGGCCTTGACCCTGGCCTTCTGCGGCATGAAAGCGTTGTCGTCCGAATAGTGCCGAACGACGTCGAGACTGCGATTGTCGGTGAATTCGGCGCCGATCCTGATCTGGTCGGTCGCCTCGACGCGGCCGCGCAACGCGGTTTCGGTCGGCGGTGGCGGCGGCGGCGCGGCGGGCTGAAGCGTCCCGCCGCGCTTGAACGCCCATAGCGTGTCGCCGGCGATCACGGCCACATATTCGGTGCCGCCAGCCTCATAGACTGCCGGCGGCCCACTTTCGTTGGCGCCGGTCTGAAAGCGCCACAGCAAGTCGCCTGTCCGGGAATCGTACGCCTGCAGCTCGCCGCCGGGGTCGCCGTGGAACAGAAGGCCGCCGGCGGTCGCGGTCATCCCGCTGCCGTTCTCGGACTGGTAAGGCACCGTCTTCTGCCAGACGATCTTGTCCGTGCGGCTGTCGATCGCCGCCAGGATGCCGTGATTCTTGATGAACGGCGCACTGCCGACGGACGAGAAGACGAACGGGTCGTCCCAGCGCTGCAGCCAGAGCGGCGCGGCCGCGCCGGCGACGTAGAAGATCTGCGCCTCGGGATCATACGCCATCGGCGAGGACCGCGTGGTCGCGACCGGGGTGATCAGGCCAGGCGTGTCGACGTCGATCGGATCGAAATAGCAGCCGCGCGTGAACCCATCGGGCACCATGCCATCCTCGACACAGCGCGGCCCGACTTCGCCCGCGCCGACCGGGAAAGGCTGGGTGGACGCCGTCCTGAGGCGCGCATTTTGCGGAACCGGCCGCTCCTCCACCGGGTGGATCGGCTTGCCGGTCGCGCGATCGAGCAGGAATAGATAGCCGTCCGTGCGCATCACGCCGATCGCCTTGCGGCGCTTGCCCCCGACCGTCGCGTCATAAAGCACGAGCGGTGTGCCCAAATCCTGCTCCCAGATGTCGTGGTGCGTCGCCTGGTTGTACCAGCGTAGCTTGCCGGTCTTGATCTCGAGCGCCAGAGCCGAGGCAGTGTAGAGATTGTCGCCGGCCCGCACCTCGCCGCCCAGCTCAGGTATGGCGTTGCCGGTTCCGACATAGACGAGCCCAAGCTCGGGATCGATCGCCGGCGTCACCCAGACCGGGCCGCCGCCGCGTTTCCACACATCGTTGTCGGCCGGCCAGGTGTCGTGCCCCTGCTCGCCCGGCGCCGGAATGACGTGGAAACGCCAGAGGACCTTGCCGGTCTTGGCGTCCAGGCAGAGAACGCGGCCGTCGTTGCGCGCGCTGGGCGCGCGGCCGCCGGACACGCCGGCGATCACCATGCCGTTCACATAGGCCGGCGCACCGGTTACCCACTGGTTGCCCATGGTGGCAACGTTCGCCGGCTTCTCGTCGCCGAGCAGCACCGCCCAGACCTCAACACCGGTCTTCTCATCCAGCGCGACCAGCCGTGAATCGGAGAGACCGACAAAGACCAGCCCTTGCCCGACCGCGACGCCGCGGAAGAGGCCGATCGGCGGGACCTCGAAGGCGTGACTCCAGATGATGTCACCGCTGTCGGGCTTCAGCACATAGAGATGCGCGCCCGCGGTCACGAACATCTTTCCGTCCACTATGACCGGCGTGGCACGTGACTTCTCGCCATCGAACCGGCGGACCCAGGCGCCACCCAGCGATCCGATATTGCTCCGGTCGATCTGACCCAGCATCGAGTAGTGGCTGTTGGCAAGATCACCGCCCACGGCGGGCCAGTCCTTGTCCGCCGCGCGCGCGCCATCCGCGAGCGCTTGAACCAGAGAGAGGCCCGCGACCGCCAACGCAGTTCCAATCCGCATCTTTCCTTCCCCGTTTATAGCCCCGCTTTATGGCCCGTTTTACGGTCCATCCTATTGAGAGATTAGCGTGCCTCGCGGATTGCTCCAGAACGCACTGGCCGACCAACTTTTTGGCGAGTCGAATCCGGTGCCTCACACGTTGCCGCTCGATTCGATCGTCCTGCGTCGGCCGGCGCATTTCGGGGCCGCATTGGCCGCGCCCACGGCCGCAATCGGAACATGAGCTACCAGCCTCCCGTTTCCTCTGTAGCGTTGTCGACTTCAGTCGAGGCCGCCCAGCCCGCTTACACGACCGGCGGCCGACGCAAACAATCCCTCGGGGAGGTAGAGACATGAAAGCAATATTGGGAATTCTGGCGATCGCAGCGATGACAGCGGCGGCGCCGGCCTGGGCGCAGTCTTCCACATCGGGCAGCGGGAGCACATCGGGCAGCGGGGGCACATCGGGCAATGCGGGCGACACGCAACAGAATGCGCCGGGGACCGGCGGTACGTCCAAGCCGGGCACAAAAGGGCTGCCGGGCAGCAAATCCGGGCCCGCCGTCACACCGTCCGGTCAAGTCAGTTCTGGGTCGCGCAACAATGCGGCCAGCCTGCAGGACCAAAGCAAGGTCCCGGGGCTGCCGGGGAGCAAGTCCGGCCCGACCCAAAAGCCGCCGAAGAGCGACAAGTCCGGAGCCAGTTCCGAGTCGGCGCGCGGCGCGCAGCAATAACCAGCCCGGCCCCAAGCCGGCCTGGCCCACGCGATCGGCGAGAGCGATTCCCTGTCGCTGGACTCGGGTCTGAGCGCGTATGGTGTCTCGGTCCACCCTTAAGGAGTACCCATCCTTGGAACCGAGACACGCCCGCGCGCCTGGATATGGAGCGGTTGCGAAAGTTCTGCACTGGACGATCGTGCTGCTGATCGTCACCCAATTCGTGCTCGGCCTCGCCATGCCGCATGTCGGCCGGGGTGCCCAGCCGGTTGGGCTGATCGGGCTGCATGTTTCCTTCGGTGCCTTGATCTTGGCCGTGGCGGTGCTGCGGCTGATCTGGCGGTTGACGCACCCGGTCCCGCTTGAGACCGACAATGTTCCGGCCTGGCAAGTGCGCGCCGCCGGGGCGACGCATGCGCTGCTTTACGCGCTCCTGCTGATCGTCCCGCTGTTGGGCTGGATCTACGGTGCGACGCGCGGCTGGACGCCGATGCTCTTCGGCATCATCCCGCTGCCCCAGATCGTCGCCACCGGATCGCCGATCGGCCGCGCGCTCGGCGAGTACCACAATCTGTCTGCCTGGGTGCTGTTGGGCGCCATCGGTCTGCACGTGCTGGCGACGGCTTATCACCATTTCTTCCTGCGGGATCGGGTACTGGAGCGAATGCTGCCGGCTGGATGAGAGAACAGACCTGCGCACTCGCGCCACATAGAACGCCGTATCATTGACTCCCACTTTGTTCGTGTTATGTTCGAACCTTCCCTATGGCATACTATACTTCCCGTACCCAGCCGACCGCTTCTATAGCCTGACGGGCGGCGCTGCTAGCCTCTTCCTGCGATTGGCAAGAGCCGGAGAGATTGACCGTAGCTGGAGCCTCAACCCCTTCCGGCCACGCAACCTCCCACCGCCAAGTGCCGTCGGTGTAATGCAGAAGCGAATAGCCGAGCATCAAGAGCTTCATCGGGTCAGCCTACCCGAACTGTGCGTCGGGCCATTCTTGCCAAGGTCCCGGCGTTCCATCCAAGAGTTTCCAGTCCCTTCCCCCTCTACAGCGCATAATGCCGGCGAGGGCACTCATTCGGCCTTGCTTATCTCCCGAGCGCACAAGGACACTACCGGTGTCAGGATTTCTGCGGTATCCGCCCTACTTTTCTACCAATGCCCCATCTGTCTGTTCCAGGCGAACAGGGCATCGGCGAACAGATTGTACCCGACCCGGGCAATATTTCGAACCACGGGCAGGCCCAGCATCCGCCCCAGCCACGCATCGCCTGGCGTCCGGAGCCAGATCTCGATCGCGCAGTCGGCGCCGACATGAAGCCGGCCGTCGGCATCCACGGCGTGTAGCCGGCGGCGGACGTCGTTCACATCCGCGCCGAAGCGCACCAGCGCGTCAGGCTCGAAATTGATGTCGCGGAAGTCGATCGCGCCTGCGCGGGCGGCGCGGGCCAGTCGGTTGCGCTGCCAGTCGATGCCGGCGTTACAAACCGGACACTTCGTGTTGTACCAGACAGTGAGGGCGGGCAGCATCAATCCGCCAGCGGGTCCGGCCTCAGCTGGAATTTGGTCAGCTTCGGCTTTTCGCCGAGGCCGCCTTCGACATGCCAGGGTGCGCGGGTGCCGGACGCGACCCACAGGCCTCTGCCCTTCCAGCCGCCGTTCGGGTCGTCAATGCGGCCGTCGAGGCCCTTGGCGAAGAACGACATCGGATAGGGCACGCGCAAGGTCACGAACTTGTCCGACCCCGGCGGCAGGGCAAACAGGGCGTCGGCGCCGTTGCCGATCGCGATCGGCACGTTCTCGCCGAGCCCGAAAACGTTGAACTGGTCGACCCACAGCAGATAGGTGGCGGTGGCGCTGCCCGGCTCGTCGACGCCGCGGAATTGCGGGCCGGGCAGGGTGTAGGCGGTCCAGCCCTCGGGGCATTGCCCGCCGGTGGCGTTCGGGCCATTCAAGGGCCCCTTACACTTGCGGCGGTCGAAGCTCGCCAGCCGGCTGTTGCCGGTCAGGTTGGCCCAGACCACGCCATTGCGGTCGATGTCGAGCGCGCGCGGCACCGAGCCGCGCGCCGCCTCGTTCGGGTCGGCCCACGGCGACTCGAAATATTCGGCGGTCGTGGTCGCGGGCGGGTTCTTGCCCGGGTCGAGCCTGACCAGGCCGCCGGGAAAGGCCAGCACCGTGCCCCAGATCGAATGATCGACCGGATTCTCCATCACGCTGTACATGCCGCCATGGATGCGCTTGTCTTTGGTCGGGTCGACCGGCTGGTCGGGCTCGACATAGGCGTCGCGCTTGCCGTTGCCGTCCGTGTCCAGCACCGTCGCGGTCCAGCCCTGCGACTTGTCGGGGTCGTGAGTCTGGTCGAACAGCCGGGTGTTAAGCCAGCCGACCGCATCCTGCCCGCCCGGCGAGCTCGACCAGAGCGTGTCGTTGGCGTCGTCCGCGAACTGCAGGTGCAGGGTCGAGAAGCAGAGATTCACCACCTGCCATTGCTTGGTCTTCTGGTCATAGAAGCTGACCTGCCGGCTGCTTTTCTCGAGCGGGTAGAGCTTGGCAGACGGGTTGTCCGAACCCGCCTTGCAGAAGTCGGGATTCTCCGGCGGGCGGCCGACCGCCGTCACCCACACCCGCGCCTGGGAATCCATCATCACGCTGTGCGGGCTGGTCCTGCTTTTCCACAGGATAGCGTCGCCGAAATAGGGCGACGGCGCCAGGTTCTTCTGCGGCGCCGCGTAATCGGTGCTCTGGTCGGCGAGCGGCACAGTGATGTCGTACGCCTCGTTCTTCACCGGGTCGAGCACCGCGATCTTGTCCGAGCTGAGCTCCGGCGCGGCATAGACCGGGCCGTTGGCGTTTACCGTCGGGTGGCGCTTGTCGGTCGAGGCCGCATCGTGCAGATAGCCTGCGGAATCGCCGAAATCCCAGTTGGTGACGACGATGTTGCGCTCGATGCCCTGCGGCCGGGGCGGCGTTGCGAAAGGCAGCTCCCCGGCGGCAATGCGGTCGGTCCAGTCCGCGAACTCCTTGATCGCGCGAGCCTTGCCCATGCCGGCGATGGCGTTGTCCATACTGTAGCCCGCCTGGCCGGACTCGATCCGCCGCGACCACGCGTCCTCGGAATTCGCGAACTTGCCGAGGGAGGCTGGAAGCTCCCGGGTCGCCTTGTCGCCCAGCTGGTGGCAGCCCTGACAGCCCGTGGTCAGCACCATGGCGACCCATTGCGACTGGGTCTTCATCGCCGGCGAGATGCCGTTGCCGCCGGGACCGGTGCCGGGGAACTCGCCCTTGTCCGGAATCTTGAGCAGCGAGTACCAGTAATTACCGGGATAATACTGCGCCGCCGCGGCCGGATTCGGTGCGATCACCGCCGTCAGGTCGAGGGTCTTGCCAGGCGCGCTCTTGACCTTGGGCGAGTCCACGAGCCCGTAGCCGCGCACCCAGATTTCGTAATTCGCCTTGGGCAGGTCGGGGATCAGATAGCGGCCCTGACCGTCGGTGACGACGATCCGGCTGAACTTGGTCGGCAGGTCCTCAGTTTCGGCGATCACCCACACGCCGGCCTCAGGCCCGTGGGCACTGGTGACCACGCCGGCGATGTCCTTGTCGTTGATTTTCATGGCGCCAGCCTGCTGGGCTTGCGCATGGACCAGCACGGGGGCTCCGAGGATGGACGCCGCGAAAAGGACCGCGCTGAAACCTTTGTTCATCCTGCCTGCCTCCCCCATCCCGGCGAACGTACAGGCAGCTTACAAGCGAAGGGCGGATCCACGAAGCGGTAATCCTTTCTTACTCCAGCGCGGTCAAGGGATCGGGCGCGCCGCTACTAGCCCCAAGCCTGTGCGGCGGCTAACCTCGCCGCCGCACGATGCCGGAGCACGGGTGGAGAATGAGCGCGCCGATTTCCAAACGAGTCCTGATCCTCGGCGCCGCGGGCCAGATCGGGCGGGCGGTCCGGGAGCGGCTGCGCGGCCGCTATGCGCTGATGCGCCTTGCCGATATCGTGCCGCAGGCGCCGCCGGAGCCCGGCGAAGAATGCGTCGATGCCGAGCTCACCGAGATGCCCGCGCTCAAGGCCGCCATGAGCGGGATCGACTGCGTCGTGCATTTGGCCGGCGTGTCGGTCGAGCCAAAAGAACGGGCGTGGGAACAGGTGCTGCCGGCCAACGTCGTCGGCGTCTACAACGTGTTCGAGGCGGCGCGGCAGGCGGGCGTGGCGAGGGTGGTCTATGCCTCCTCGCACCACGCCATCGGCTTTTATCGACGCACGGAGACCATTCCGGCAAGCGTGGCGCCGCGCCCCGACAGCTATTACGGCGCCGCCAAGGTGTTCGGCGAGGCGATGGGCCGGCTTTATGCCGACAAGTTCGGCCTCAGCGTCGCCTGTCTACGCATTGGCGCCTTCCGCCCGGAACCGACCGAGCCGCGCCATCTCGCGGTCTGGATCAGCCCGCGCGACATGGTCGAGCTGACCCGGTGCGCGATCGAGGCGCCGGATTTCCACTATTGCGTCGCCTACGGGGTCTCGGCGAACGACCGATCCATCTGGGACAACAGCGAGGCCGCCATCCTGAACTATGTGCCGCGCGACAACGCCGAGGATTTCGCCCTGCACATCCTGGCGAGCTCGCCGCCCGAAAATCCCGTGGCAGAAGCTTTCCACGGTGGCCATTACGCCGCGAAGGATTTCGCCGCCGACCTGTCGCGCATCGACTGATCGCGGACCGACTGATCGCGAAGATGGGGGAATAACACCGCAATCCCCTACGTCCTGTGGGTGGCCCTTGCGCCGGCCGGCCTGCCGTGTGCCGTGGGCCGCACGGGAGCGCGCATGGGAATGGGATTTATCGGGCAGCGACTGGGATGGGCGCTGTTCCTTCTGCTGGGCACCACCAGCCGTTCGTGGTCCGCGCCCTGGGCCGAGGTCGGCGACAACCAGCTCCGCAGCGAAATCGAGATCCTGACGACCGCCGGGGTGATCGATGGCGTGACAACCGGTTGGCCCCTGCCCTGGAACTCCATCGCCCATGAGCTGACCAACGCCTCCCTCAACGGGCAGCCGGATTATGTCCAGGCGGCAGCCGCGCGCGTGCTGGGCATGGCGAATGCCGATAACCAGCCCGGCTACTCCGCCTATTCGACGCTCGACATCACCAACAATCCCACCGTCGTCTACGGATTCGACAGCCTCGGACGGGGCGACGGCCAGGCGCAGAGTTCGCTCTCCTACAGCTCCAGCTGGTTCGCGGCGCGGCTGTCGCTCGGCACCTTCACCCAATCATTCTCCGGCGGCGGTACCAAGCTGATGCCGGACGGGAGTTATGTCGCAGCCAAGCTGGGCGATGCGCTGATCTATGGCGGCTGGCTTTCGCATTGGTGGGGGCCGGGATGGATCTCGGCCTTGTCGCTGTCCAACAATGCGCGGCCGATGCCCCAGATCGGCATCGAGCGGCTGAACACCGACGCGTCGTCCTGGCCGGTGCTGGAGTGGCTGGGACCGTGGCAGGCCGAGTTCTTCGTCGGCCTGCTGGACGGGCCGCGCATCCAGAAGAACACGATCTACGATGCGCTGCGCATCACGTTCAATCCGGCGCCCGGCCTGGAGGTCGGCATTGCCCGGACACAGGAGACCTGCGGCCAGGGACATCCCTGCTCGCCGTTTACCGAATATTTCCATTTCGCGAATACCAATTCCAATCCCAGCCCGACGAATGACGAGGGGCTGATCGACTTCAAATACAGTCACGATATCGCCGGCGTGCCGGTGCAGTTCTATGTGCAGCTGATGAACGAGGACACGTCGCCGTTCACCCATTCCGGCACCAGCCATTTGTTCGGCACCACGGCGTTCTTCCCGACCGGCGCAAATCCGGTGCGCGTAACACTCGAATACACGAACAGCATCGCGACCCTGAATATCTTCAGCTTCAGCCATTACATCTACGGGTTTTCCTATACCGACTATAAATATATTGACGGCATGCGTTACCGGGGCCGCACCCTCGGATTCAGCCTCGATGACGATTCGCGGTTGCTATCGCTGCAGACGAGCTGGAGCGACAGTGATGGCCGCTTTTACGAGGTGAGCTTTCATCACGCGGGCATCGGCACCCGGCAATTGGCCATAAACAACATCGTCAGCCACATGCCGGTAACGATCAACATGGGCGTCGCCCGCGTCACCCTGCCGTTCCACGGGTTCAAGCTCGACATCGAGGGCCGCCTGCAAGACGACCAGCCCCGGCCGGACCATGGCTTCACGGCCGCGATCGAAACGGCGCTGCGCATCCCGCTGTAACCGCGCGCATCGGCGACGGACGATTCGTACCCGTCGGGGAATATTCGCCGCTCCCGTTCGTCATCAAAGGAGGATGTCCGGGGCATGCAAGTCCCCCGGACAGGGGGCCGCCGCCAGCCTGCCCGTGGCGCGGCGCCCGGCCGCGTGTCCCGAGGTCGATTGACAACTGCATGCCTATCGTCCGCCTGGTTCGTGCTTTCGAGGATGTGCATCTTGACGACCCGCCACGACGGCGCCCGGCCCTTGACGTCAAGCGCATGATCGATATCGGCCTCAGCCTTGCCGCGATCCTGGCCGGCCTGCCGCTGCTCGCGCTGATCGCGCTCCTGATCGTGCTGGATTCCCGAGGGCCGGTGCTGTTTCGGCAGCAGCGCGTCGGGCTCGGCGGCAGACCGTTTCGGATCCTCAAATTCCGCACGATGAACGTCCGGGAAGATGGCGCGACAATTGTCCAGGCAACCAGCAAGGATCCGCGGGTCACGCGGATCGGACGCGTGCTTCGGGTGCTGGGGCTCGACGAGCTGCCGCAGCTCGTCAACGTGCTGTCCGGGGAGATGTCGCTGGTAGGGCCCAGGCCCCACGCGGTCGCCCATGACCTGTTTTATGCGGCATGCATCGTCCGATATGCCGCTCGCCAACGTGTCAAGCCGGGGATCACGGGCTGGGCGCAGGTCAACGGCGCGCGGGGTGCCACGCCGACGCTTGCCGATATGCAGGCGCGCGTCGACCTCGACATCTGGTACGTCGAGCATGCCTGCCTGACGCTCGATCTCCTCATCCTGGTCAAGACACCGTTCGAAATGCTGCACCGCAAAAAGCGCGCTGAAGCGGCGAGCCCGACACTATCCCCCAGCCTGGGAAAGGAATAAAATTGCTAGGAATTCCGTCTTATTGGCGAAGGGATGCGATACGGCCGTGCGTCGCTCCTGGTACCCTGCGGATTAAGACATATCTTGAACCGAAGGGGAACAGGCGCGGCGCCAGTCGGGAGTGGTTTGCTGATGCGGTTTCGGAGACAGACCTGCCGTGACGAGTTCTCCGCAGTTCACCAACGCGCTTCTCGCACAGCTTCCTGCGCTCAGGCGGCATGCGGTGGCGCTGGTCGGGAATGCCGCGCTGGCGGACGACCTGGTGCAGGACTGCGTGGAGCGCGCCTTGCGGCAGGCCGGACAGCTTCGAGAACTGCCCCGCATGGCTGGCTGGTTGAGGCGTATCTTGCGTAACCTCTACACAGACGAAATCCGCCGCGGGCGGAGCCGGGGCGAGGAGCAGGACATCACTGAGCTGACCGACCGCGTCGAGCTGAGCACGCCGCCGGCCGACACCGGCGCGATCCGGGATTTCGTCAAGGCGCTCAACCAGCTGAGCGTGGAACATCGCGAGATATTGCTGCTTGTCAGTGTAGAGGAGCTGAATTATCGCGAAATCGCCGATGAGCTCGACATCCCGATTGGCACCGTCATGTCGCGGCTTGCAAGGGCCCGCGAGCGGCTTCGCGCCATCAGGCAGGGCGAAGGCGCCGAAATCATCCCCTTGCGCATGGGATTGAAATAAAAGCCGTGAGCGACCAGCCCGACATCACCGAGATCGATCTGCACGCATTCATCGATGGCGAACTCGATACGGACCAGTCCAAAAAGGTCCAAGCCGCGATCGAGACGGATCCGGCGCTCGAAGCGCGTGCGGCCGCGTACCGCGCCGACAAGGCGCTGCTGAAAGGCATCTATGGACCGTTGATCGATCGCCCGCTGCCGAATGAGTGGATTGCGCTTGCCCAGGCCGGCGCAGCCCCGGCACGGACGACGAACTGGCGCCTGATGGGCGCAGTCGCGGCTCTTCTTCTGGTGATGGTGGGCGTAGGCGGGACCTATTGGGGATTGCGGCCGGCCGGAGAGAGCGGCGACGTCGTCCAGCTGGCGCTGGATGCGCGGGAAACGGCGCTTGCCGTCCAGAAGCTCGTCGCGGTCAACGGCGTGGCCGATGCGCGGCGCTACAACGCAGTGCTGAGCGGAATTGTGGCGTCGAACATCAAGGTGCCGGACTTGAGCCGGATGGATTATCAGCTCACGTCCATTCGCTTCTATGGCAACGCCGCGGAGCTTTCCTATCACGATAGCGAGAACCGGCTGTTCACCCTTTACCTGCGCCGCTCCGACGGCAAGCCGCGGTTCGACCAGTTCGAGCGCAACGGCCTCAGGATCTGCGTGTGGCAGGACGACCAGATCAGCATGGTCATGGCCGGCAACGTCTCGGTGGCGGCCATGCAGAAGCTGGCCAGTCTGGCCTATATCGGTCTCACCGTTTGACGTACTTATCGCACCGAATGCGCAGACAGCGATTCCGGGCTGAACAGCGTGGCCGGGTGCGGCGGGGTGACCATGTATGCCTTGGGCTCTTCATTGAAGGCGAACCCGAAGGCATAGCCGCCGAGCTCGAAATCATAGACGAATTGGCTGCCGATGATAACCGCCGGCACGTCGGGCATCAGGTACATTGTCGCCTGCCCAAACTTCCACAGATTGCCCTGCTCGTCCCAGGAGTCGCTATACACCGCGAGCCAGGTATCCTCGTCGAGATAGAGGCGCCGATGGGCGACGATGTCGTGCGCCCCCTTGGCGAGGGTGCCGTCGATGACCCAGACGCGGTGCAGTTCGTAACGCAAATCGTCGGGATCGGCATGCGCGCGCCCTAGAATTTCACTCACCGGGCGGGTGTACAGCCGGTTGTTGTTATACGGCACGTACATCTCGGCCTTACCGAGGAGCTTGAAGTCGTAGTGATCGAGGCCGCCGAAAAAAATGTAGTACTCGTCGAGACTCATGAAGCCGGCCGCGTCGGTGTCCGGCACGTCATAGGAGATCGCCGGGGCCTTGCGGACGCGGTGCTCGCCGGGCAGCAGCCGCCACGCGGCGAAGTTGTAGCGCTTGGTATTGATCGGCTGCCAGTTAAGATAGCCTTCGCCGATCCTGGCCGGCGGAGCGACGGCCATGTGCAGGGTCTTGAAGTAATAGCCGTCGAACGAGTCGGGCGTGGCGTTCCGATCATAGTAGGGAAAGTCCGCAATCTCCTTGTAGGCACTGGCCTTCTCGACCGTGCCATCGGCAGACACCACATAGGTGCTGACCGTCAGCTCACGCGCCGCCCCCCAGAAGGCGAGCAGATGGTTCCACATCGCCTCGAAGCCGTCCTTGGGGATGGGAAACGGGATACCGCCCGCCGCTCCCTCTACACCGTAGGCAATCCCTTCGGGCGCGGCGTGCGCGCGCGTCGCGTTTCGGAAGATGTTGTCATAGACCCAGTCCGGCGCGGCAGCGGTGCGGTGGGTCGGGTAGATATCCATGCGGTAATCCGGGTTTTTCTCGAACAGGCGCTTGACGCCATCCGGCAGCTTGTCCGCATAGTCCTGGAAATTCGCCGCCGTGATCGAGAAGAGCGGCCTCTCGTTCGCGAAGGGATCGGGCCGTTGGGCTCCCTGCCGGTAGTCGGGCGGGCTCTCAGTGTCGCCGCCGGTCCACGCGGGTATCGTGCGGGCCGGGTTTCCCGCGCGCTCCGCGCCCACCGGAGTCAGCTGCGCCTTCAGCTGCGCGGCTTCCTGATCGGACACGGCGGCCGCAGCCGGGAACCCTGCAAGGACGAGGGCCGCCAGCAGGCAGGCGTACAAGTTGCCAAGGACTCGCATAGCTCGTGCAAAACGCCGCGTTTTCTGGGGAGATAGTCCGGCGGACGCGCCGCAACCTAGAGTCAACTCCGTGCCACGGCAAGAAGCTCGCAATGGCCAACCCTCCTTCCCGGCGCGCGACCGCCCTATCCTGGCTGCCCCGCCTGTGCGCGGCGACCGTGGGGGCGATTCTGTCCAGCGCACCGGCAAAGGCGGGCGAGCTCTATAGCGGGGACGATTTCATCCTGCGCTGGGACAACACTGTGCGCTACAGCGCCGCCTTCCGGATCGAGCCGCGCAGCGGCGACCTGATCTCCTATCCCAACAGCGATGACGGCGATCGCAATTTCACGCAGGGCTTGATTTCGAACCGCCTGGACGTGATGTCGAAGCTCGACCTGTCGCACGGCGATCTGGGCCTGCATGCCAGCGCCGACGGCTGGTATGACACGGTCTACCACATGCGCACCGCCAACAGCTCCGAAGCGACCTATAACGTCACCTCGGTGCCGAGCACCAGGTTTGCCCCTGCCGTTCGCGATCTGTACGGACAGTATGCCGAGCTTGGCGACCTGTTCGCCTATGACAGCTTCACCATTGCGGACATCCCTGTCTCGGCCCGGCTGGGTCGTCAGACGCTGCTGTGGGGGGAAAGCCTGTTCTATGACACCAACTCGATCGCATCCGCGCAGACACCGACGGATTATACCAGGACTATGGGCGTGCAGAGCGCCTATACCAGCGCCTATACCAGCGACATCTACCTCCCGGTCACTCAGCTGTCCGCGACGGTGCAGCCACTGCCGAACGTAGCGATTTCCCTCTACGACCAATTCGAGTGGCGCCCGTCGCGGCAGCCGGGTGACGGCAGCTATTTTGATTATACGGACTTCATCGGCGCGGGTGCGGGCCGGCTGTTCCTGCCGTCAGGCCAGGCCGTGACTCGGGTGAGCGATCGGAAGGCGCCGGCGCGCGGCCAATATGGCGCGGCACTCCACATCACATTAGGCGACCTGGATCTCGGGCTCTATGCGCTCCGGTTCAACGCGAAGGAGCCGGATGTCGTCATCGTGCCCGGCAGGAGCAGCAATGCGCCCGGCAGTTATTGGCTGACCTATCCGACGGGCATCAAGCTCTATGGAGCGAGCTTCAGTTCCCACCTGGGCGACAGCAGCATCGCGGGCGAGATCTCAGCCCGGCAGAACATGCCGCTCGTCCCGTACGGCTCGCCCGATGAACAGGCCGCGATCCCGCCGGCCAGAGGCCAGAGGACCTATGTCAAAGGTGATGCGATCCATGCGCAGCTGTCCGCGACCACGACGGTCGGCCGGGGCTCGATCTGGGACAGCGCGGATTTGAGCGCGGAGGTCGCCGCGGACGATGTCGTCGGCATAACCACCGGCGCCATCGCCCCTGGTCGCTGGTACGGATTCGCCGCGAAGGCACGGTTTCTGGTCGAGCCGCACTATTTCCAGGTGCTGCCCAATGTGGACCTGACCGTGCCTGTCGGGCTGGGATACAACCTGACCGGCCACAGCCTGAACTATTACGCGCAAAATGCCGGGGCCGGCGATTTCGAGATCGGGGTTTCCGCCACCTATCTCTCGGTCTGGAAAGCCAATCTTACGCTGACTGAATTCATCGGCACGACGGACCAGCAGCCCCTGGCTGACCGTGCGTTCGTGCTGATCAGCGTGGAGCGGACCTTTTAGGCAGGATTCTTGGGATGAGAGACATTAATTTAACGTCCGCTTCAGCCGTATCGCAGAGGCAGATGAATATCAATGGTGCCATGATGCAGCAATTGCGGATTGGAGGGTGGAATCCGCCGGCATTTGGCTGGCGGTTACCGGATTAAATCCCGAATTTTGGGGGACATAAGTCGCCATAGCAGAAAGTAACTGGCTCAATTGGGCGTCGATCATCTCGCCATCTGAGCCGACGATTTCAGACAATGTCGCACCCGGGCTTCCGCCAAACCATCCCTGCACAATCACGCTGTCGTTCGTACCGATGCTGTCGATCACAAGATTATTGCCGGACCGCGCGAACCACAGATTTTGCTCGGTAAGCCCAGCTCCAAAATCGAGCTGCCCGTGAGCAGAACTGCCGCCTGAATTATTGATCGTCAGCTGCCCGTATCCGGTGTTGAAGATGTACGTGTCGTTTCCGCCGTTGCCCTGGGCATAGTGCGCATAACCCTTGGGGTCCAGAGTGTCCGCACCCGATGTTCCGTAGAGGCTGGTGTTCCCGGGTGAACCGATATCTGCCAGCGCCTGGATTTGCTGCTGAGTCCAGGTCGTGCCATCGGCGAACGTCACCGAAGTCACGCCGTGGAGGTGGTTCGACCCGTCCGGGCCGGTCATCTCGCCGTCGAGCTGGACCACATCGCCGTTCCCGTCGACCGTCAGGTAGGCATTGCCGTTCGCGTCGGCGGACACCACGACATTGGCGGCGCTGATGCCGCTCCCGAAGGCGACGGTCGGTCCGGTCGAACCCGGCGCGAACCAATCGACGACCTCGAGCCTGCCGTAGCCGGTATTATAAACGAAGGTATCAGCGCCGCCATTGCCGTTCGCATAATGCGCGTAGCCTTTGGAATCCAGAGTGTCTGCACCTGGGGTTCCGTACAAACTTATGTTGCTGGGCGAGCCGGTATCCGCCATCGCCTGGAGCTGCTGCTGCGTCCAGCTCGTGCCATTCGTGAACGTCACGAACTGCACACCGTACGATGAGCCTGCCATTTCGGAGTCGAGCTTGATCTGGTCGCCTGCGGTTCCATCCGTCAAATAAACATTATTCGCGCTGTCTACCGATACCGCGACCTGGGCCGCAGTGATTCCCGCCCCCAACTGCAGCGTGTTATGTGGACTGGACGAACTATCGACCTCGTTCACCTCCAGTTGACCATAGCCCTGGTCGAAAATAAATGTATCTCCGCCGCCGTTGCCGATCTCGACGTCCTTCGATCCCGCCGGAGCCCCTTTGCCATCAAAAACGTCGGCTCCGGTACTGCCATATAGCGTATCGGCAGCGGTCGTGCCCGTGGTTTCCAACGCGATCATCTGCGCCTTGGTCAGGCCCGAACCATCGGCAAATTGAGCGACCTGAACCCCGTAGGGAACGCCTTTCAGGGCGCTGTCGAGCTTGACCTGATCACCGGCAGTCCCGTTAGTCAGATAGAGATTTCCGGAGCTGTCGGCGGTGACCTTGATCTGCGTCGCCGTGATCCCCGGGCCAAATTTCAGGACATTGGCGGGATTGGACGAGGGATCATTCTCACTGATCTCGAGGTGACCGTAACCCTGATTGAAGAGAAAAATGTCGCCGCCACCCACGCCCTGCTCGTAATCCTGAGAACCGGCTGATGCGCCACGGCCATCGAACAGCGTAGCGCCGGCGCTCCCAATCAATGAATCGGCGCTGGCGGAGCCTTCTTTGAAGTAAATTGAGGCACCGGCATATGTTAGCTGCACCAACGGCAGATGCGCCGTGCCCTTGAAAGTCAGGCTATCGCCGGTGTCGTTGAGCGTCAGCGTCGCACTGCCCGACGAATTGACGCCAAACGTCACATCGGAAAAGGCGATATCGGAGCCGAGCTGGATGATATCCGTCCCGGTATTGCCGTTGAGGTTGACCGTCGCCTGGCCGTCGCCTTTATCGAACACGAAGGTGTTGTTCTCGTAGGGGCCGGCCATCACCTGATCACTGCCGGGCCCGAGATCGAACACGTTCGAGCCGAACTGAGTGCCGGTCAGCGTCGTGTTTGCCGCGGTGCCGACCCATGTGAACGTTAGCGGCGCCGCCCAGACGTTGGAGTTCGCCGTCGACAACACCGTACCGTCGCCATACGTGATGCTGGCGAGGCGGCTCCCGACCCCAGTGCCATGCCCCGTCATGTAAAGCGCCTTATCGATCGTCAGCGT
>CAZVYC010000074.1:0-14308 GCA_964631425.1 uncultured Rhodospirillales bacterium
TGCGGTTCAAGAATATTGCGGCTTACCGTTCGATGGCGATGGACGAGCATCCGCCGCAGGGCGAGGGTAACCTCAAGGGCCTTCTGTTCGATCCGGTAACCGGAACGGTCGGCGTCGGTCTGGTAAACCCGTTCTACACGGTGCGCATTCACGATCGCCAGTATCAGATCTCGGACGAGCTGCAGGCGTCGGGGACCGTCGATCGCTTCAAATATGTCGCGGGACTGTTCTTCTTCGAGGAACACGGATCAGGCAAGAACGCCAATTTCTTCACGTTCGTGACGCCGCCGGTCGGCTTCAACATCACGACAAACCGCATTTACGGCTTGGATTCCAAATCCTATGCCGCCTATGGCCAGGGCTCGTACACGCCGCCCGTGCTGGACGATAAGGTCGAGCTGACCTTCGGCCTACGCTACACGCGCGACGAAAAGACCTTAAGCGAATCCGACTACAGCAACGAGGCCCTCACCGGTTCGCAGAACCTCGCCAACAATTGGCATAATCTCAGCTGGGCGACGTCGCTCAACTATCAGTGGACCGACGCGCTGATGACCTATATCCGCGTTGCCACCGGCTACAAATCGGGCGGATATAATCCGGGTGCGTTGCAGCCGCCCTATAACCCCGAAAAGGCGATCGTCTACGAAGCCGGCCTCAAATCCGACTGGTTCAACAGACGTCTGCGGATCAACGCCGCCATCTTCGAGACCGATTACGACGATCTGCAGATCGACCAGTTCATCCTGCTGCCAAGCGGCACTGAGGCGACGATCGTGACCAATGCGGGCAAGGCCGTCTATCGCGGTGGCGAGCTCGAGCTTACCGCCCTGTTGGGCAGCGGATGGCAGCTCGACGGGTCGTTCGGCTATGTCGACCCCGAATATCAAACCTACCTCACGTTCGACCCCGCCACCGGCAGGACCATCAATGTCGCGAACGAGGCGAAGTTTCCTTACGTGTCCAAGGCCACGCTCAATATCGGCCTGCAGTATGAGTTCGACCCGATGTCGATCGGCGACCTGACCGTCAGGACGGATTATGCCTTCAAGAGCGCGCGGGCGTTCTTCCCGCTCGATCGCCTCAACCCGTTCAACGATCAGGTCGCATCCGATGCCTATCACGACCTCTCGGTCCGGGCGATCCTCGACCATATTCCGGTGGGAAGCTGGACGAAGAACATGAAGGCGCAGCTTTGGATCACCAATCTGCTGGATCGCCACGAACGGGTGGCCGGCATCGACTTCGGCGCGCTGGGTTTCGGCACCGACACCTATAACCGCCCGCTGGCGGTCGGATTCGACCTGACCGCCGATTTTTAGCGCTTGACCGAATGGGGAGACGGCTCATGGATGCCCTGGACTATTTCGCGATCCAGAACCTGGTTTATCGCTATGCCGATCTCCTGGACCGTGGCAAGATCGACGAGGTTGGCGCCCTGTTCGACCACGCCGACGTCTATATGCCGGACGAGGCCGAACCGTGGTCGCGCGCGGGGCAAAACCGGATGGCGGAGATATTCCGGCAATGGACGCGGTTCTATCCGGAGGCCGATGGCAGGCCGCGCACCCGCCACGTGACGACAAACCTGATCATCGAGCCGGACGGTCCGGGACGGGCGAAGACCCAATCCTATGTGATCGTTTTCCAGTCGACCGACACGATGACGCTGCAGCCGATCATCGGCGGCACGTATTATGACCGCTTTGAAAAGGTCGACGGGAATTGGCGCTTCACCGAACGGCGCGAGGAGATGTCTCTGTTCGGCGACCTCAGCAACCATTTGCTCCAGCCCTATGGGCCGCGCTGACCAGGATGAGGATATCGTGACTCCGCTTGAAACCGCCTGGGATCTGGAAGCCGACATTGTCGTGCTGGGCTGTGGCGCGGCCGGATCCGCCGCGGCGCTCGAAGCGCATGATCGGGGCGCCAAGGTCGTGATCCTGGAGAAGATGCCGGAACCCTTTTCCGGCGGTAATACGAGAGTGTCCGGCGGGATCTGGTTCGACAACGTCGATCCTGCCCGCGCCGCGGCCTATCTCGAAAGCCTGTGCTGCGGTTACAAGCTGCCGCAGCCGGTCATCCAGGCCTGGGCGCAGGAGACCGCCAGAAACACAGGCTGGCTGAAAAGCCTCGGTGCCAGCGTCGGCCGGCATGCCGATTATCGTCCCGAATATCCCGAACTGGACGGCAGCGACTGCTATGGCGGCTATCTCGGTATCGACGGACAGTTGGGGAACGGGCTGCTGTTCGACTTTCTCGAATCCGCTGTTCGTTCACGGGGCATAGAGGTCTTGTACGAGACGCCGGGGCAGGAGTTGAGTCTCGACGAGACCCGTCGTGTGATCGGCGTTGTTGCGCTCCGCCGCGGCAAGCCGTTTCGGGTCGGGGCGCTGCGGGGCGTCGTGCTGGCGACAGGCGGCTTTGAAAACGATCCGGAGATGGTGCGCGATTATCTCGGTCTGTCCGATTGCCCGACCTGGGGAGCGGCCGCGACGACTGGCGACGGGCACCGGATGGCGCTGAAGGTCGGGGCGGACCTTTGGCACATGGACAACATGATGACGATCACCGGCATCCGGACCGCCGATTTTCGGGCGGGATTTGCGACCCTCGGGCTGGTCGGCGCGAAAAGCTATATTTTCGTCGGACCGGACGGAGCGCGGTTCGTCGACGAGAACGTCCAGATCCGGCATGGTCATGCGCTGATCCATGGCCGGTACGAGCTGTATCCGACCCGGCTGGCGCACGTGATATTCGATGAGCGCACCCGGCGCGCCGGTCCGATCGTGCCGTCGCCGCAGGATATGCCGGTGGGGTGGAACTTGCTGGTCGAAAAATATCGCTGGAGCGACGACAACAGCGTGGAAGTCGAAAAGGGTTGGATCAAGACGGCCGACACGATCTCCGGCCTGGCGGCCCAGATCGGGTTGGACGCGGCTGCGCTTGAGAAGACGGTATCGCTTTATAACAGGTACTGCGAGGCCGGCGAAGACGAGCAGTTCGGTCGCGATCCCCGGACGCTGATCCCTCTGGCGGAGCCTCCGTTCTATTGCTTCACGTCCGAGCCCGTTCTGGCCTGGAGCAATGGCGGCCCCAGGCGAAACGAGAAGGCCCAGGTGCTGAATCCCTTCGGCGAGGTGATTGCGGGCCTCTTTGCCGCCGGCACGGTCAGCTCGACCTATAGCTGGTGCAAGGACGGCGGATTTCACATCGCCGATGCGCTGGCATTCGGCAGAATCGCCGGGCGCGTCGCCGCGGGCGGATGAGCGGCCTTCAGCCACACAAGCTCTCCGCACCCTTAGATCGTATTCCCGCGAAAGGGCACTTTCGCGGGAATGACGACAGAGATTATCAACCTGTTTGAGCTGCGATCGTGGGCGCCCCAGTGTCGCCGACGACAGCGACGGGAAGCGGGCTCGCTCCACCCACCCAGCGATAGACGACCCCAGCCAGCGCCGCCCCGACCAGCGGCGCAACCCAGAACAGCCAAAGCTGGCCGATGGCCCAGTCGCCGACGAACAGCGCCGGTCCCGTGCTGCGCGCGGGATTGACTGAAGTGTTGGTGATCGGGATGCTGACCAGATGGATCAGCGTCAGGCAGAGGCCGATAGCGATGGGCGCAAAGCCCTTGGGCGCGCTGCCATGGGTCGATCCCATGATCACGAACAGAAATCCGAAAGTCATGACGATTTCCGACACCAGACCTGAGACCAGTGGATAGTGCCCCGGCGAATGCTCGCCGTAACCGTTGGCGGCGAATCCCGCATGGGCGTCGAAAGCGGGATTGCCGCTGGCGATGACATAGAGGATCCCCGCGCCGGCGATCCCGCCGAGAACCTGCGCGATGATGTAGGGGATCAGGTCCGAGGCGGGAAAACGTCCCCCGGCACAGAGCCCGACGGACACCGCCGGGTTCAGGTGGCAGCCGGACACATGTCCGATCGCATAGGCCATCGTCAGGAGGGTCAGCCCGAAGGCGAACGACACGCCCAAAAGTCCGATGCCGACATTCGGAAACGCGGCGGCGAGAACGGCGCTGCCGCATCCGCCGAGAACGAGCCAAAGGGTTCCGATAAACTCCGCTGCGAAACGCTTCCCCATGACGCAATCCTCCTATCCGGCTATGAGGACCCCGATAAGGAACTGTGCCGGACAGCTTTATCATTGGGTGGGAGGAGGACCTGTAAGCTATTATAAGCTAGCCCCTTTGAGTACTCTGGCCGCGTCTTCGGACCTGGACCGCCATGACGGGCGGGCATTGACGATCAGCCCAGAAGCTGGCCCGCCATCCGCCCGATTTCCGTGAGGACGCCCTCCAGCTGCTGAGGCGTCGGTGCCCCGCCCTGGCCCGCCCTGGCGGCGGGCGCGCGGTCAAAAGTCGATTGCGAGATCGGCCCCAAATGTCCGTGGGATTTGGAAATTTCCCACGACTGCCAGGCCGAGATCGCGGGAGAATTCCAGTTCGTGCGAGTCGAGCAGGTTTCGTGCCCATAGGGATACCCGCGCCCGATATTGACCGCCGTTCACCGGTATATCCAGCAGCGAGACGCGCGCATTGACCAGCCAATTGGCTTTGGCGATTGCAGCTTGCTGATCCAGGGCGGTGTTCTGCAGCGCAAACGGAATCTCATAATGATCATCGACCCAATTCGCGTCCAGGCGCGCCGACGCATACATCCCGTTCTCGAATTTCGGGAATTCGTACTCGGCGCTCAAGCTCAAATTCTTCGGCGGCACGAGCGACCTGGCCGGTGCGCCGCCGGTCTGGCTCGATGCGCTCGGCGTCGTAATCCAGCCGAGATTCGCCGTGAGCGTCAGCCCGTTGATCGGAACGGCGGTGGCCTCAAACTCGAGGCCATGGAGATTCGCGCTTCCGAAATTATCGATGAATGTCCCGATCGAAGGATCGAATGTTTCGATCTGTATGTTCCGCCGGTGTTCGTAGAAGCCGGCGAGGTTCAGGCGAAGGCGATGATCATACCACTCGGACTTCAGGCCCAGCTCATACGACTTCACGACCTCGGGGGAATACGCTTTTGTCGCAAGAATTCCTCCCGACAGATAACCCGTTGCAAAGCGGGCATACGCGTTGACGTCGGGTAGGAATTTATAGGTCAGCGTGGCATCGCCGTCCCAATGATTATAGTTTGCGCGCAACGGATAGCCTGCCAGCGCGACGCTGCCGCCGGGCGGGGTCCATTTCTGGAAATATCGGTCGTCATTTGAATCGCGTACACCGCCGCTGATGTCGATCTCGTCGGTCAGGTGGTACGTGCTGTGCAAGTATGCCGCTAAAGACGTGTTGACAGCGGTCCCGATAGAGCCCGCACTGAAGTCGGCGGCCGTCAGCGGCACGGCCGAATTACCGGGAAAGGACCTGAATACGAAAACCGGGCCGTTCTGGAAGCCATGCTCCTGGAACCAGAAGAAACCAGCGAGCCAGTTGAATCTCTCATAGCTTCCGATGACTTGCGCCTCCTCGGACCATTGGTGCTGGGCGCGCCTGGCGATCGACGAGATGACGTTGAAAGGCACGCCCACATTGACAGCACTGCCGTCAATGTCGTTGCCCCCGGAATCCTCGCGCATGCTGCGATAGGCCGCGATGCTTTTCAGCCTGATGTTGTCGTTCAGGTCATATTGCACCGTCAGACTGTGCCCAAGCACTTCCAGATGACCGGGGCTCGTGAAGTCGAGCGGCACGGCGTCCAACCGGCTGGTGCTGACTGCGGTCACGGTGCCGAGCGGAATGGTGCCGAAGATAGTATTTTTGACGAGTTGTTCGGTCGGCGTGTTGTCAAAACCGAGCAGCTGCGTGGCCAGCTCCGTCTCGGTCTGGCTGGTGTAGTCGAAAGTATAGTCGAACGTCAGGTCATCGGTGGCGACGTAACGGACCGCGGCAAAGACCGCGGTCTCATCTTTGCCGCCGAAATCGCTGGCGGAGCTTATGGTCCCAAAGGTCGGTCCGAGATTATAGGTCCGGCCGGGCGTCAGGTTCCGCACATATCCGTCGTGCTCGTCGTGCAGAACCGTGATGCGGGCCGAAAGGCCGTTGGATTCGGGGAGATTGACCGTTCCCTTCACGCGCGCCTGGCCATAGTCCCCGAACGTTGTTTCAAGATGGCCGCCGAATTCGCCGGTCGGTTTCGCCGTGATGAAGTTGACGGCGCCGCCCTCGCTGTTGCGCCCGAACAATGTGCCCTGCGGTCCGCGTTCGACCTCCAGCCGTTCAAGATCCGCGATGTCGAAGGCGGCGCCGACTGCGCGTCCCAGATAGACCCCGTCGATGTACAAGCCGATCGGCGAGTCTACGGAAGGGTTCAGGTCGCCGGTTGCGAAGCCCCGCAGGATGAATAGCGGCGTGGCGGGCTCGCCGAACTGCTGCTGAATGTCGAAATTCGGAATCTTGTTTCCGATATCGCCGAAATTGAGGATCTGCTGCTCCTGCAGATCCTTCGCAGTAAATGCGGTCACCGCGATCGGAACCGCTTGCAGCTTTTCCTCCACACGCCGCGCGGTGACGACAACCTCCTCCAACCCCTGGTTGCCGCTCGACAGCTCTTGCGCGCGGGCGGTCAAGCTCTGCGGTTGAAGCGCGAGCAGAGCTCCGTAAGCGGTACAGGCCAACAGCGCGAAGCGAATAATATTGCCCATGAGCGCCTCCCCAATCGGTGATCTTGAGGTCCGGGATCGCGCAAATCGGCGCCCGGCTTTTTATCGACCACGTGAGACACTATGTATAGACATATAATCTGTCAAGTGCGTCGGATGCCAAATGCCGGACGCCCGGTCAGGCGGCATCACGACTCCCCTTCTGACGCGCCGTTCCTCAATATGTCATTCTGCTATCGGGTGAAGACTCGGGAATGGATCGGATTACGTCGACACGCCCTGCCAAGATGCCTGGGAAGCCTGCCGGCGGGCGGCCTCGGCCCAATGCGCGCGGCCGGTCCAACGGACGGGTCACGCACCAAGAGCGTCAGAAGCAGGATAGCCGCGATCGCCTGATCGCTGCTGCGCGGGATGTGCTCGAGGAGCTGCCCTATGCGCTGGTGGCGGTCGAAGACATCATCGCTCGCGCCGAAGTCAGTCGAGCCACCTTCTATCGTCATTTCGCCAGTAAATTTGCCGTCGGCACTGCTCTGCACGACGAGTTCTGGCCACGCCTGTTCGAACTCTACAGTGGCCTCGCCGGCAAGCAGGAGCTGACGGAGCAAGACTTTGCTCAATGGATCAGGACAATTCTAGGCTTCTATCGTCAGGAGAGGACCCTGGTCTCTGCCTTTCGGCAAATGATGACCATCGAGCCGGAGTTCGCGCCCATCATGGATCGGATCAGCGGGCAGGTCATCGAAGTCTTCGCCGGTTCCAGCCCGGTGCTCGCACGTCTCGTCGAAAACTCACCCGCGGGACGGATGGCGAGAGTTGATGCGCGCCTGCTCCTCAGCCAGCTGGATGATTTCTGCTACGCCGCTGCGTTCCACACATGGATGGAGGACGTCGAGGACGGGGTGCGCGTCGTCGCCAGGAATTTCCGCCGTTTTGTAGAAGATTTGTGTCACACGGACTCCCCAACGCCGAAGCGCTCCGCGACAGGTCGATCGGTCGACGCCGTGACGGCGGGTCAACGCAAGCGCCGGACTGCACGCACCACATAGGCGCGCAGGCCGCAATGATGACCAAAACGTCAACCCAGAAGCTGGCCCGCCATCCGCCCGATTTCCGTGAAGACGGCCTCCAGCTGCTGAGGAGTCGGCGCGCCGCCTTGGGTGTAGGCTGAGATCAGCACCGGCGCGTCGGGTCTGGGCCAGGCCACGGCGATGTCGCCGGCGGCGTCCTTGCCGTTATTGCCGGTCTTGTCGGCGATCCTCCAGTCCGTGGGCAGGCCGGCGCGCAGCCGGTTGCCTCCGGTCTTGCAGTTCAGCATCCAGCCGGTGAGGCGTTCGCGAGAAGCCGGCGACAGGACCGTCCCCAGCACGAGGCGGCGCAAATTGCCCGCCATGGCAGCGGGCGTGGTCGTATCGTGCGGATCGCCCGGCGGCGAGCGATTCAGCTCAAGTTCAGTGTGATCCAGGCGCGTCACCGCGTCGCCGGTTGCGCGCCAGAATTCGGTCAGCGCGGTCGGGCCGCCGATCCGCGCCAGCAGCAGGTTGGCGCAGGTATTATCGGACAGCTCCACGGCGGCCTGGCACATGTCGCCCACCGACATGGCGCCCTGGGCCAGGTTCTGCTTCGCCGCGGGCGCATAGTCGAACAGGTCTTGTGGCCCGAACGGGATCATGCGCTCCAGCTGATCCTGGCTGCGGTCGACCCGCGCGAGGACGCAGGCAGCGAGCGAGGCCTTGAAGGTGCTGCACATGACGAAGCGCTCGTCGGCGCGCCAGGCTATCTTGGCGCCGGTGGCAAGGTTTTCGGCGTAAACGCCGAGCCGGCCGCCGGTCTCGCGCTCATAGGTTGTGAGCGCCGGCGGCGCCTCCTGTGCGAACGCCGACCAGGCGATCAGCGCCGGCGCGGCCGCCAAAAGGGTGCGTCGTTCGAGGGGCATGGGGAAGGTCCTTTTGCGGAGCAGACTCCTGAGTTCGCGCCTTACTGCGCGGCCAATCTCCGGAGTTCCTCTCGCGCCGCCACGTTGAATTCGCTCAGCGGGTTGGTTTCAGTACCCGACTTCATCATATCGAGTATATCGCGGAGCGTTTTTTTCGGCTGGAAGTAAGTTTCGAGCGTTGCATGGACGACCAGTTCGGCGCACGACACAGTCTGCGGCAAGCATAATACGTGTATTCTATTGATCGTGCTGTACATCTCGACCAAGTCCTGAAAATCAGGCTCTTGGCTCATCATCGCCTTCCCGTAAGCCCTGGACGCCGCGATGATGAAATCCCGGAAAAGGTCCTCGCGATGGGAAATCTGATGCGCGCGATGCACCGCTTGAACTTGAGATTGTTGTGACAGCCACGTAGCGATACCCGATATCAGGCCGCCCACGACCGATCCGCCAAGCGCAGAGAACGCGGAGACATATGCGACATCCATGACTCTCCCCACTCTAAGGTTTTACGAAGTGTCCTGTCTGAAGTTTCCATTTGCGAGGCGCGCAAAGGCTCGATCCGATTCATAGTTATCGGAAAAGGCCTTTTTTGCTATTGGACACATCCGTCGGTCGCATAGACGACCGTCTGAGTTCGAATCGAACCATCCAATTGGTCGCCGGCACGCATGGTCTGGTCAACCGTCGCCTCGACGCCTGGCGCCTGGTTCTTCCTCAGACCGCTTCGGCGGCCTGGTTTACGATCGAGACGATCTCGTCTCCGGTCAGGGTTTCGCGGTCGAGCAGCGCCGCGGCCAGCCGCTTCAGTGCATCAATATTGTCGCGGACGATGGCGCGCGCTTGAAAAAGCGCCTTGTCCGCGATCGCCTTCACTTCCTCGTCGATGGCGCGGCCGGTGTCGCCGGAGGCCCAGCTGTCCCGGGTTCCCGTGTCGCCGAAGAAGACCGGGCCGAGGCGTTCGCTGAAGCCCCACTCCGTGACCATGCTTCGCGCCAGCTTGGCGGCGTTCTCGAGATCGTTCGAGGCGCCGGTGGTGACCTCATCCTCGCCGAAGATGAGCTCCTCGGCGGCGCGTCCGGCCATGGCGACCACGAGGTCGCCCAGGATGCGGGACTTGGACATCGAGACCCGGTCCCTCTCCGGGAAGCGGACCACCATGCCGAGGGCGCGTCCGCGTGGGACAATCGTCGCCTTGTGAATAGGGTCGGAGACCGGGACCTTGAGCGACGCCAGCGCATGTCCGGCCTCGTGATAGGCGATGATCTCCCTTTCGTGGTCCGTCATGGCAAGAGTCCGACGCTCCGCGCCCATCATAATCTTGTCCTTCGCCGCCTCGAAGTCGCAACGCGCGACGATCTTGGATGAGCGCCGGGCGGCATGAATCGACGCCTCGTTGACGAGGTTCGCCAAGTCGGCGCCCGAGAAGCCGGGCGTGCCGCGGGCGATGTCCTTGAGCGCAAGGCCAGGCTCGAGCGGCGTCTTCTTGGAATGGACGCCGAGGATCTTCTCGCGTCCACGGATGTCTGGGTGCGAGACGACCACGTGGCGGTCGAAACGGCCCGGACGCAGCAGGGCCTTGTCCAGCATTTCGGCCCGGTTGGTGGCGCCGACGACGATCACGCCGGCATTGCTCTCGAGCCCGTCGATCTGGACCAGCAGCTCGTTCAGCGTCTGCTCCTGCTCGCCATGGCTGCCCACCTGGCTTCCACGCTCGCGGCCGACGGCGTCGATCTCGTCGATGAAGATAATCGACGGGGCATGCTTGCGGGCTTCGCGAAAGAGCTCGCGGACGCGCTTGGCGCCGACGCCGACAAACATCTCGACGAACTGTGAAGCCCCGACGCTGAAGAAGGCGCAATTGGCCTCTCCGGCCAGGGCCTTCGTCATCATCGTCTTGCCGTTGCCGGGAGGACCGATGAGAAGGACGCCGGTCGGAGATTTGCTGTTGAGGTGCCTGAACCGTTCCGGGTTCCGCATGAAGTCGAGCACTTCGCGGAGCTCTTCCTTGGCTTCGTCCACGCCGGCGACGTCCTCGAAGCGCATCTTCGGACGTTCGGCGATCGGCGTTCCGCCCTTGAAGCCCTGACGTTGGTAGCGATTGAGGAAGAAGACGAGAATGCCGATCGGAAGCAGGATCTTCAGGATCGGATCCATTGCCGAGACGAAGAGGCCGGTCCACGTGGTCTTCGCGTCCTCGAATACGATCTCGGGCCCGTGCGGCGCGAGCGCTGCTTCGTCGCTGATGAACTTGTCGCAGACCGCATGGACGGTGCAACGGGTCGTAATCGGCCTCGTCCCGTCCTTGAATTCAGCGACGTACCCATCCGGGTGTACCGTGATCACGCGCGTGTTCGCTGCGTTCGAGACGGCGTTCCGGAAGACGGTGAACGGCACCGAAGGCGGCGCTCGCGCGGCTTCGCCGGCGTCCCGGTACATCGCGATTCCGAGAACGGACGCGACCACGACGGAAGACGCGATCAGAAGCTTGGTGATCAGGTTTTTCATGCGCCCCCGGAGCCTCCACAACGCCGCAGCTTATGGATGAAAATGACTCCGGGGAATATCAGACTTGGGCACATGCGCGTTTGCTTTTGGTCCGGGCTTCCCGATACCAAGGTTTATTCGCCGAAGTCTGCCTCTCACCTACCTCAGTCGCGCGCAAGCAGAATGCGCCATCCGGGGTTTGCCACCCCATAAAATTCCCGCAAACAGGTCGGGTCTAACAGTTGCGCGTTGGTCTCCAGTCTCCAAATCGGGTATTAACAGCTGCGGTCGCTGAAGTGGAGACCCCGTCCGTGGAGATGCAGCAGGTCCGATATTTCGTCGCGCTGGCCAACACCCTGAATTTTACCAGGGCGTCCGAGCAGTGCAACGTAACACAACCTGTTCTGACGCGCGCGATCAAGGCGTTGGAGGACGAGTTGGGCGGCGAACTGATCCGGCGCGAGGGCCGCCTCTCGCACCTGAGCGAACTCGGCCAACGGATGCTCCCGCTGCTTCGGCAATGTCTCGAAAGTGCGCAATCGGCGAAAAGCTTGGCGCGATCCGTTGCAGCGGGCGAAACGGCGTCGCTTGCTATTGGCATATCGCGCACGGTCGATTGCGCGCTGCTGATCGGGTCCCTGGCCGAACTTTATCGCGTATTTCCGGGAATCCAGCTGAAGCTCCGGCGCGGGACCGGATTGGAAGTCGGGCAGATGCTGAAGAATGGCGACGTCGAGCTCGTCGTGGCCGGGCCGCTCGGCGACGAGTGGGAACGCTTCGACGCCTGGCCGATGTTCACCGAATCCTTCGACGTTCTGGTTGGCGCTGGACACGAGCTTGCCAGACGGAACGAAAAGCTTTTGCAGATCGAGTTGATCCGGAATGAGCATTTGCTGGTGCAGACCGGAAGCGAGATGGCAAATGACGAGCTTGACAGCTTCGGTGCGAACGGGATCGCGCTCGACAACGCCCATCAGGTCGAAACTGATTCCGATCTGGCGGTGATGCTCGAGGCAAATCTCGGAATCGCGATCGTGCCAGCGAGCGCCCTCAAATCTTCCCGCTTCCGGCGGCTCAACCTGCCGGAATTCAAACTCCGGCGGACGGTTGCAATCTATACGGTGGCCGGTCGCCGCCGCTCGCCGGAGGCGGCGGCCCTGCTGAATCTCTTGCGGGCGGCCGACTGGACATCGCCGCCTCCGGCTGAGCAGGTTCTTTTGGGATAGACCGCACTTGCAACCCGAAGGGACAGCCTGCCTTGGCCGCGGATCGTCGTCGCGGGTGGCTTGCGATGCGCCAGCATCGCTACGCCGCCCGCTCCTAGCCCCCAACTCAAGGCAGGCTGTCGCAAGTGCGGTCTATCCCAAAAGAACCTGCTTAACGCGCCACCTTGAGCGCAGCCAGCAAATCGTCGATTTCCATGCGCCGGCGATAGTCGGGATCGACATACCGCGCCACGATCTTGCCGTCCGATCCAACGATGAAGGTCGCCGGGATTGGCAGGATCCAAGAATCGTTCCCCTGATATGTGGGGATGTTCCACCCGGCGGCAGCGATGAGCCTCGACATCGCCTCGTCAACCCAGATGGCCAAATTCATCGACAGGGCATAGCCATTGTCGATGTCCGTCAGGATGGGAAAGGCGGCGCCGGCTTCGGCCTTCAACGCTGTCGTGTATTTCCGCCCTTCGGGTGTGACAGCCACCAGCTGGGCCGGCCCAATCTGATCCTGCACCTCCTTCAGCGCGACGGCATTCAGGCGGCAATAGGGGCACCAATGACCGCGGTGGAACGCGACGACCGCTGGGCCGTTCTGCAGAATCTGCTGCAATGACACCAAGCGCCCCTTCTCGTCGGGCATCAGGAAGGACGGCATAGGATCGCCCGGGCCGGGTGCGGTCTCCCCTGCGCCGGCACATTTGAGCCGGTCTATAAAGGCGTCCACGGCCTCGGCGAACGTCGCGCTCAACGTACGGACCGCATCGGCGATGACCTGCATACGCTCGTTCAGCGGCGCGTCCATTGCGCGCGACCGCGCGAAGGCATCTTCCAGAGCGGCAAAGGGGTGAGACGGATCCATACAACAGCTCCTCGGGCGCACGCTGTCGCAGTCGTTCGCCGGCCTTGGCAGGCTTTGGCGGAACCTGAGCAACTCATGTTACGTCGTCGATCAGCCCCACACCAGGGTGGCAGAGAACCGTGACGCGCTGACTCTCCTGGTTTAGATCGATGGCGCAGGACCGAGCTTGAGGTTTCGGCCGAGGGCCGCGGCGAGCGCCATAGCGATCCCGACGCCCACGACGCAGGCCGGCCATCCCAGGCGGTCGAACGCCTGGCCCAAAAGAGCCGTGCCGACGAGCCCGCCCGAGAAATAGGAAGCGAGATAGAGGCCGCTCGCCACGCCGCGGTTGCTGCCGGCCGCACGGCTGACGAAGCCGGTCGCCGTCGCCTGCGCAAAGAAGGTTCCGACCCCAACCAGCACCATCCCCGCCAGCACCAGACTCAATACCGGTGACACCAGCATCGGGAGACCGGCAGCCGCCACGGCAAGGCCGGCCCACAGCGCCCGCCGCGGTCCCCACAGCAGGACCGCCCGCCCCGCGAGCGGCGTGAAGAAGATCGACGGCAGGAACACGAGATAGACCACGCCGACCGCCATCATGCCGAGCGCGAGCGGTGGCCGCACAAGCACGAAATTCACGTAGGTAAAGACGCCGATGAAGGCGAACAGGATGCAGAAGCCAATGCCGAAGCCGGAGAGAACCGGGGCCGTCGCCAAGGCTCGGAGCCGGGTCGCCAGAGCGATCGCCCGTACCTCGACCGCCATCCGCATCTTCATCGTTCCCTTGACGGTATAGTGAACCATCAGGGCGCCCATGAGATTGAGCAGCGCGAAAAGATAGAAATTGCCCCTGAGGCCGAGCGTCTCCACCGCCGTCGCGGCGATCAATCTCCCGATCAGGTTCGAGGCTACGTTGCCGGTGATGTAGGCGGCGAACGCTCCGGCCTGGTGTTCTGCGCTGCATGCTTCGCCGAGATAGCCGAGCGTCAAGGTGAACGCGGCCGACATGCAAAGCCCCTGGGCCACTCGCAAGAGCGCGAAGACCGTCAGGTTGGGCGCATAGGCGAGGAGCGCCGTCGGAATCGCCAGCATGACCAAGCTGGCGATGATGCCATTCTTCTGATCGATGCGCGGGCCGATCAGCGCGACCGCGAGCGAGCCGATCGCCATGCCAAGCGTGCTGGCATTGACCGCCACGCCCATCGCCGCCGG
>CAZVYC010000074.1:14408-20481 GCA_964631425.1 uncultured Rhodospirillales bacterium
AGCCGATCGCCATGCCAAGCGTGCTGGCATTGACCGCCACGCCCATCGCCGCCGGACCGGCAGAATGGCCTGTGTTGCGAACAGGTCGACGACGGTGAAGAAGGCGGTGAGCGCGATCACCGCGGAACGCAAGGAGTTTCGAGGAATGGCAGGCGCGTCCGCGCCCTGAACATGGGAAGACGTCATGGCAATCGCCCCAACCGTTGCCAGGGGCGCGGCGGTCGGAACCGGAATGTTTCGGACCGCCGCGGCTGAGATTTTTGCCGGCTGTGCGGCCGGCGATGCGCCTCACATCATGTGCGGGTCAGCGTTCACCGGCAGCAGATCCGCCGATAACAGGACCGCGGTCGTGGTGCCCGTGTTCTTCCACCAATGCGACGTGCTGTGCAGCTCGGGCGTGGCATCGCCTGCCGTGTGGACGATCGGAACCGAGCAGTTCGACGCGTACTCGGTGACTTCGCCGGATACGACATAGATGATCGCCGGCCGATCGGCGTGGCTGTGCCAGGGCACCACACCACCGGCCTTGATATCGAGCCGACGCAAACGGAACGAGCGATTGGGAATCGCGGACGGCTCCTTCGCGACATCGATCGAAGTCAGCACGGTATCGGTGACGTCCTTCGCTGGCGTCGTGTCCGGGGCGCGGACGTCGGCCCCCATTTTGTCCGCCGGGCACGAAGCCGCGAAAGCGACGACGGGCGTGAGCGCGGCGCCGGCGGCGAGCGCGCCGACAAAGGCGGCGCGGGTAAGCAGATGACCAATCATGACTATCGTCTCCCCAATGAAGGCCACACGGCATCGCGTGGCGGCGAGACGAAGCATCCGGCTTGGCAGGGCTGATTGGAAATGCCGATTGGCTAATGTCTCCATAGCCTTTCGGTATGGCGTACGGGTCACCACGATGCCCAAAACGCATCGAGCTATTAGCCAACCGGCATTTCCGTCCGAGCTTCCCGAGTGACAGTCTTTGCGTCACCGCAGCCCCGCTTCCGGGGTGAACGAAGGGGACGGCGCCATGGACGACACATCGTTGAGAAGCATCAAGACCAAGACAACGACGCGGACGTTCGACCTCGACCGCGCCGCGTTCGGCCAAGTCGTCCTGGTGTTTCAGGGCGGCGGCGCGCTGGGCGCTTATCAGGCAGGTGTCTACCAGGCCCTCCACGAGGCGGGCGTCGAGCCCGATTGGGTAATCGGCACCTCGATCGGGGCGATCAATGCCAGCCTCATCGCCGGCAATCCGCCAGAAAAGCGGCTGGCACGGCTGCGAGAATTCTGGCTGCGGATGAGGCACAGTCCGCTGAGCCAGCTCGCCGGCGCCACGCCAATGTTCGGCCCGTTTGCCAGCAATGTAATGACCGTGGTGGCCGGCGTGCGCGGCTTCTTCGAGCCCAACCCCTGGGCGTTCTTCGGCATGGGCCTGAATCTCGGGGCGGAAGCCATTCCATCCCCCATTTGGCGGCGACAGAGTTTCGGGGGCAGACAGACTGACCGTGTTGCCCAGCACCCGCGCCATCCCATCCGAATAGGCATTGCTTCGGGCGCAAAGTTGGGGCCGAATTGCAAGGGAACGCCGCCGGAGCCATGGCCGCCGATCGGCGGCGCCCTGTCGGTCTGCCTTTGCGAGGGTCCACCATGGCAGCAATCCATGCCCTGATCGAAGTCCGGCGCGAACAGATGTTCCCCAGGCTGGAGCCACGGGAGATCGATCGGCTCCGCCGTTTCGGCGAGACGCGGTCGTATCGCACGGGTGAGTGCCTTGTCACCACTGGGAAAGTCTCGCCGGGGCTGTTCGTGATCCTGGCCGGCGAGGTCGCCGTGTCGCTCCACGATGCGCATGGCGACCGCCAGCCGATTGTCTCCCACGGCGTCGGCTCTTTCATGGGCGAGATGGCGGAGCTTGCCGGCCGCCCCGCGCTGGTCGACGCCTGTGCCCAGGGCGTGGTGGAGGCGCTGGCCATTCCCTCGGCCAGGCTGCGCGATCTCATGGTGGCGGAAGCCGAGATGGGCGAGCGGATCATGCGCGCCCTCATCCTGCGCCGAGTCGGGCTGCTCCAAACCGGCGGCGGCGGCCCAGTGATCGTCGGACGAGCGGAGAACCGCGATGTTCTTCGGCTCGAAGGGTTTCTCGCCCGCAACGGCCACCCGCATCACCGCCTGGATCCGGAAACCGATCCCGATGGGCGACTGCTGCTCGAGCGCTTCCATGTCGCCGCCGACGAGCTGCCGATCGTGCTGTGTCCGTCGGGACAATTGCTGCGCAACCCCGGCGACAGCGAACTCGCCCGCTGCATCGGTCTGGTCGGGCCGATCGATCCAGGCAAGGTCTATGACGTGGCGATCGTCGGGAGCGGACCGGCCGGTCTGGCGGCAGCCGTCTATGCGACGTCGGAGGGCCTGTCCACCTTGGTGCTGGACTGCCGCGCGTTCGGTGGCCAGGCCGGCGCCTCGGCGAGGATCGAAAACTATATGGGCTTTCCGACCGGCATCTCGGGTATCGCCTTGATGGCCCGCGCCTATAGCCAGGCGCTGAGGTTCGGGGCTGAGATGGCGATACCGGACGAGGTCGCGAGCCTGCGCGGGGCCACGGGTCCCGATACCGCCCGGTTTACGCTCGGGCTCGCAAACGGGGAGCAGGTCAAGGCGCGTGCGGTGATCGTCGCCAGCGGCGCGCGGTACCGGCGCCTGGGGGTCGGCAATCTCGACGACTTTGAGGGCTCGAGCGTCCATTACTGGGCGTCGCCGCTGGAAGGCCGATTATGCGCAGCGCAGGAGGTGGCGATCGTCGGCGGAGGCAATTCGGCGGGTCAAGCGGCGGTTTATCTGGCCAGCCAGGCCGCGAAGGTCTGGATGCTGGTGCGCGGCGCCAGCCTCGAGGCGAGCATGTCGCGTTACCTGATCGACCGGATCGCGGCCCAGCCCAATATCGAGGTGCTGGCGGAGGCGGAGGTCGCCGCGCTCGAGGGCCAGGGGAGCGTCTTGGAGGCGATTCGCTGGCGGTGCGCGGGCGCCGAGACCAGGCGGCAGATCCGTCATCTGTTTCTGTTCATCGGCGCCGACCCGAACACCGACTGGCTTTCGGGGTCGGATGTGGCGCTCGACCCCAAGGGCTTCGTTCGCGCCGATGCTGCGCTTGGCGGTGGACGCCTTCCGCTCGAGACCAGCCGCCGCGGAGTCTTCGCAATCGGCGACGTCCGGTCGGGTTCGGTCAAGCGGGTTGCTGCCGCCGTCGGCGAGGGTGCGCAGGTGGTCGCGGCGCTCCATGCCTACCTCGCGGAAACGTGCGATCGACCTGCAGTCATCGCGCAACCCAGGAGAATCTGATGTCCAGAACCTGCAGCCATTTGGCGGGCATCGAGGACGTGACGCCAAGCGCGCTCGGCTGTGAGGAATGCCTGAAGACGGGCTCGATCTGGCTGCATCTGCGGCTCTGCCGGACCTGCGGCCATGTCGGATGTTGCGACGACTCGCCCAATCGTCACGCGACCAAGCATTTCCATGCCACGCGCCACCCGATCATCGAAGGCTATGATCCGCCGGAAGGCTGGGGCTGGTGCTATGTCGACGAGGTCGTTTTCGACCTCGGCGACCGGATCACGCCCCACAACGGACCGATACCGCGCTATTATTGAATACGGCCGGTGCTGCCCGAGAGGAAGACTGGGTTTCCGACGGCGAGGGTTCCGAGCCTGGCCGGCGCGCAATAGAGCCCAACCTGATTGGCGAAATCCTGCGCTACGACGCGCATGACCCGTGCATCGCGCCGGGCGGAGTCGGGGTCGATCGTGACCATCACGCAGCGCTCGGCCGGCTCGTCGATGCGGAGCGATGGGCGATCGCTTCCCCCGCCGAACGTCAGGGTGCCGCCGGTCCAGCCTGTCTCCGGCGGAGCGTCGGGCGTCGTCTCGACCACGATATTGATGCGAAAGCGGCGCGGGTCGACCGGCATGCCGAAGCGATCCGAGACGCGGCGAAGCGTTGCCGTGGTCACGACCGATACCGGATGCTGGTCGAACGCGCCGCGCCCGATGCGCATGGCGTGAACAGTCTCGCCGGCGGCCCGGCTCAGGCCGTCTGCCAGGGACGCGTCCCAGATGTCGAATGGGTCGCCCTCCGGCGTGGTCACCACCGCGGGCGAGTCGCGCGGATCGGCGGGGTCGGCATAGACGGCACGGTACAGCAGCAGCTCCGGCAAGACGCGGCCGGTCAGCCAGGGGAAACGCGAACGGTCGGCGCTGCGGACGAAGGCAAACTGCCGGTCGCCGGTCAGGCCGGTCCAGTGCAGCGTCGCAGTGTCCAGCCTCTCCCCCTGCATCGATTTGACGGGGAAACGCCAAATTTCCGCTACTTCGCCGACAAGCCGGCCGGCAGGACTATGGGAATTTGGCTGCTCGGGATCGATCATCCCGCGAGTGTGCTGATTTTCGCTGCCTCAGGCAATGCTGGAGCACGGGCGTCCGATCGTGGCCCTCTCTCCGTGGGGGCGAGGGGATTCCGTCACGGCGCGCCAGCGGTGCTGCCGGAGAAGGAGGGCGGATCGCTGGCGGGGAAGGAATGGTCGACCGCCGTATCCACCCGTTCGCCCGCATTGCGCCGGGACCCGATGTCGCGCCCGCGCTTCTTTCGGACTCCGTCCGACTGGACTGCGGCGTCGTAGAGATAGGCGCCAAGCAGGACGAGGCTGAGGAGGCGGGAGGTGCGCAACAGGCTGAGCGCGCCCAGGGTCATCAGGACCGGCGGAACGATCTCCTTCAGCAGGTTGACGTCCTCGCGCGGGCCGAGCTGGGTGCGGTCGTCGGGCATGCGGGCTCTCCTCGGGCAATAATCTTACCCGTGCCAACCCTTCCCGGCTTCCCTCTGTTCCCGCCGGCGTTGGGCCGCGACGGCCATGTAATGACCCCACACCAGCAACGCGGCGGCGCTGCGGTGCGGCCGCCAGGCCTCGCCGATCGCGATCACCTCGGCCGGCCTCGGTTTCTCGGGCAGCTCCAGGAGATATTGTGCGCCCAGCACGATGCCGAGGTCACCGGCCGGCCAGACATCGGGACGGCCGAGGCAGAACATCAGATAGACCTCGGCCGACCAGCGGCCGATGCCGGGCAGCGCCACCAGTTGCCCGATGACCGCCTCGTCGTCGAGCTCCGCCAGGCGCACAAGGAAGCGGGGATCGGCGACCAGTGTCTCGGCCAGCGCCCGCCCGTAACGCATCTTCTGCCGGCTGAAGCCGGTCCGGGCCAGGGTCGCGTCGTCAAAGGTAAGGAAGTGCGCCGGGTCCGCCTCGGGCATCAGCGCGCCAAGCTTGGCCCACATGGCGGCGGCGGCCTTGGTGGACACCTGCTGCCCCAGGATCATGCGGATCAGGCCGCCGAAGCCCGCATCGCGACGCTCCCAGGCGAAGCGGGCGCGGTCGATGCCGGCGAACCGCGCGTCGGCGGCGATCAGACAATCGAGCCCGGCGGCGATCGCCGGGGTTTCATGCAGCAGCATCGGACGCGGGGGCTTCAGTCCGTAAGCTCGACCCGGAAATCCTCCGTGACCGGATTGGCCAGCAGGGTCTTGCACATCTCTTCGACGGTCTTCGCCGCCTGGGCGCGGTCGGCGGCCGCCGGCAGGTCGATCTCGATCAGCTTGCCCTGGCGCACTTCGCCCAGCCCGGAATAGCCGAGGCCGCTCAGCGCGCCGGCGATCGCCTTGCCCTGGGGATCGAGAATGCCGGGCTTCAGGCGGACTTCAATGCGTGCCTTCACTTTGCCTACTCTCCCGCAACCAGAGTGGGACCCTCCGCCAGGCCGTCCTCCGGCATGATGCCGAGGCGGCGGGCAACCTCCGAATAGGATTCGACGACGTTGCCGAGATCCTGGCGGAAGCGGTCCTTGTCCAGCTTCTCGTTGGTCTTGATATCCCACAGCCGCATATTGTCCGGGCTGATTTCGTCGGCCAGCACGATGTGCAGTTCGTCGTCGATCCAGATGCGGCCGAACTCGAGCTTGAAGTCGATCAGCTTGATGCCGATGCCGAGGAAGAGGCCGGTCAGGAAGTCGTTGACCCGGACGGTCAGCGCCACGATCTC
>CAZVYC010000075.1:0-20438 GCA_964631425.1 uncultured Rhodospirillales bacterium
TGCTGTCGCCGGCCGAGAAGGCTAAGCTGACCGCCGAGCTGGCGGCGCATGAGGCAAACACCGGGCAGCAGCTGGTGGTCGCCATCGTTAAATCGCTCCAGGGCGACCCGATCGAGGAATATGGCTACCAGCTCGGCCGCGCCTGGGGCATCGGTCAGAAAGGCAAGGATACGGGCGCGATTCTCCTAGTCGCGCCGACCGAACGCAAGGTCAGGATTGAGGTGGGTTACGGGCTCGAGGGTGACCTCACCGATGCTGCCAGCAGCACGATCATCAACGAGCTTATCCTGCCGCGCTTTCGCCAGGGAGACTATGCCGGCGGGATCCAGGCCGGAGTCGACCAGATCCTGCGGACGCTGGGTGACGACGAAGCGGTCGCAGCTGCGCCCGGCAGTCCGCGACAACGGGAGAACGATCGTGGTTCGATCGGCTCCATCGTCCTGAGCTTCCTCGTCTTCGCCATCTTCCTGTGGGTGGCGATGCGGCGGCGTGGCGGCGGTGGCGGCGGGATGTTCCTACCCTTCCTCGTTGCCTCGAGCTGGAGCGGCCGCAGCGGGTCGTCCTGGGGCGACGGCGCGTTTGGCGGGGATGGCGGCGGCGGGGGCGGCGGGTTTTCCGGCGGCGGCGGTTCGTTCGGCGGCGGGGGCGCGTCCGGATCGTGGTGAAACCGCTGCACACTCAACCCGATCATGCCCGCGTCGCCGCCGCCGTGGCCGCGGCCGAGACGCGAACCTCGGTCGAGCTGCGGGTCGTGCTGGCGCATTGGAGCAGCTTGTATGGCGCGTTCGCCCTGATCTACCCGGCGGTAGCAGCGCTTATCGGCGGCGGGATCATCGCCGCGTTGCAGCCGGCGCTGGGCGCGGCCTGGCTTTTTCTGCGTGAGGCCGCGATCTTCCTTGTCCTGCTGGCGCTGCTGCAATGGCACGCCCTACGGCGTTGGCTGACGCCGCCGCCGATCAAGCGCAAGGCGGCGTGGCGGCACGCCAGGCTACATTACGCCGCCATCGGCCTCAAACAGCCCCATACCAGGAACGCGCTCCTGCTGTTCTGCTCGGCGGCCGAGCGCACGGTCGAAATCCTGGTCGACGACGCGATCGCCGAGAAGCTGCCTGCCTCGGTCTGGGAGCCGGTCATCGCCCGGTTCAAGGTACATTTCACTCAGGGCCGCATCGCGGATGCCTATGTCGACGCGGTTGCCGCTTGCGCCGGGATCCTTGCACCGGTCTTTCCGGCTTCGCCCGGACAGAGTAACGAACTCCCGGACGATCTGGTCGAGATTACGTAGGTTCCCGATGCTGGCACGCTATCTCTGGGTTGCGCTCGGCAGCGCGCTGGGCGGCGCTGCTCGGTATTGGATGACGCTCGCGGTCGCCGCGCTGACTGGGCCGGCCTTTCCCTGGGGCACGATTCTCATCAACATCCTGGGATCGTTCGTGATCGGGTTCTTCGCGGCGCTGTCGGAGGCCGATGCGCGGCTCAGCATCCCGATCGAAACGCGCCTGTTCGTCATGACCGGCATCTGCGGCGGCTTCACCACCTTTTCGGCCTTCAGCCTGCAGACGCTGGAGCTGCTGCGGAACGGCAGGTGTGACCAGGCGGCGATCAACGTGCTGCTCTCGGTTCTGCTGTGCTTCCTCGCCGTCGCCGCGGGGTATTATGCGGCCAGCCTGTTCAACAACGTGGGGGCGCGACCGCCCGCATGACGCGGCCGATCTCGTCATGGATGACGAGATCGGCGAATTCGTCCTGCTCGGTGGGCTCGCGGTTCACGATGACGAGCTTGGCGCCGTTGTGCTTGGCGAGCAGCGGGAAGCCCGCCGCGGGATAGACCACCAGCGATGATCCCAGCACGATGAACACGTCTGATGCCAACGTCTCGGCCTCGGCGCGGCGCATCACATCCTGCGGCATCGCCTGGCCGAACGAGATGGTCGCGACCTTCACCAATCCGCCGCAGTCGCGGCAAACCGGGATTTCGTCGCGCCCGAAGAAGCTCTGCTTCAGGGTTCCTAATTCGTGGCGCAGGCCGCAATCGAGACAAGCGGCGTAAGACGCATTGCCGTGCAGCTCCAGCACCCGGTCCGCCGGGACGCCCGACTCCTGGTGCAGATTGTCGACATTCTGGGTGATCACCGACGATACCTTGCCCTGGGCCACCAACCGCATCACGGCGAAATGCCCGTCGTTGGGCGCGCGGCCGGTCCAACCGGCCGCGCCGGAAAAGGTGCGCTGCCACGCCTCCCGCCGCTTCGCCTCGCTGCCGACGAACTCGTCGAACAGGATCGGTTTCATCCGGCTCCAGACGCCGCCGGGGCTGCGGAAATCAGGAATGCCGGATTCTGTCGAGATGCCCGCGCCGGTGAACACCACCGCTCGGCGGGCATCTGAAATCAGCCGGGCGAGCGCATCCGTGGAAGACATAGTGACAACAAAGCGCGCGGGTCCACCGGATGCAAGAGTGAAGGTTCAATTCTAATCGAGCCGCCACTTCGTCCCACACGCGATGGCCCTCCCCTTGATGAGGATCGATCTGAGGTCAAGCGCCTTGATCCCGACACCGCGCTTTACCTCCCCGCCTGTTTTCGGCAGATGCCAGGGATGGGTACGGTGCTAATGTGGGAAAAGCGGCCGCGATGAAGCGTGTCGCCCGCGGGGAGGAAAGATGAGCGACAAGCAATGGCATGAATGCCGCAAGGTCGGCGCGGATTTCGCCGACCACGCAAAGGCACGTTATGTCGTCGAACGCGATATCAAGGCGCCGCGCCAGGCGGTCTGGAACGCGTTCGCCGACCCAGCCACCTGGGCGCATTGGTTTCCGCATGTCGACTGGGTGACCTATGACGGGCTGCCGCCCTACGGCGTCGGCACGATCCGCCGTTCATCGGTCGCCGGCTGCCTGCACGACGAGACGATGGTGGTCTGGGAGGAGCCAAGACGCTGGGGCTATATCATCGACCGCGTGACCGAGCCGCTCTCGACCGCGCAACTCGAGATCACCGAGTTCGACGAAATCCCTGGAGGCACACGGGTGCGGTGGACCCTGGCCTGCGACCCGCTGCCCGGCCTCACCTTCCTGTCAGGCGACGAGCCGTTCGAAGACTTCCTGGGGAAGATATTGGAGGAGGCGCTGCCGAAGCTGGAGAGATATCTGGCGCGCGGCTGATATCGCGGGTTGCCGGGCTGCCCGGGGCCCCATGCCTGTCAAGCCGACGCCGTGATTCCGGCGATCGGCTTGGCGTCGCTCGAATTCGGGAACACGACGCTGTCCAGCCGGTCGCGCGGCACGCGCAGGTGCTCATATAGCACCGTCTTCATGACTGAGCGCAGGTCGGTGGTCGGCATCAGGTCACGGCCCTGGTAGAGCTTGCCTTCGCCGAGGCCCGGCCACTGGCCCAGCACCTTGCCGCCGGCGACCGCGCCCCCTACCAGCAAGGTCGCGGTGGCGGTGCCGTGGTCGGTGCCACCGGTGCCGTTGGCATGGGCAGTACGGCCAAACTCGGTGGCCATCATAACGATGGTATGCTTCCACGCCGGTCCGAGTGATTCCCGGAGCGCCACCAGACTGGCGGAAAGACCGCCCAGCGCGTTGGCCAGCCTGCCTTTGGCAGCGCCCTGTCCGGCATGGGTGTCCCATCCCTGCGCGTCGAACACGGCGATGCGCGGGCCGTTCGGATCGGCCAGCATCTTGCCGGCCGCCTCGGCCAGGATCTTCTGGCCCTTGTACTGACCGGGATTGCCGTCGCCGCCCGTCATCTCGTCCTTGGCGCTGCCCAGCATCTGGTCGGCGGCGTTGGTCGCCTTGATGCCGTCGTTGAGCGCGGTCGAGAGCAGCCGGTCGCCTTGATAGACGGTCTGCACCAGCGTGAGGAAGCTGTCGTCGGCTTCGGGCAGTTTGGTCGGCGCCCATGACGCAACCTGCACCGGGCCACGCAGCACCATCGGGATGGTCTGGCCGACCGCGAGCGCGATGCGCTTGTCGCCCGCTCCCATGGCCGTCAGCGTCCGGTTGAGCCAGCCGACCTCGGTGCCGTGCGGGCTCAATGTGCCGTTTTCCAGCATGTCCTGGCCGTCGAAATGCGATCGGTCGCGATAGGGTGAGGCGACCGCCTGGACGGGCAGGAACGCGCCCTCCTTGTACCAGGGTGCGAGATCGGTCAGCGCCGGGTGGAGGCCGAAGAAGCCGTTGAGGTCGATCGCGCCGTCGGGCGTCCCCGGCTTGTCGATCGCGATCTTGTCGCGCAGATCCGCATAGTCACGGTCGCCGTAAGGGACGATGACATTCATGCCGTCCATCGCGCCCCGCAGGATCACGAACACGAACCTTTTGTCGGTGGGCGCGTCCGCCAGCACCGCGCGCGGCACGCCCGCCGCCAGCGCCGTCAGACCGAAGCCGCCGAAGCCCAACCCACTCAGGAACTTGCGCCGCGGCAGGACCAGTTTATCGAAGGACATACTCATCTCCGCTGGAATTCCGGGCTGGCGATCAGCAGCGCAAGCGCTTCGGCCGGGCTCGGGGCGTTGTTGATGTGAAACATCGTACGATCGGACGCAACCGGCTGGATCGAGCCTTGCGCCACGTCGCGGGCATCGGCATGACCGTCCAGCTTCTGCCCGGCCGCGAGCGCCCACTGGATGCGCGTCATCATCGCCTCGGGCGCGACCCAGGAGTCGGCTGTGTCCGGCCAGCCGGCCGGAGAAGGGGCATTGAGTGGTACCTGGCCCATGATGCGCAGCCCCATCAGGATGCCGTCGCCGAATTGCGGGTCGGTGATGCCGAAGGTGCGGCAGACCGAGATCACCAGATCATTGGGCGTCTTCACCTTGCTGAGCGGCGCCAACCAGATCTGCGGCAGCTCGACGAGCGCCAGCGAAACGGCATGCAGGTCGCCGTCGGTCTTGCGGAAGACGGCGGCCAGCGTATCGACGGCCGCCTGCGGTGGCTCGTCGGCGACGAAATGGCGGGCCAGCCGGGTCGCGATGTGCCGCGCGGTCTCGGGTCGAGACGCCAAATCGCTCATCGCGGCGATGGCCTCATCCATGCCGTCCTCCTGATAAGTGCGTCCGAGCAGAGTCTTGCTGCCCGGCTCGTGGATCGCCGGGCGCCAGCGGAAGCTTCCCGGGTCTGGCTCGCGATCGCGCGCGATCGACCAGCCGGTCAGGATTTTGGCGAATTCGGTGACGTCGGTCTGCGTATAGCCGCCATCCACCCCCACGGTGTGCAGCTCCATCATCTCGCGGGCGAGGTTCTCGTTGAGGCCGCGATCGCTCATGCGGCCGGCGATCGAATTGGGGCCGACCGACTGCGCGTTATCGAGATAGAGCAGCATTGCCGGGTGACGGGCGACCGCAAGCAGCATGTCGCGAAAGCGGCCGAGGACATACGGGCGGATGGCTTCATTCTCGAAGCCGATCGCCACCGGGATCACCACGGGGCGCTGGATAGAGACCGTGAAATGATTGGACCAGAACTGCACCAGCCGCTCGTGGAACGGCGTTGGTGTCGTGGCGGCGCCCAAGGTCCGTGCGACTGCATCGTTCTTGAAATCGTCGCGCAGCTCCTTCTGGAACATCTTGGCGAGATCGGCGTCCTGCTTCTTTTCACGTCGTGCCTGAAGGAACTCGGCCAGCTTGGCCGCCGAGGGTGCGCCGCCGGCCGGCGTGCCCTGCGGCCGAAGCTGGTCCCTCAGCCAGCCGCGCGGGTCGGGCGCGATAACTGCCAGCTCGCCATGCTTTGCTCCGAAGCCGAAGCGATTCGCCGCGACCGCGGCAGCCCTGAGGTCGACCATCTGTCACCAGCGTGCGTGTTTGGAACCTTCGCCCAATACCACGCAGATTCGCTGAAATACCTGCGGTCGGTATACTTACCTAGGTGATAGTGTTTTCTTGCCGTGAACTTCGACGGCCATCGCCGGCATCTGCTGGAAGAGCGCTATCTCCCGCTCTGCGGTTCCCCAAGCGCGCGGAGCTCCGCGCGCTTGACCTTGCCGGTGGCAGTCTTCGGCAGGCTCGCGATGAATTCGAAATGGCGCGGCGCCTTGTGCTCGTCGCCGGCCTGCAGGAACCGGGCGCGCAGGGACTCGAGCAGCCGGTCGCCGGGCTCCACGCCCGGCTTCGCTACCACGAACGCCTTGATCACGTGACCCAGGTCAGGATCGGGCCAGGCGACCGCCGCCGCTTCGACGATGTCGGGATGCTCGACCAGCAGGCTCTCGACCTCGAACGGGCCGATCCGCAGGCTGCCTGAAATGATGACGTCGTCGGCGCGACCCACGAACCAGAAATAGCCGTCTTCGTCGCGTGTGGCGCGGTCCCCGGTCAGGTACCAGTCGCCGCGAAAGCATCTGGCCGTGGCATCGGGATCCTTCAGATAGCCGATGTACAGTCCCGGCGCCGGATATTTGACGGCGATGTCGCCGACGGTGCCCGTGGGCAGCTCCTGCCCATCCTCGTCAATGATGGCGATGTGATAGCCGGGGAGCGGCAGACCCATCGACCCCAGCCGGTCCGGCAGCTCGGCCAGATGCGCGATCAGCAGGCCGGCCTCGCTCTGGCCGTAGCCGTCGCGGACGGTGATGCCGGTGGCGTCGCGCCAGGCGCGGATCACCTCGGGGTTCAGCGGTTCGCCGGCCGCCACGCATTGGCGCAGTTTGGGGAAGCGGATGCCGTCCAGGCCATGCTTGGCCATCAGCCGGTACTGTGTCGGCGGCGCGCAGAATACGTCGGGCGCCAGCGATTCGATCAGCGCCAGCTCCTCGGCCGGATCGAAGCCGCTGTTGACGATGACGATCTCCGCCCCGACCGACCATGGGCCGAAGGCAGCCTTGGCCCAGCCGGTCGTGGGCCAGAACCGGTCGTCCGGGCGGATGCCGTGCCAGATCGAGGCCTGCCGCGTGCCGGTATAGGTGTAGGTGTGGTTGTGCAGCACGCCTTTCGGCCGGCCGGTCGTGCCGGAGGTGTAGAACACCAGCGCAGGATCCATGGTCCGCGTCTCGCGGCCGTTCGACCACGGCGCGGCGCTCAGCGCGTTATGGAAATCGATCCAGCCGTCGGGCGCTGCCGCGCCGTCGGTCACGACGTGAAAGTGCCTCAGCGTCGGCATCTCCGGTCGCAGCTTGTCGAGCAGTGCCGCCGCATCCGGCGTGGCCACGACCATCACGGCTTCGCTGTGGTTGACCCGGTGCTGGATGTCGCGGGGGCTCAAGACCGCCATCGAGGTCGGCACCGCCACCGCGCCGGCGGCGAGCGTGCCGACCGTGGTGATCTGCCACTCGGGCATCCGCGGCAGCAGCACGATCACGCGCTCGCCGGCTTGGACACCCAGTGTTTCCAGCAGCCCGGCGAACCGATGAATCCACCCGCTCATCGTGGCGAACGTGATACTGGTCTCGATGCCCCGCGCATCGCGATAGAGCGTCGCCGGGCGCGCCGCGTCCACGGCGAAACGGTCGACCACGTCGCGCGCGAAGTTGAAGAAAGGCGGCACATTCCAGACGAAGCTGTCGCACCGCCGCCGGTAATCGTCGAGCGCAGCCTGAAGGCCGGTCATGGCCTAGAAATCCGGGCCGACGGCCTTCTTGAAGTCATCGAGGGCGCGAAGGCGCTGCTCCACGCCTGTCCATTTCTTGCCCACTGTACGCACGCCGGTCTCTTCCGGTCCCAGGTTGGCCCAGGGTGCCGTCACCCAGAAGCGGGTCGCCCCGAATTTCTTCCACCATTCGGCGTATTCGGCGCATTCCTCCAACGTCTGGGGCTGCTTGCGCGCAGTCGCCGGCATCGGGAAGCGCGGATCGAAGAAATAGATCGCGCCCTCGATGCCGATCGCGTCGGGATCGCGGCCCGCCGCCCGGGCGTGGTCCCGGATGGTCTCCCAATCGCGGCTGATCTCGGTTTCGTCGAAGTACGGATAGAACGGAAACCAGCCGTCTGCCATCTGGCCGACGCGGCGGAGCACAACCTTGGACTGACCGCCCATCCAGAGCGGGATCGGCCGCTGGATCGGCAATGGGTTGATCCCGACGCCGTTCAGCGTGTGGAACCGGCCGTGATAGGTCACGGATTCCTGGGTCCACAGCCCGCGCATCACCGCGAACTGTTCTTCCATGATCTTGCCGCGGTCGCCGAAGCTGACGCCCAGCCCTTCGAACTCCACGTCGTTCCAGCCTGCTGCGATGACCAACCGCAGCCTTCCGCCGCTCAGGATGTCGACTTCGGCCGCCTGCTTGGCCAGCACGGGGGCTTGGCGCTGCGGGCTGACCAGGATGCCGGTCGAGAATTCGATCGCCTTGGTGATGGCTGCGATATAGCCGTACAGCACCATCGGCTCGTGCCAGGAGGTGTGGATGTCATAGAGCGGCGGCTGGCCCTTGTAGGGCCGCCATTCCGGCCGGATCGAGAGGTCGGCCCCCAAAATATGGTCGCCGATGGTGACGTAGCCGTAACCCAGATCCTCGACACCTTGGAGGAACTCCCGGAACGCGCCCGGATCGGTACCGATCAGGTGCTCGGGCATGCTGGTGCCGAGCTTCAGCGACTTCCCCATCGAAACCTCCGCGCATTCATTCGTTCGCCGGCCTTGAAAGCCGGACGCGCCGCATCTTGTCGTCCGACTGCGGGGCACGCAAGCGGGAATCCCGATCGTCTTGTCCGAGAGCTGACGGCAAGCGAGATATCAGGCAATTTGTTGGAGCCCGTGCTATGCCGTTGTGGCGCGGCCACAGCTGCATGAAAGCAAGGGGGAGGAGCGGATGGTCGAATTCAAGGGTGGTACGGCGGTCATCACGGGCGCGGCCCGGGGGATCGGCACGGGACTGGCGCGCAAGGCGCTTTCGCTCGGCATGCGGGTGGTCCTGGCCGATGTGCAGGCCGACCAGCTGGACAGCTTCGCTGCCACGCTGTCCGGCGATGTTCTGACGGTCCCGACCGACGTCGCCGATCCGGCTTCGGCCGAAGCGCTGGCGGAAAAGGCCTATGCGGCTTTTGGCTCGGTCGAGCTCCTGTTCAACAACGCGGGCATCATGGCGACCGGCTTCAGCTGGGAGGTCGAGCCCGAGCGCTGGCGGCGCAGCGTCGACGTCAATTTCTTCGGCGTGCTGCACGGGGTCAGGAGCTTCGTGCCGCGCATGCTCAAGGCCGGCGGCAAGGCGCATATCGTCAATACGTCTTCGGTCGGCGGCTTTCTCGCCAGCCCGCTGATGGCGCCCTATTCCGTCACCAAATTCGCCGTCGTCGCGCTGACCGAATCGCTCCGCGCGGAACTGGAGATGCTCCGGGCGCCGATCGGGGTTTCGTTGCTGGCGCCCGGGCCGGTCGATACCGGCATCTTCAACGATCCTTTCGGCAAGGTGGTCCGGCCCGAGATTCAGAAATTCGTCGACCAGTTGCGCCACGTGCTATCGCACCATGGGCTCTCCCCTGACGCATTCGCCGAACTGGTCTTCGCCGGTGTGGCGGAGAACCAGTTCTGGCTGATCCCGCAGCCCGAATCCTTTGACGAGCGTTATCGCGCGCGGGTTGACGAAGTGCTGGCACGCCGCAACCCGACTCTGCCGCAAATCGACTGAGCAACTGGTCTGCCGTTAATAAGCCCGCGTCTGCCCGGTCAGCCCCGCCACATCCATCAGGCCGTTGAGGCGGGTGTTGGCGAAAGCGGGGCCGTCCGCCGTCAGGGTCACCAGCATCGTGTGGTCCATGGTGCCGGGCCCGTCCTGCTGACGTATGCCGCCCGTGGTCGCCATGTTGATCAGGTCGTGGCCGTCCAGCACGTCATGCGTGAAATAATGCGTATGGCCGGCGAAGACAGTATAGGACCGCTGCCCCAGCATCGCCTGGATCTTGGCGAAAGCCGGGCTCGCCATCTTCCAGGCCGGCTTGTGCAGCACGATGAAGGTCCAGGCCGGATTCGGATGCCGGGCCAGCGTGTCGCGGACGAAAGCCAGTTGCTTGTCGCTGATATTGACTCGGTCGGCCTCGGCATAGCCGCTCGACTGGGTCATGTTGCTGGTTTTGGCCTGGTTCATGTAATCGACAATGATCCGGTCGGCCTTATCCGGGTCCTTGGCCATCAAATCGACCATGGAATAGAGCCCCTGCGCCAGCTTGGGCGCCATCGGCGTGGGCGGGTCCTCGGTGTTCAGGATCACGAACAGCGCGCTCTTGTAGCGAAAGGCGTAGTAGCTGGGGCCGCGGCGCTGCACCCACGCCTCATATGTCTCGGCATTATCCATGTCGTGGTTGCCGGGCGTGTAGATGAACGGCACGCCGGCCTTGACGATCGAGCGCTCGACCGCGTCCCATTGCCTGGCGATCAGGGCCTTGTCCTCGGTATAGCCCTCGATCAGATCGCCGACCGACAGAATGAAATCGGGCCTGAGCCAGCTCAGCTGCACCATGGCCTGGTCGAACACGCCGGGTCGCGCGAGGCCGGTATTGTCGCCAATCACCGCGAAGCGCAGCGGCGCCGCGCCGGTTCCGGGCATTGCGGTCCACGGCTTGGCGCCGGCTGGCGGCCCGTCCGCCTGAAAGCCTCCGAGATCGGCCGGTGTCGCGCGCGCGGCCAGCGGTAGCGCCGCCGTGCTGGCAACGAGACCCTTCAGAAAACTGGCGCGCGAGATGATCATGACCCCGATTTCTCCCTCTTTCTGCGTCGTCCCGACGAAGGTCGGGACCATTTATCCGTCATCTGGTTGGCCGAAAGATGGGGCCCGACTTTCGTCGAGACGACGTATAAAAATGATTGAGATGATGCGAACCAGGGGCCTCCGCTGGCGGCCCTTGAACCTTCATAGCGGCGGGATGATGATAGCCAAAACGGCGTCGGGAGGAAACCATGGACGACATCCGCAACCCCATTCTCGAGACCATCGCTGCGGCGCAGGGCGTCGAAAGCGTGCTGCCGACCGGCCTCATTTCGGCGGACTCGCATGTGACCGAGCCCCCAGGCTGCTATATCGACCGGATCGATCCGGCCTTCCGCGATCGCGCACCGCGCGTTTCGACCGATCGCGACGGCGGTGACAGCTTCGTCATCGACGGCATGCCGGGCACGGTGCCGATGGGCATCGTCGCCGCGGCCGGCAAGGACCCGCGCGATATCAAGAAGGGCGAGACCCGCTTCGCCGACCTGCATCGCGGCGGCTGGGACCCCAAGGCCCGCATCGCCGACCAGGATCGCGACGGCATCGCCGCCGAAATCATCTACCCCTCGATCGGCATGATCCTTTGCAACCACCCCGACGCCGACTACAAGCAGGCCTGCATGTGGGCCTATAACCACTGGCTCGCCGAGGAATTCGTCGCCGGCGCGCCCGATCGCCTGATCGGCATGGGCCAGACGGCGGTGCGTTCGGTCGAGGAGGCGACCCAGGATTTTGGCCGGATGAAGGAAATGGGGTTCCGGGGCGTGATGATGCCCGGCAACCCCGCCACCGAGTTCGATTACGACGACCCGCGCTTCGATCCGCTCTGGCAAACCGCGGCGGAACTCAAGATGCCGATCAGCTTCCACATCCTGACCAGCCGCTCGGACGGCGCCAACGCCATCGGCAATTCCGGCGAACGGCTTAGCATTCATCGCGGACCGCCGCAAAACACGGCTAATGTTCTCCTGAAGTCGATCCAGGACATTATCGGCGTTTTCATCTGGGGGCGCGTGTTCGAGCGCTTTCCCGAGCTGAAGCTCGTCTGCGTCGAGGCCGATGCGGGCTGGGCGGCGCATTTCGCCTATCGCATGGACCACGGCTACAAGCGCCACCGCTTCTGGATGAAGATGGGCGATCTCCAGAAGCTGCCGAGCGAATATTTCAAGGAGAATGTCTACCTCACCTTCCAGGACGATTGGGTCGCCTTCAAGATGATCGGCTTGGTCAATCCCCGCCGCCTGATGTGGGCCAACGACTTTCCCCACAGCGATTCGACTTGGCCATGGAGTCGCGAGCTCCTGCGGTCACAGACCCTGGATTTAAGCGAGCAGGAAAAGGCCTGGATTCTTCGCGACAACGCCGCCGAACTTTACGGAATCGGTCAGCTAATTGGTGGATGAAGTAAATCAAGGCCCTGCGGGGGATTTTTATTTTTGCAAAAGCAGGTGGCCGCCCGCTCCCGGCGTTGTGATTCCGCTTTTATAATCCGTGCCAATCACATAACCGACCTCGTCTCGAAGGGGGACAGGAAATGGCTCGCTGGCGCGTTGTGGCAGTGGTGCTGTTGGTCATTGGGTTGGGTATTGTCGGCATCGCCCTATGGCACGGGCGAACAGTTCGAGAAACAGGCGGCGGCCCGTCCATTCCCATAGCGGCGGATCAGCCCTCCAAGAAGCCGGATCGATCGGTTTACGACCGGACTACCGCGCCGGTCGCGGCGACGACACCGGTGACGATGTATTTCACCGGTCTCAAGCTCGAAACCGAAGGCGCCGCGCCGCAGGCCTGCTTGAATTTCTCCCAGGTGCTCAGCCACGCTGCCCAGGTCCACTACGAGGACTATATCCGGATCGAGCCGGCGGCCAAGGTTTCGCTCCAGCCGAACGGCAATCGCCTCTGTATCGGCGGACTCTCCTTCGAGAAGCATTATTCGGTCACGATCGCCCAGGGCCTGCCGGCAGAAGGCGGGGCAGTGAGCCTCGCGCCCGAAACCATTTCAGTCTCGTTCGGCGAGATGCCGCCGCATGTCGGTTTTGCCGATTCCGGTTTCATCCTGTCGCGCGACCAGGTTTCCGGCATGCCGATCGAGACGGTCAATGTCGACAAGGTCAAGGTCACGGTCTCGCGCATCGGTGATCGCATCCTGGCTCGCACCGAGCTCGGCAAGTCCTGGTCGGATACTCAGGGCGAATATGACCCCGAGACTGAGACCCCGGTCAGCACCATCGCTGCTCCAGTCTGGAGCGGCGTGCTGTCGGTCAAGAAGCGCCTCAACGAGCGGGTCATCACCGGCTTCCCGATCGCCGAAATCCTGACCCCGCGCAAGCCCGGCGCCTACAGCATCCAGATCGAGCGCGTGAAGGCGCCAGGCGAAAGCCGCCAGCGCGACACCGAGTTCTATAACCCCCAACAGAATCAGCGCTGGATTTTCGACACCGACCTGATGCTGACCAGCTTCGCCGGCCAGGACGGGCTGCATGTCTTCGTCCGCTCGCTGAAGACGGCGAAACCGGTCGCCGGTGCCGAGGTCTCGCTCATCGCCACCGACAATGACGAGCTCGGGCGTGCAAAGACTGATTCCGACGGGCAGGCGATCTTTCCCGCCGGCCTGACGCGCGGCACCGGCGCGCTCGCGCCGCGCATGCTGATGGCCTATCTGGCCGACGATTTCACCGCGATGGAGTTGAACCGGCCCGGGCTCGACCTCAGCGACCAGGCGGTCGACGGCCGCGAGGAAACCCAGGCGGTCGACGCCTTCCTGTACACCGACCGCGGCATCTACCGGCCGGGCGAGACGATCGACGCCACCGGACTCATTCGCGACCGCGTCGGCAAGGCGCTGAAGCCGACGCCCATCGCGCTTAGGCTGATCCGCCCGGACGGTGTCGAGGCCGGCAACTGGCGGCTCGACCCTAACGAGGCCGGCGGCGTCGTCCAGGCGATCCCCTTGAGCGCCAGCGCCGCGCGCGGCACTTGGCGGATCGAGGCCACCTTGGCCGGCGACAAGACCGTGATCGGCCGGCGGGAAATCCAGGTGCAGGATTTCGTGCCGCAGCGGCTCAAGGTGGAGCTGTCCAGCGCAGCCAAGGTGCTGATCCCGGCGACCGAGGCAAAGATTGAAATCAACGCGCGCTACCTGTTCGGCGCGCCGGCCGCCGACCTCGCGGCGGAGGGGCATGTGACCTTTGCCGTCGATCCCGCGCCGGTCGCCGAGAAGGGCTGGCATTTCGGCTTGGCCGACGAACGGCTGGAAAGTACACCGCAGGATGTGACGATCGGCAAGACCGACGCCGACGGCAAGGCCGAGCTGACGCTCGATGCAACCGCGCTCACCCTGCCGACCACCTCGCAGCCGCTCAAGGCCACAGTCGACGTCGCGGTTGTCGAGCCCGGCGGGCGGGCGACCGACAACCAGCTGACTCTGCCGGTCCGGCTGCAGCCGCTGCTCATCGGGCTTCGTTCGACCAGCTCCGGCGCGCGGGTGCGCGAAGGCGAGAAGGCGCATGTCGAGGTCGCGCTGTTCGATGCGGAGGGCCAGAAGATCGCCCGGCCGCGGCTCCAATACCGCATCATCCAGCTCGTCGACAATTTCAATTATTACTTCGAGAACGCCCGGTGGAACTGGAAGCGCTTTACCAAGGAACGCCCAGTGCTGATCGGCGACTTGGCTGTGACCGCGGACCGCCCGGCCGTGATCGAGACGCCGGCGCTCGAATGGGGCCGCTATCGGATCGAACTCACCGATCCGGACACGCACGTCGCCTCCAGCCTCTATGTCGAAGCCGGCTGGATGACAAGCGGCGGCGAAAACCCGGCGCCGGAGAAGGTTGCGCTGTCGCTCGACGGCGCGCCGGTCAAGGCGGGCGGCACCGCGCATCTCACCATCAAGCCGCCTTTCGCCGGCGAGGCGCAGCTCACCATCGCGTCCAGCCGCGTTTTCCAGACCCGCACCTTCTCCCTGCCGGCCGAGGGCAAGACGATCGACATCGACGGCTCGGCGGATTGGGGGCCAGGAGCGTATGCAATCGTCAGCCTCTATCGCCCGCAATCCGCCGCCGAGGGCCATGCTCCGGTCCGCGCCATCGGCGTCGCCTGGGTGCCGCTCGATTTGGCCGACCGCACCCTTTCGGTCGCGATTGGCGCATCCGCCGTGGCGCGACCGCGCGGCAAGCTCGACGTTCCCGTGACCGTCACCGGCGCCGCGTCGGGTGAGCCGGTTTACGTGACCCTGGCCGCGGTCGACGAGGGTATCCTGCAGCTCACCCGGTTCACCGCGCCCGACCCCAACGGCTATTATTTCGGCAAGCGGCGGCTGGCCGTCGATATCCGTGACGACTACGCCCATCTGATCGACGGCAATTCGGGCGAGCCCGGGGACATCCGCCAGGGCGGTGACGCCGGCGGCGCCGGTCTTTCGGTGGTCCCGACCAAGACGGTCGCGCTTTTCTCCGGCCTGGTGAAGCTCGGGTCTGACGGCAAGGCGGTGATCCCGCTCGACCTGCCCGACTTCAACGGCGGCCTACGGCTGATGGCCGTCGCCTTCGGAACTTCCGGCATCGGGCATGCCGACCTTCTGATGCCGGTGCGCGATCCGGTGGTGGGCGAGATCAGCCTGCCGCGCTTCCTGGCGCCCGGCGACCAGGCCCGCATGACCTTGCTGGTCAACAATGTCGAGGGCGCGGCCGGCGCCTATCACGTCCATATCGCGGCAAGCGGTGCGCTGACAGCCCCGCCGGTCGACGAGGACATGACCTTGGCCCAGGCGGCGCAGAAGATCGCGACTTATCCGATCGCGGGCGGCGATCCCGGGATCGGCAACGTCAAATTGACCCTGACCGGTCCCGACAAGCTCAGCATCGAGCATGAATGGCCAATCGAAATCCGCCCGCCGCATTTCCCGCTTACGCTGGGCACCGTCGCGATGCAGCAGCCGGGCGAGAGCTTCACCCTCGACCCTAGCCTGCTCAAGGCCTTCGTGCCTGGCACGGCCAAGGTGACGATCGGGCTTTCGACCCTCCGCGGCATCGACCTGCCGGGGCTGATCGCGGCGCTCGATCAGTACCCCTATGGCTGCTCCGAGCAGCTGACCAGCCGCGCCCTGCCGCTCGTCTATCTCGAAGACCTCAAGCTCGCGGCCGGCAAGGCCGCGCCGGAGGATGAGCATCAGCGTGTCCAGGAGACGATCAACCTGCTGCTCGAACGCGAGGACGAGCAGGGGATCTTCGGCCTGTGGCGGCTGGGTGACGGCTGGGCTACGCCCTATCTCGGCGCCTACGTCGTCGACTTCCTGGCCCGCGCCAAGGCCAAGGGCTACGCCGTGCCGGACGAGGCACTGAACCGTGCCTACAAGGGCATGGACACCTACGACGGCGGCGGCTGGCAGGCTGCGGTGTTCTGGCTGGCGCGCTCGGGACCATATGGGCACGACCCGGTCCTGGCCGGCCAGGCTTATGCCGACTACGTACTCGCCCGGGCCAAGCGTGCCGACATCGGCTCGCTGCGCTATCTGCACGACACGTCGTTCGACCGCCTGGAGCCGGTCGCGAAGGCGCAGCTCGGCGCGGCGCTCTATATGATGGGCGACAAGGCGCGCGCGGTCCACGCGCTCGACGCTGCCGAGAAGGACGTGCTGAAACCGCGCCGCCTGTGGGACTGGGCCGGCGACTGGTACAGCACGCCGCTGCGCGACCTGGCGATCATGCTGACGCTGTCGGCCGAGATCGGCGACACCGATCGGGTGCAGCGGCTGACGACCCTGCTGGAGGGCCAGGACGGCCGCACGGACCAGCTCGACACGCAGGAGCAGGCCTGGCTGGCCGTGGCCGCCGCGACCCTGCTGGCCAAGGGTGGGCCGATCGCCGCCTCGATCAATCACGGCTCGGCCGCGCCGACGCCGCCCCCCGTAACCCTCAAGCCCGATGCGGCGGCGATCGCGGCTGGTTACGTGATCGACAACAAGGGCCAGAACCCGTTCTTCCGCGCCGTCACCGTCACTGGCGTCCCTGTCGCCGCACCTACGGCGATGGCCAACGTCGTCGGCATCACCAAGGTCGTGACGACGGTCGACGGCCATCCGGTCGACCTCAGCCAGGTCCGCCAGAACGACCGGCTGATGGTGCATCTCTCGGGCCATGTCGAGGATGACGCCTATCACCAGACGATCCTGGTCGACATGCTGCCGGCCGGCTGGGAGATCGAGACGGTCGTCCCGCGCGGCACGTCGGAGCAGGATAACGGCTTCGGCTGGCTGGGCCCGATCACCCTCACGAAGTATGCGCAAAGGCGCGACGACCGCTTTGTCGCGGCCATTGATCTCGGCGGTTCGCGAATCCGGAACTTCCGTTTCCGCGACAACGACGACAACGACAATGCTGATCCGACCAGCTTCAATATCGCCTACATCGTGCGCGCGGTGACGCCGGGGCAATTCGTGCTCCCGGCCGCGGTATTGCAGGACATGTACCGGCCCCCTGTGATGGCGCGCAGCAGCGTCGGCGCGGTCACGATCGCCGGCCGGCAGTGAGACGCGGGCTTGCCATAGCTGTTGGGTCGGTGATGGCGCTGGCCGCGGCCCTGGTCGCGCTCGACCGCGTCTTTCCTCCTGATATGAACCGCTACCGCGCGGCCTCGACCGAGGTTACGGCGCGGGACGGTGTGCTGCTCCGCGCCTTCACCACGCGTGAGGGCACGTGGCGGCTGCGGACCGATCCCGCCGATGTCGAGCCCGCCTATGTGCGGATGCTGCTGGCTGCGGAAGACAGGCGTTTCTACGATCATCCGGGGGTCGATCCGCTGGCGCTGCTGCGTGCGGCCGGGCAATGGGTTGGACATGGCCGCATCGTCTCCGGCGGTTCGACCATCACCATGCAGGTCGCCCGTCTGCTCGAGCCCCATCGGCGCGGCATGGCCGGCAAGCTGCATGACATCGTCCGCGCGGCACAGCTCGAGCGGCGCTATTCGAAGTCCGAGATCCTCGGCATCTATCTGACCCTGGCGCCGTTCGGCGGCAATCTCGAAGGGGTGCGCGCCGCCAGCCTCGCCTATTTCGGCAAGGAACCGGCCCAGCTGACCGATTCCGAGGCGGCGCTCCTGGTCGCGCTGCCGCAATCGCCGACCCGGCGGCGGCCCGACCGGCATCCCGAAGTCGCGACGCGGGCTCGGGATCGGTTGCTGGTCCGGCTGGCGGGGCAGGGGGCGATCGACTCCGCCCGGGCCTGCGAGGCCGCGGAAGCGCCGGTTAACGTCGTGCGCCGCGCCTTTCCATCCGCCGCCCCGCAATTCGCTGCCGCGCTCAGGCGCAGAGCGGCGCCGGGCGCACGGATTGCCAGCACGATCGACACGCGGCTCGAATCCCAGGTGACGGCGCTCGCCGTCCGCGAAAGCGGCGGCTTCGACGGCAAGGTCGGTGTCGCCATCCTGGTGGTCGAGAACCGTACGCGCGCCGTCCGCGCCTTCTTGAGCGGCCGCGGCCCCGAAGACGCCGGCGCGTTCCTCGACCTTACCGCGACCCGCCGCTCCCCCGGCTCGGCATTGAAGCCGTTCGTCTACGGCTTGGCCTTCGACGGACTGATGCTTCACCCGGAAACCTTGATCGACGACTCGCCGCTCGATATCGCCGGCTATGAGCCGCAGAACTTCGACCGCGAGTGGCACGGCCCGGTCACCGCGCGCGAGGCTCTGCAGCAATCGCTCAACGTGCCGGCGGTCCGCGTGCTGGACCGGGTCGGGCCGGACCGCTTCGTTGCCCGCCTGCGCCAGGCCGGTGCCACGATCCGCCTGCCATCGGACAAGCCCGGCCTGGCGGTGGCGCTTGGCGGCCTCGGCATCAATCTGCGCGACATGGTGATGCTCTACGCCGCCATCGCCGATGACGGGCAGGTGGCGCCGCTGGTCTCGGAAGAGCGGACGCAGCCGCAGAGGCGTGCATTCCTCGGGCCGGTCGCCACCTGGTATCTCCGGCGCATCCTGGAGCAATCGCCGCCACCGGACGGGGTCGTGTCTCCTTACCTGACCACCGGTCGCGCCATCGCCTTCAAGACCGGGACGTCCTACGGTTTCCGCGACGCCTGGGCGGTGGGCTATTCGAGCCGCTACACGGTCGGCGTCTGGGTCGGCCGGGTGGAGGGTTCGCCCCGTCCTGGCGCCTATGGCCGTAACACCGCCGCGCCCCTGGTCTTCGACGTGTTCGGCCTGCTGCCGCCGGAAGACGCGACGCCCCATCCCAGACCGGCCGAAGCCATCGCGGCCAGCGGCAATGCCGCCCTCCCGACCGCGCTTCGCCGTCTCTCGGACGGCGGCGCCACCCGGCCGCACCTCGTCTTTCCGCCGGCGGCCACCACTATCGATTTCCTGCGCGACCCGGAAGGCGGTGCACGCCCCATCACTCTGCGCGCCCAGGGCGGCAGGGAGCCCCTGCGCTGGATTGTCAACGGCGCGCCGATCCCCTCCGACGGCGGCCCGACGCTCGACTGGCGCCCCGACGGGCCCGGTTTTGTCCGCGTGACGATCATCGACGGCGCGGATCGTTCGACGCACGGGACGTTCAGGCTGAAGCCACCGGAATAAGGCTTCAGTCCCGCCGCATCTCCCCATCGCGGAACGCCACCAAGGTGCCTTTGGGGACAGCCGACCAGACTTCATCCTTGGTCAATGGCCGCGTGGCAACGATCGTCACCACGTCTGAGGGGGTAGTATATTTCGCGAAATCGACCGTCAGATCGTCGTCCAGCAGGGTGGCCGGCCGGAAAGGCGCGCGGCGTGTCAGCCACACCAGATGCGTGCTTCGGTGGCAGTAGAGGGTGCGACCGTCGCTGAGAAGCAGGTTAAGGACTCCCCCTCGGCTGAGCGCGTCGGTCAACTCGGCGAGAGCAGCGTGCAGCGCCCGCTCGGAAGGCGGCTTCGACCAACGCGCGCGGAGCTGCCCGAGCATCCAGCAGAAGGCATGCTCGCTATCGGTGCTACCGATCGGGCGGTAGGCCGACAGCGGCAGCTTCTTCACGCCCTTGAGCTGCCCGTTATGGGCGAAGCTCCAGTTCCGGCCCCACATCTCGCGCAGGAAGGGATGGGTGTTCTCGAGCGCGATCCGGCCTCGGTTCGCCCGTCTGATGTGCGAGATAACGATATCACTCTTGATCGAATGCCCGCTCAGGAAATCGGCAATCGGGGACTGGGCGCACGGCCGAGGATCGTGGAAGGCGCGGCAGCCCTTGCCCTCGTAGAACACGATCCCCCATCCGTCCTTGTGCGGCCCGGTCTTGCCGCCGCGGCGCATCAGCCCGGCGAAACTGAAGCAGATATCAGTCGGGACGCTGGCGCTCATGCCCAGGAGTTCACACATAGGATCATTCTTGCCGCGTAGGATGGGTGGAGCGAAAGCGAAACCCAGCATTTTGGCCGTGTTATGACAATTCGATGGGTTTGGCTGACGCTCTACCCATCCTACGCGGCCTGATTTTGGATAAACGATGCCGGATGATATGAGAGCCGCGCCATGACCGACGTGAAGCATATCTTCTCCTACCGGAAATACTGGGCGGAACGGTTCGGCACCGCGCCGTTCCTGCCGATGTCGCGCGCCGAGATGGACATGCTCGGCTGGGACAGCTGCGACATCGTTCTCGTGACCGGTGACGCCTATATCGACCACCCCAGCTTCGGCATGGCGATCATCGGCAGGCTGCTGGAATCGCAGGGCTTTCGCGTCGGCATCATCGCCCAGCCTGACTGGTCGAGCGCCACGCCGTTCCAGGCCCTGGGCAAGCCCAACCTGTTCTTCGGCGTGACCGCCGGGAACATGGATTC
>CAZVYC010000076.1:0-1876 GCA_964631425.1 uncultured Rhodospirillales bacterium
CGCGGCCGTAACTCGAAGATCTCCTGGACCCAGGTCGAGACCGGTTCGGCGATCACCTGGAAGTATCCGAGCTGCATCCTGCAGGGCGACAATTCGGTGGGCGAGTTCTACTCGGTCGCCATCACCAACAATCGACAGCAGGCCGATACCGGCACCAAGATGATCCATATCGGGAAGAACACGAAGTCGCGGATCATCTCCAAGGGCATTTCGGCCGGCCACGGCCAGAACACCTATCGCGGCCTGGTTCGCGTGCTGCCACGCGCCGATGGCGCCCGCAACTACACCCAGTGCGACAGCCTCCTGATCGGCGACACGTGCGGTGCCCACACCGTGCCCTATATTGAAAGCCGCAATCCGTCGGCCACGATCGAGCACGAGGCAACGACCGCCAAGATTTCCGACGACCAGCTGTTCTATTGCCTGCAGCGCGGGCTTTCGACCGAGGACGCGGTGGCGCTCATCGTCAACGGCTTCTGCCGCGAAGTGATGCAGAAGCTGCCGATGGAATTCGCAGTCGAGGCGCAGAAGCTGATCGGTATCTCGCTCGAAGGGAGTGTGGGATGACCCTCGTCGAGCATGACCAGGATTTCTTCCTCTGGACCCGGCAGCAGGCCGATGCACTGCGCCGCTTGGCCGAGACGCGGCCGAATATTCAGGTCGACTGGGCCAATCTCATCGAGGAGATCGAGGATTTGGGCAGGGAACAGGCGCGCGGACTTCAGTCGCATTTGCGAGTGACCCTGCTCCATTTGCTCGCGCTGGCTTATTCGCGAGATGAGTACCCGCGCCGCCATTGGACAGCTGAAGTCTTGGAGGAGCGGACGCAAGTCGATGATTACATCAGCGCCAATCCTAGCCTGACCCCGCGGCTACCTGAATTCCTGGCTGCAGCCTATCGGCGCGCGCGCAAGCAGGCCGCATTGAAACTCGACATTGCGTTCGCGGAGCTGCCGGCGGACTGCCCGTTCACGCTCGAGCAAGTGCTGGATGATGACTGGTTCCCGGCGGCGCCACCCGGCCGGAGGGACGGCTGATGCCGATCATCCGGGTCGAAATGGCCGTCGGCCGCTCGGTCGAGCAGAAGCGCGAGTTGGCCGAGGTGCTGACGCGCGAGGCCGCGCGGATCATCGGGACCCAGCCCTCGTCGATCATGGTGCTGATCGACGACGTGGCGAAGGAAAACTGGGCCGTGGCCGGACAGCTGCTGGCCGACAAATAGACAGAACGGACAATGCTCGAAATCAACGATCTCCACGTCTCGGTCGATGGCCGCGAAATCCTCAAGGGCCTGACGCTCGCCATTCCGGCGGGCGAGGTGCATGCCATCATGGGCCCGAACGGCTCCGGCAAGTCGACCCTCTCCTACGTGCTCGCCGGCCGCGAGGGCTATGACGTCACCGGCGGGCGGGTCATCTATGACGGAAGCGACCTGCTGGCGATGAAGCCCGAGGAGCGGGCGGCCTCCGGCATCTTTCTCGCCTTCCAATACCCGGTCGAGATCCCGGGCGTGCCCAACGCCACCTTCCTGCGCACCGCCGTCAACGCGGTGCGCAAGGCACGGGGGGAGAAGGAGCTCGATGCCATCCAGTTCATGCGCGCCGTCAAGGACAAGTCGAAGAAGCTCGGCATCTCCGACGAGATGATGAAGCGCGCGGTCAATGTCGGCTTCTCGGGTGGCGAGAAGAAGCGCAACGAGATTCTTCAGATGGCGATGCTGGAGCCGAAGCTGGCGATCCTGGACGAGACCGATTCGGGCCTCGATATCGACGCGCTCCGCGTCGTCGCCGACGGCGTGAATGCACTGCGCGGCCCCGGCCGTTCGATGCTGGTGATCACCCACTACCAGCGGCTGCTGGACTACATCCGGCCCGAC
>CAZVYC010000076.1:1886-7979 GCA_964631425.1 uncultured Rhodospirillales bacterium
CGTGCCGGACCGCATCCATGTGCTGGCCGACGGCCTGATCCGCCGTTCCGGGGGGCCTGAGCTGGCGCACGAGCTGGAGCGCACCGGCTATGCCGAATTCACCGGCGGGCAGGCAGCATGAGCGCGGTCGTCCAAACCCAGCCGGCGTGGCTGACCGCGGTTCGCGCCGCCGGCGCTGAGCGCTTCGCCGCCGCCGGCCTCCCGACCCAGCGGCAGGAAGCCTGGAAATACACCGGCCTCAACAAGCTCAGGTCGCTGACCTTCGAACCTGCGCCCGACCGCGGGAGAGGGAGGGGCCCCTCGCGTGAGCGATGGGAGGGTGAGGGCGCAGGGACGTTGGTCGAAGACGCACGACCCCGCCTGACCTTCGTCAACGGCCGCTTCGAGGGCGAACGATCCGATATCGGCGATCTCCCTAGGGGCGTCATCATCGGCAGCCTTGCGGAAATCCTCCGCAGCCACCCGGCTGTGCTCGAAGCGCATGTCGGCCACCTTGCCGATATCGAACATCGCTCCTTGGTCGCGCTCAACACCGCCTGGATCGAGGACGGTCTGGTCCTTATCGTCCCGCGCGGCTTGGCACTCGACAGTGTGATCGAGGTCGCCTTCCTGACCGACGGCGAAACCCCCGTCTGCCATCCGCGCCATGTCATCGCCCTCGGCGACAACGCGTCCGCCACCTTGGTCGAGCGCCATGCCGGCGGCGCGTCCGGCGGCTTCGCCAATGCGGTCGCGGAAATCGCGCTCGCCCCCGGCGCTCGGCTCGGCCATTACGCCGTCCACGAGGAGCCGGCGACGGCGTTCGCCGTCGACACCATCTTCGCCAAAATCGGCCGCGACGCCTCCTACCGCGCCTTCGGCCTCACCGCCGGCGGCGCGCTGGTCCGGCGCGAGATCGAGGCCGCGCTCGCCGCGCCCGGCGCCTCGGCCCAGATCGACGGCGCCTATCTCGTGAACGGCGACCGCCATGCCGACACCACGGTCCTGATCGACCATCAGGCGCCGCATTGCGCCTCGCGCCAGACCCAGAAGGGCATCATCGACGGCGATGGCCGCGCCGTCTTCCAGGGCAAGATCCTGGTCCGCCCGGATGCGCAGAAGACCGACGGATACCAGCTCAGCCAGACGTTGCTCTTGTCGCAGGAAGCGGAGATCGACGTGAAGCCCGAGCTTGAAATTCACGCCGACGACGTCAAATGCAGCCATGGCGCGACGGTCGGCAGGCTCGATCCCGACGCGCTCTTCTTCCTGCGCGCACGCGGCATTCCGGAGGCGGAGGCCCGCGCGCTCCTGATCCAAGGCTTCATCGGCGGCGCGCTGGAAGAGATTGATCATCCGGGTGTTCGCGTAGCCTTTGGAGTCGTCGCAGCGAACTGGCTGGAGGGCCGCTCCGGCCCGGAGAGTACAGCATGACCCTCGCCTCGATCGATCCCTTGCACCGGACCCGCCGCAGCAACAGCCTCGATGTTGAGCGCGTGCGGGCGGACTTCCCGATCCTCGCCCGCAAGGTGCACGGCAAGCCGCTGGTCTATCTCGACAGCGCCGCCTCGGCGCAGAAGCCGCAGGTCGTCATCGACGCGATGTCGCGCTTCTATACCTAGGATTACGCCAACATCCATCGCGGAGTGCATTACCTCAGCCAGCGCGCGACCGAGGCGTTCGAGAACGCCCGCGCCAAGATCGCCCGTTTCATCAACGCCGAGAAGGCTGACGAGATCATCTTTACCCGCAATGCCACCGAAGCAATCAACCTGGTGGCGCAAAGCTGGGGCCGCAAGAACCTGTCGGCCGGCGACGAGATCGTGCTGACGGAGCTCGAGCACCACGCCAATATCGTGCCGTGGCAGCTGCTGCGGGCCGAGAAAGGTTTCGAGATCAAGGTCGCACCGATCGACGATACCGGCCAGGTGCGGCTGGAGGAAATGGCAAAGCTGATCGGCCCGAAGACACGGCTGGTCGCCTTCACCCACATGTCGAACGCGCTCGGCACCATCCTGCCGGTGCGCGAGATCGTCCGCATGGCCCGCGCTCAGGGCGCCACGGTGCTGATCGACGGCTGCCAGGCCGCCGCCCACCGTCCGGTGGACGTGCGCGCGCTCGACGCCGATTTCTACGTCTTCACCGGCCACAAGGTCTACGGGCCGACCGGCATCGGCGTGCTGTACGGCAAGTATGGGGTGCTCGACGCCATGCCGCCCTACCAGGGCGGCGGCGACATGATCGAGCGGGTGACCTTCGCACGTACCACCTTCAAGGCGCCGCCGCACCGTTTCGAAGCCGGCACGCCCGCGATCGTCGAGGCGGTCGGCTTGGCCGCTGCGATCGACTATGTCGCCGAGCTGGGGCCGAGCTTCGTTGCCGCGCATGAGGACGATCTGCTGGCTTATGCTACCGACCGCCTCTCCGAGATCGAGGGGTTGACCCTCTATGGCAAGGCGGAAGAGAAGGGCGCGATTCTGTCCTTCACGATGGAGGGCGCGCACGCCCACGATGTGGCGACAATCCTGGACCAGCAGGGTATCGCCGTGCGGGCGGGCCACCATTGCGCCCATCCGTTGATGGACCGGCTAGGCGTCGCTGCCACGGCGCGCGCTTCGCTGGCGCTCTATTCCACCCGGGCCGAAATCGACGCACTGGTCGACGGGATCGGTGCCGTCAAGAGAATCTTCAAGCTGTGACCTCGATGGATGACCTTCGCGACCTCTACCAGGAAGTGATCCTGGACCATGGCAAGCATCCGCGGAACTTCGGCCATCCGGCCAAGTCCAACCGCTCCGCACACGGCCATAACGCGATGTGCGGCGACACGATCGACGTGTTCCTCACGGTCGATGACCAAGGCCGCATCGTCGATGCGGCGTTCGAAGGACAGGGCTGCGCAATCTCGGTCGCGTCGGCTTCAATGATGACCGAGATGCTGAAAGGCCGCACGGAGGAAGAGGCGCATCGTCTGTTCGAGAAGATGCATGCGCTCTGCACCGGCAAGGACGATGTCGATCTCGACGCGCTCGACGAGGATACCGCCGACCGGATGCAGATCCTGGCCGGCGTCCGCCAATACCCTATGCGGGTAAAATGCGCGACGCTTGCGTGGCACACGATGGACAAGGCCATGGCAGGGCAGAGTGCAGACGAGGTGGCGGTATGACCAGCACCGAATCCGAGCTTCATGACGATCCTGGCTTCGATATGGAGGCTGAGCCCCCGGCAATCGAGGCGCCTATCGGCCACCCGAAGCTGCCGGGCATCGTTGAGGCGCTCAAGACGGTGTTCGATCCGGAAATCCCGGTGAACATCTATGAGCTCGGCCTTATCTATAAGATCGATATCGATCCCGAGAACAACGTGGCGTTGAAGATGACGCTGACGGCGCCAGGGTGCCCGGTCGCCGGCGAGATGCCCGACCAGGTGCGCGACGCAGTCTCGGCGGTCGAGGGTCTGGGCGATGTCGATGTCGAGCTGGTATGGGAGCCGTCGTGGAATCCCAGCTTGATGGCGGAAACGGCCAAGCTGCAATTGGGCATGTTTTAGGAGCGGACGAGGATGGGCATGGCTTTGCCGAAGGCGATGACGTTGACCGAGGCTGCGGCGGAACGCGTGCGGGCCTTGGTCGCGAAGGGCCGCGAAAACGCCGCCGAGGAGCAGATCCTGGGCCTGCGCGTCGGCGTGAAGTCGCGTGGGTGCTCGGGGCTCAGCTACTTCGTCGAGTATGCGAAGGAGCGGAAGAAGTTCGAGGAGGTGGTCGAGGACAAAGGCGTCAAGATATTCATCGACCCCGCTGCCACCATGTTCCTGCTTGGCAGCGAGATGGATTACGCCGAGGACGCGCTGCAGTCCGGCTTCGTCTTCAAGAACCCGAACGAGAAGAGCCGCTGCGGCTGCGGCGAAAGCTTCAGCGTATGAAGGCGTAGGATGGGTAGCGCAAGCGAAACCCATCATTCCGACATTCGATGGGTTTCGCCTGCGGCTCTCCCCATCCTACAAATCAAGCCGCCGCTCTTAACTCCCGCGACACCGCCATCGCCGCCCGCGCGACAAGCTCCGGCCCGGCATCCGGTCGGTGAGCGTCCTCCGACAGCATGCGCCGCCATCGCCGCGCACCGGGCAGTCCCTGGAAGAGGCCCAGCATGTGCCGGGTCATCGCCTTGAGCGGCACGCCCTCGCGCATCCTGCCCTCGATATAGGGTAGCATGCCCTCGACGATTTCATGCCGGCCGGGCGGGGCTGCGCCGTTCAGTGCGGCCTCGATCTCGGCCAGACGATAGGGCTCCTGGTAGGCGACCCGCCCCAGCATTACCTCGTCGACCTGGGCGAGGTGCGTTCTGACCTGATCGAGCGTCGAGACGCCCCCGTTCAGGACGATGCGAAGCTCCGGGAAATCCCGCTTCAGCCGATAGGCGAACGCGTGGCGCAGGGGAGGGACCTCGCGATTCTCCTTGGGCGACAGGCTTGCAAGCACCGCGATCCGGGCATGCAGGATGATCGTGCCGGCGCCGGCCGCGGCGACCTTCCTGACGAACCCTGCGAGGCTGTCATACAGGTCGCGTGAGGGTTCGGGGCTTGGCTCGATGCCGATGCGGCACTTGACCGTGACCGGCACGCCGCCCGCTGCTCCGGACATTGCCGAAACCATGCGCGCCACGTGATCCGGCTCGGCCATCAGGCAGGCGCCGAAGCGGCCCGACTGCACCCGGTCGCTGGGGCAGCCGCAATTCAGGTTGATCGCAACATAGCCCCACGCCGCGCCCAGCCGCGCGCATTCGGCCAACTCGGCCGGCTCCGAACCGCCCAGCTGCAGGACCAGCGGATGCTCGCCCGCATCAAAATCGAGGAAACGACGGCGGTCGCCGAAGAGGATCGCGCCCGTCGTAACCATCTCGGTGTAGAGCACGGACGCGGGGGCGAGCAGCCTGAGGAAGTACCGGCAATGCCGGTCAGTCCAATCCATCATGGGCGCCACGGATAGAAAGTTTGCTTGTAACCTCATGTCGTTATGCAATCATCTCCAGGGGCGGGCGTGGGTCGTGCGGCCTCTTTTACCCCCATTCTGACCCTATTTCGACCTCCTGGTGGGAAAGGTTATGCCGCGGGGTTCCCATCGGGGTAACTCATTGCCGACTGACCTAATTCCTTTTTCGTCCATGCAGGCCCGCTAATCCAATACTATAAGGTATCAGTATATCGTAGTGAGGTAAATATATGTCCATCCTCATTTCCGGCCATTTCGTGTATGCGGGTAGGGTCGGAGGTGCGGAACACATGGCTTATAACTTAACCGAAGGGATGGATGAGGCGGGGGCCGCCACAATATTTCTGTGCGGTAGCAAATCAAACCTCTCTTCCTCCTTTGTGCGACGGCGTGAATGTAGCGGAGCCCCTATTGTAGAGTGCGGCGGCGGCGGGGCCCGCTTCATCTCGGAGCAACGAGCCTGCCTCGATCGGCGCTTGCATGCAGAGGCTATTCTCTTCCCTAATTACTATTTGCCGCCCATAGTGCCGAGACGCCTCGGGCGGACCGCCGTCGTAATCCACGATTTCCAGTACCGTCATTTTCCCGAACATTTCTCGCGGAAGAAACGGGCATGGCTGACCCTTTCGCATTGTCGGGCATTTGATCACGCCGACAAAGTTATTGTTATTTCTCAATCTGTTCGTGATGACGCGGTGCGTCTCTATGGCGCTCGCGCCAAAGACAGCATTGTGATCCCTAATCCCATCTCGTGGCATCGGTTCGGTGATGAAAGGGGACAGCATCCCTTCGAAGGCCGGCGCTATATTTTGTCCGTCGCGGCACACTACCCGCATAAGCGGCTTGACATCCTTATCAAAGCCTTCGCCCCTCTAGCCGGGCGTGACCCGGATCTTCTGCTTGTGCTGGTTGGTCAGTTGGCACAGGACCTTGTCAGTGTCGGCTCCGACGTGCGCGGCGTGCATCAGTTGATCCAGGACCTGGATCTAGCCGGCCAGGTCAAAATCACGGGCTATGTCGACGACCAGGCGCTCGGCGATCTATATCATCATGCCAATATATTTGCATTCCCGTCGGCGTTTGAAGGCTTTGGTATGCCGGCAGTAGAGGCGCTCGGGTTCGGT
>CAZVYC010000076.1:7989-16748 GCA_964631425.1 uncultured Rhodospirillales bacterium
TTGACGACACGAAACACCGCGCTCCCCGAGACCACTCTCGGTATGGCCGACTATATGGACGACGCTAACTCCGTCGGTGAATGGACCGAGCGGCTGCAGGCCCTCATGGATAGTCCTCCTTTGCCATCCGAAAAAGCTGCGGAATTACGCGATTATTATAGTCCTCGGAAAATTGGGCGGCTATATCTGGAAGCATTGACTGCTTGATCGGCATTATTGGCTGAAGGACAATTGAGTGAATGACGGCCCCGCTTCAGACTCAACGCAGGAGTCAGACTGCACGAGTATGTCGCGCTGGATATTATCAATTAGATATTCAGGAGAGATTGCCGCGGATGAAAGGCTTAACCCTTATGATCACTGGCGGAATTTGCCGAAGTAAATGACGATCAGATCGCCGCAGTCCGGTGTAATCAAGCGACTGTTTAATGGGAGAGAATTGATGCAGCAGCGGCCGTGTGCAATGCAACATCGCTATGCCCCCGGACTGGGCCGCTACCGGGCGAGGTTGGCCAAATTTTCTGACAAAGTGCTCAAGCATCGCATAGTCCTCTCACCAAATGGCGTTGGCCGCGTAACCTTACAGATGGGGCAAGAATCAATAAGCCAAGCATGGCTCATTAGATAATCGGAAGGACCTCAGGTTGTGATCAATCTAGCAAGCAACACGTTACAACCAAGTGAAGCAATCCCGCAGAGACTGCCGATCACGCCTGAGGCCAAAGCGCTTTTTGAGCAGCAAGGATTCATTTCATTCGATCGGATAACATCGCCCAGCGACGTCGCATTCATCCGCGGTATCCTGGAAGAATTATTTGCGCGGCGCGCTGGCTTCGACGAGGGGGCCTTCTACGACCTCGCCGGAACCGGCGATGAAGACGGCAATTTCAAGGTGCCGCAGATTATTGATCCGCGGAGCTACGCCCCAGCGCTGATGAACAGCGAGTTTGTGCGAAACGCGCTGGAGGTTGCCCGGGCGCTTCTGGGTCCAGAAGCTAAGTTCATGGGCGATCACGCGCTAAATAAGCCTGCGCGCGTTGGCGGCCAAACCCCATGGCATCAGGACGACGCATTCTTGCCGCCTAGCCGCGAGCGGGCCGAGATCAGCATTTGGATGCCGTTGCAACCGGTCGACTTGGTGAACGGTTGTATGGGTTTTATTCCGGGTTCGCATTTAGGCGAGGTGCTGCCGCATATGTCGATGAACGGAAATAGCAAAATTCATGGAATCGAGTGCTGTGAGGGTTTCAGCCCCGATGATGCAGTCTATTGTCCGCTACCCGCCGGCGGGTGCACCATTCACACGTCCCGCACCCTGCATGGGGGGCCGCCGAACCTTTCGACACAAGCGCGCCTTGCCTATGTCCTCATCTTTCGGATCCCCTCAATCGCGACCCGTATATCCGAAGACTGGCCGTGGCTGGCCGGCAAGGTCACGCCGCAAATGAAACGGCGACGAGCCTGGATGCGGCACGGCGGTCTGTTCATTCACAGCTGGCGACGGCTGAAACAGATCAAGGAATTTGGTTATAGAGAAGCAATCTTGAGAATTAGATCTAAAATTAGGGTACTATAGCCAGGTGCTTATTTGATGGACGCCGTCATGAACAATACCGGCCACCAGTTCCATCCTTCCCTGCTGAGGGAATACGATATACGGGGCATCGTCGGCGCGACGCTTGGCGCAGCCGACGCCCGCGCCATCGGGCGCGCCTATGGCACGACCATCCTGCGCGCCGGTGGTCAGGCGATCGCGCTCGGTTTCGACGGCCGACTAAGCTCGCCCGAACTGGCTGAGGCCGCCGCTGAGGGCCTGCTCTCGACCGGCGTTCACGTGAAGCGCGTGGGTCTCGGACCCACGCCGATGCTGTACTTCGCGATCAAGCATCTGCACGCCGACGCCGGCATCATGATTACCGGGTCGCACAACCCGCCCGCTCATAACGGCTTCAAGATGGCGCTTTACGCGGGACCGGTCTATGGCGACGCCATCCAGTCGCTGGGACGGATCGCGGCCTCTGGCGACTATGCCGTGGGCGCGGGCACGATCGAGGATCTCGACATCCGCGACATCTATACGGCACGCTTGCTGATGGATTACGCGGGCACCCGCGACCTCAAGATCGTCTGGGATGCGGGCAACGGTGCGACCGGGGACATTCTGCGCCGGCTGACGGCCAAGCTGCCGGGCGAGCATATCCTGCTGTTCGACGAAATCGACGGCCGCTTTCCCAATCACCATCCCGATCCGACTGTGCCGGAGAATCTGCTCGACCTGCGGCGCGCGGTGATCGAGCACCAGGCGGATATCGGCATCGGCTTCGACGGCGACGGCGACCGTATCGGCGCGGTCGACGGGAACGGCCGCATCGTCTGGGGCGACCAATTGCTCGCGATCTATGCCCGTGAGGTGCTGGCGGCCCATCCCGGCGCGATGATCATCGCCGACGTGAAGGCCAGCCAGGTGCTGTTCGACGAGATCGCCCGGTTGGGCGGGCAGCCGCTGATGTTCAAGACCGGCCATTCACTGATCAAGGCCAAGATGGCCGAGACCGGTGCGCCGCTGGCCGGCGAGATGTCGGGGCATATCTTCTTTGCCGACAAGTGGTACGGCTTCGACGACGCTCTGTATTGCGGCGTCCGGCTGGCCTCGCTGGTCAGCCTGTCGGGCGAGTCGCTGGCGGCGATCGTCGATCGGCTGCCAATGGTCTTCAATACGCCGGAAACCCGCTTCGAAGTCGATGCGGCGCGCAAGTTCGCAGCAATTGGAGAGGTCAAGGCGCGGCTGGCGGCAGACCCTGCGATCAAGGTCAACGATATCGACGGCGTGCGGGTGACGACGGCCGACGGCTGGTGGCTGGCTCGCGCGTCAAACACCCAGGAGGTGCTGGTTGCCCGCGCCGAAGCTGCGACCGAAGCGGGCCTGAAACGGCTGAAGATCCAGCTCGTCGAACAGCTGGGCCTCAGCGGCATCCAGCCGCCGCCGGGGTTTTAGCCGGGGTTTTAGCGATATGCTGGCCGGATCGAAGATCCACCACAGAGGCACGGAGGCACAGTGGACAGCGAAGAGTATTGAAAGATCGTTATTTTTCTTCTCTGTGTCCTCAGTACCTCTGTGGTGACACAGTCGGCGAGCCCCGCGATCTGATTCGATTCATGGAAGCGCTCTGTTGGATAAGCTAGAGCGGATCCGTGATCAGGTGGAACCACCTGATCACGTGAACCTGCTCTGACTTGGATCAGCGACCGGTCATCATGCGTACCAATGCGCTGTCGTCGGATGCGGTCCCATGGCGCTTTGGTCTATCGACGCGAAGCCGATCGAATTCGCCCCGGAATTGCTTCCAAGTGCGTAATTCCCACCGTTTTGGTTGGCAAACTGAGCGTTTCCGTGTTGCGCATTCGATTCTGGAAGGCTGGGCCCATCCATACGGAAACTGCTATTCAGCTGATCCATATAGAAATTGTTGCTAATGCTGGCTGTCCCCCCATCGATCGTCGTGTAAGATAGCGGATTTGGAGACGTTGAGGTAATTATATTTCCGCTGACGGAGTCGTTATACATGCTCTGGCCTTCGGCTTGAATTAGAACCGCACCATCGTGACCCCACGACGAGCCGCTGTTCGCTCCCAGATCAAAAATATTGTTGTGAATGTTGATGTTGAAACCTCCATGAATTTGCGCCGCATCTGTGCCGGACATCGCTACTATGTTGTTATTAACATCCACTCCAGACGTTAAATCATCGAGATAGATGCCGACGCGCTGTACATCTGTCCCCGTCGCGTTCCCAGTGATATAATTCCCGCTGATGACGGACTGGGTATCGATGTGACTGCGACCCAGCATGTAGATGGCGCCACTGTCGGCCCCGCTTGAGCTCGTGCTGGTATTTTGGACGATATTATCGGTAATTTTGTTCCCGATATTGGTAGTGCTCGAGTCCCAATTCTCAATGCCGATGCCTACGCCGGCGGTGTTCTCGACGAGATTGTGCGAGATCGAATTATCATTGCCGCCATGGACGAAAAATCCGCCTCCGGTCGTCCCGGTTGCGCCGGCGCCGTTGATGACATTGCTGTCGAAGCTGTTGCTGTTGCTGCCGTTGTCAACCTCCACGCCACTGGTCCCGGAGTTGTCCAGTTCGTTGCCGGAAACGGTGTTGTTGTTGGACCCGTTCTCCACCAGCAAGCCTTCGTGGGTATTGGTGAAATGGTTGTCGATGATGCTGTTCCCGCTCGCGCCGTTCAGGGTTACCGCCGCGCCGCCGCCACCGGTGTTCTGGAAGGTCAATCCTTGCAAGGTGACGCCGCTTGCTCCGTCGAGCTGAATGAGCGTCGACTGAGAGCCGCTGCCATCCAATGTCGCCGTTGAACCCGGAGCGGATTCAATGGTCATGCCAGAAGCCTGTGAGCCTAGATGGAGAGTGCTACCGATGTAATATGTGCCGCCTTCGACGAAAGTCGTATGCGTGCCGCTGCCTTCCATGGCGCTGACCGCCTTGGCTAAGGTCGCGAAAGGATGTGCCGCGCTGCCATCTCCGCCGTCGCTGCCGGAAGTGGAAACATAAAAGCCATTACCGTTACTCGACGGCGGCGCAGCGTTCGCAGCCGTCGTGGTGGTCGCAGCCGTCGTGCTGTCCGCAGCCGTCGTACCGTTCGCTGCCGAGAACGACGATGCCGGCAGTTTGAAGTCCGCCGTTCCGTTCCAATACATATTGCCGTCGGACGCGACGGTAGTGCCCTGTGTCGGCGCGGTATAGGTTTCGTAACCGCTGGTCGCCGCGATTGTGTTGCCGTTGATGCTGATGGAGTTCAGCAGAAGGTTGCGATCCTGCCCGTTGATCACCGTATCGTTGTCATAGACGATCTGGACGTCGTGGCTGGTGTTCGGTGCAAGCGTCGTTGCGAACGAATACGTGGTTGGGGTGGTTCCGACCGTCGCCGAGCCGATGTTTTGGCCGTCGACAATCACTTCCATATGTGCCCCAACTCCTTGGGCCAGCGTCGCAGAGGCATTCACCGAAATCTGATCAGTCATCCTATCTCCTCCTGGGTTAGCTGCGTAATAAAATACGCCCTCTTTTGGGGTAGCCCGAATGGCTATCCCAATCGACCACAAGACCGCGTCGAGCGGCCTTATCACTGATGACTTATGTTCTTTAAACTTTTAGAGAACTGGTCCTAGGGGTGTTCAAGAATTCTGTGAATGTTCTTGTCTATAACCCCTAAAAATCCCCACGATTACGATCGAATATTAGCTCCATACGGAAAGACCGGGCGGCGCGCAAGGGTTAATTTTGCAAATTTCGTCCTTACCTGGGATGGTGGCGCCCGCAAGCGCGCTTTGCGCGCTTGATGCGAGACAGGAAATGTCCGGCAGCGGACGGATATCTTGTCCAACTGACCAAACTGGATCACAGAGACCTCATGAACGACCGTGAACTTCAGCAAATCGTGATCGAGGAACTGCGTCGGGAGCCCAGCATCGACGCGGCGCATATCAGCGTGACCGCCAAGGACGGCGTCGTCACGCTGACGGGCTTCGTCGCGACCTACGCCGAGAAGGCAGCGGCGGAACAGACGGTCCGCCGCATCAAAGGAGTTCGTGCGATCGCGGAGGAGCTCGAGGTGCGCCTGCCGGCGATGGAGAAGCATGCCGACGACGAGATCGCCCGGCGCGCGCTCGACATCCTGGCTTGGAACGCCTCTCTCCCCGAGGCCCGGATCAAAGTGGAGGTGGAGCACGGTATCGTCACGCTGACCGGCGAAGTCGATTGGCAATACCAGAAGGCCCGCGCCGAAGCCGATTTGCGCTTTCTGGGTGGCGTGATCGGGGTAGTCAACGCCCTCACGGTCAGGCCGTCGCTGAAGCCGGAGCTGGTTCGCGACAAGATCAAGTCGGCCCTGGAACGCGTCGCGGCCCTCGAAGCCGCGGAGATCGACGTCCACATCGAGGGCAGCAAGGTGACACTGGACGGCTGGGTCCATTCCTGGGCGGAGCGAAGCGCCGCCGAGCGTGCCGCCTGGTCGACCCCCGGCGTCAGCCAGGTGGTGGACCACCTCAGCATCCGTGTCTGAGCAACCACATCCCGCACTTCAAAACCGATCAATTTGGATTAACTCGGATGCAGGGATGCAAACGAGCCTGTTTAACGTCATTACTTCCCCTATGAAATCAGTTCCAAGTCACGTCTTCGCATTGACCACATCACTTGATCTCACGCACCATCTAGCGAATGCAGCTGGTTGGGATGCAGCTTCTCCAGCTTAGGCGCGCTGATATTCTAACGGCGTCGGCAGTGACCATTCTTGCCGGCGTATCCTTTGTCGTTACGTCCGGGCTGGCGCCTTCATAGGGATGGTAAGGTGAAGCCATGGCAGCATCGAACACGTACCGACAGCTGTTGACTCCCGGCCTTCCGGTGCTCCTGACGGGACTTTCCCTCGCCGGTTTCGCCGCGATCTCGGTGATATCCGTCATGTCATCGGCCGGAGCGACATGGGCGTTGTTCCTGCCGCTTCTGCTTATCGGCATGATTTTCGTCGGTTGGATTATCGGGCGTGCGATTGCCGGATCACCGCACGCCATCATTGCCTACCTGGTTCTGGTTCTTTTCATAACCGACGGGGCGTTTCGGGTCCGCGGCGCTGGCGAAATCTCTACAGACTGGCAAAGCGCGCTGAAGTTCGCGCTATGGACGGGCGCGGGCGTCATCGGCGTGGCGCACATGCCGCGCATCAGCACCTTGCTGGGGCGAACGGGTCCTGCCTGCTGGCTCGCCTATATCGTCATGGCCATGATTTCCGCCATCTATTCTCCCACCCCGGCCTACAGCTTCGGCGGCGCCTTTTCGCTGCTATGCCTCTTCGCATTTGCCTTCACGGTGACGACAAAACTGACCGAAAGCCAGTTCCTCTGGACGATGACGCTGACGCTGGCGGTATTTCTGCTCGTAGGCTGGGTGGTGCGCTATGTAAATCCGGCATTGGGAACATCGGAATTTCAGCTCAACGGAATTATAGTCGCACGTATGGCCGGTATCGCCGGGCAGGCGGATAATCTGGGTGCCGTTTGTTCGAAGTATTTAGGGGCGGTTTTTCTCTTATGGATGAGCGGTCGCTGCCGCCTGATTTTCGCATTGCCCTTGGCCGCCATCGGTGCCGCCACGGTTTTTGCCGCCGACGCTCACACCGCCATGGTTGCCACTGCTGCCGCGGTCATCGGAACGGTTGTCGCGCGATCCGCACTGGGACTTCTGACGGCGGCGCTGACCACCGCGCTGGGCATAATGTTGTACTATATCGGCACCGTTAACCTGAACACGATCGGAAGCGCCGTCAGCCGTTCCGGCGATGCCCAGGAAGCACTCACCTTGACGGGGAGGGTCGATATCTGGGACTTTGTCTGGCAAAACATAGTCGAACGACCACTGTTCGGATGGGGTTACAACGCCAGCAAGATAATAATGGGGCACCATCTTGGATTCAGGGATGGTCTTAAGATTGATACTGCTCACAATCTGCTGTTGCAGAGCCTCTTGTCCGTCGGGTTCGTGGGGACTGCCCCAATTATCATATTGCTGTTCTCTCTTATATTCAGCTTGATATTGCGGCCGAATCGTTTTCGTGACCTGTTCCTGATTATCATCCTCGTGGACGGATTGACCGACACGGGTGCGCTGGGAACGACACCAACGGTTCTCACGCTGCTATTCTTCATGATCTCCGTCCTTCCGCGAGCTCCCCTGAGAAGCCTGAGTCCTGTTGCGGTTGGCGCACTGCCGGCTACAGGGCCGCTGCTTCAACAGCGACGACCGGTATCCATGTAGCCATAGGGCCTCTCAGCATAAGCGTCGCTGACCTCCTCGGGGCCCCACCCCAGCCGGGCAGCTGGCAAACTTCCATCCCGCGTCGCGGCTCAAGGTCAAGCGTGAGACGATCCGTCGAGCTCGTCAACGGACGTCAAGCACAACAATCTAAAGCGTCTCCATCTGGCCGCTTATAACATTCAAGACAGGCATTCCTTCTAAGGCTCGTAACCGATCCGAGTCGTTCAAATACGACAGTCTGCCGGTCGGGTCGCGGCTTTCGCGGAACTTGGATAAGGTATACGCTCTTTCGGCAGTAATCACTTCCAGCTCATCTGTGACAAGATCTTCGCGTACAAAGAACGCATTGACGCCCGCCTTGTTGGTGCCAACAAGCGCGTAGCCCTTTTTCTTCGCCAGGTACTCCAGCGCTGAAAGCGACGCGCCGAAATAAAGATGCGAGGCATGAGCCATTCCGCGTCTGAATTTGGGACTATAAGGAACGGTTATTGGCCTGGTTGATCCAAATACGGAATTGTATTCCGCAATTAAAATCCGCGGACGATAAGCCGTTATGGATTCCAGAACGTGATAATCGACTCCGTCCAGATCTACGGAAAGTATCCCAATGTCTGAGTCGAATCCCGACTGTAAAAGTAATTCGTTGATGTTTTCTCGTGTAATGAACTGGTCTACTGCTGTTAAATGATATTTCCAATAAAAATAGGACGATTGCAAGTTTCTCACGTGTCGAGATGAGCCATCTATGACAAAACCGGACCAATTGTTGTTCATCAAGATGAATCTACAATTCGACTCGATGAAATCTTCGACGCCGAATTCGATGAAAGTAGGGTTCTTGATCTCGACGGAACGAATCAGTTTCTGGATTATTCCGTCTTCCCCCCACTGGGAGAATACCTTCAGCTCATAATCATGCAGCGATTG
>CAZVYC010000076.1:16758-20413 GCA_964631425.1 uncultured Rhodospirillales bacterium
CTCCCGGAACGGCACCTGGCCGGAGCGGACCTGAGCGATCTTGATCTCGTCGATATGTCGATCGAGCTTGGCGTGGGTTACTGCGGTCGATCTAAGCCTGGTAAGAAGTTTCTCTAATAGTAAGTTCATTCCACTTCACTCCGCCGCGAGCTGATTTTCATGATGAAGTACTTCTATGTCTTCGAGACGATACTCAAAGCCATTTTGTCCATGTGCAGAATGGGACAGCCGAGGTTTCCGAAAAGCCATATGCAGCAAAAACGACTTTATTCAGCGGCGATTCCGCCAAGCTAATCGCGACTTCGTCTCGTAAGCCGCCTCCACTATCTCTTTTGCGAACCCACTGTTCAACCGATGCATTAGTAAAGCGCCACAATATCAAATCGCCATTGATGTTCATCCCTCTCATTGGGATATACCCCATATATTTATTGGGGTATCGGGGGTAAGCAATTGGAAATATGAGGAACTGACATGCAACGCTCTTTCTGGGTCGCAGCTTTGGCCGACGCTTCAGCGCTGATATGCTGAAGGTCCTAGTGATCCGAGGACGGCTCACATGAAATCGGCGACCCTCATAGCCGTTATGTTGGCGGCCACGCCCCGAGCAGCGGAAGCCGCTCCACCAAGCGGCGGATGCGGTGCTAATCTCCCAATGTCCAGAGCCTGTATTGAAGTCCTCTTCGACGGTGACAGCGTATCGGCGGGAGTGGCGGCATCTCCCGGGCATAAACTTGACGAGCAGTTCGAGCGTGCGTTCCAGCGTCCCGCTCATATTGATAACGTCTCGGTTTCCGGCCGGCCTGTCGCTGAATGTCTGAGGCGGTTCGACGAGCTTGTGCCTTCGCATCATAGCTCCGATGCCAGTGCAAACCTGATCATCTTTCACGCTGGCGACAACGATGTCGCGCAAAACCGCAGCGCCGCAGATATCTATGCAGACTTCACACAGTACGTTGCTAAGGCTCACGCCGGCGGCTGGAAGGTGGTCGTCTCGACCGAGTTGCCCAGAATGGAGTTCTCTCCCGTACGGGAAGCGGACTTGACAGCTTACAACCGGCTACTTGCGGAAAACAAAGCAAGTGCGGACGCGGTCGTCGACCTGGCGCAGGACCCTCGGTTCGTTGACCTGACCCAGCGCGAAACATCACCGCTGTTCAGTCAGGACCATGTGCACCCGAGTGATGAAGGTTATGCCGTCTTGGCCGGACTGCTAGCCAACGCTGCCCGCTCGCTGCTGCCGTAGATATGCAGGACCGGTAAGTTCGTTGGCGTCATGGCGACATTTCAGGCCGGCGCGGCAGCAGGGTTCTTTCCACCCTGCCGAGCAGGGCCAGCGAGCGGCTTTCGAGCGGGAACTTCTCGCGCGAAAGCCCGACGGGTTCGGCCGGAAGTGTGTTCTCGACCGTATCGGCGAAGCAGTGCCAGGCGAAGCCGGGTTTCGACGGCGGCAACGCGAAGGAAACCCGGTCGGCCGAGGCGTTCATCAGCAGCAACCAAAGCTCCGGCGAAAACTCTGCGTCGGAAGCGTCGCCGGCCGCCGCGAACAACGCGCCAAGACATTTGTTGGTCGGCGCATTCCAGTCGCTGACCGTCATCTCGCGGCCATCCGGTGCCAGCCAGGCGATATCTCTCGCGCCACCGCCGGCGATCGGGCTGCCCGACAGGAACTGCCGCTGCCTGAATACCTCGCACCGGGAGCGTAGGCGGGTAAGGCCCTGCACGAACTCAAGAAAGCGAGGATCAGTCGCGCTCCAGTCGGTCCAGTTCACGTCGTTGTCCTGGCCGTATGGGTTGTTGTTGCCTCTCTGCGTCCTGGCGAGCTCGTCGCCGCCCAGGATCATCGGAACGCCCTGCGACAACAGCAGCGTCGCCATCATGTTGCGCTTGTGGCGCGCGCGTGCGGCCAGGATCGCGGGGTCGCCGGTCGGTCCCTCGACGCCGTGATTGTCGCTGAAATTCGAATCGGTGCCGTCTGCGTCGTTCTCGCCGTTCGCCTCGTTGTGCTTGGCGGCATAGCTGGCGAGGTCCTCCAGCGTGAACCCGTCGTGCGCGGTGACGAAATTGATGCTGGCGGGCGGTCCCCGGCCGGACCGGCCGAAGATATCGCTCGAACCGGCCAGACGCGTGGCGACCTCGCCGACCCGCCCGTCATCGCCCCGCCACCAGCACCGCATCGTGTCGCGGTAACGGTCGTTCCACTCGCTCCACCCGTGCGGAAAAGCGCCCAGCTGATAGCCTCCCGGTCCAAGGTCCCAGGGCTCGGCGATCAGTTTGGCCTTCGCCAGCACAGGGTCCTCAGCGATGCGCTTGAAAAACGGCGCGTCCGGTGTGAAGCGCCCCTCCTGCCGCGCCAGCGTGACGGCGAGGTCGAAGCGGAAGCCGTCGACATGCAGCTCCTCGACCCAATAGCGAAGCGAGTCCACCACCATCCCGAGCACACGCGGGTGCGCCATATTCAAGGTATTGCGGCAGCCGGTGACGTCGACATAGCGGCGCCGGTCCTCGGCGAGCCAATAGTAGGAGGCGTTGTCGATTCCGCGGAATGACAAGGTCGGCCCCAGCTCGTCGCCTTCGCCGGAATGGTTGAAGACCATATCGAGGATGACCTCGATGCCGGCGTCATGCAACGCGCGCACCGTCCGCCTGAATTCGCCGATGGTGCCCCGCGACAGGTAACGCGGCTCGACAGCGAAAAAGTTGATCGGATTGTAGCCCCAGTAATCCCGCATCCCCAGTCGCCGGAGCGCCCGGGTGGTTCCGATCGGATGGACCGGCATGAGCTCCACAGCGGTCACGCCGAGATCGACGAGATGGCGGATGATTTCCGCACGGCCGAGGGCAGCCATCGTTCCGCGCGCGTCCGGGGGGACCGCGGGGTGGCGCATGGTGTGCCCGCGGACATGGAGCTCGTAGAGAATGCTGCGGGACAGCTCGGTCCGTGGGGGCCGATCATCGGTCCAGTCGAACGCCGGGTCGACGACGCGGCATTTCGGCATCAATGCGGCGTTGTCGCGCGTGTCGAAGGAAAGATCTTCCTTCGGATCGCCGGGACTATATCCGCAATGAATATCGTCCCAATCGTGGGGGCGGTCGACTTCGCGAGCATACGGATCGATCAACAATTTGTTTGGATTGAAGCGATGCCCATTGGGCGGGTCGTAAGGCCCGTAAACCCGATACCCATAGAGCGATCCCGTCGTCAGGTCCGGGACGAATCCGTGCCAGACATCACCCGTGTGTCCGGGCAGCGCGATCCGCGCGGTCTCGCGACGCCCCTCGGGATCGAACAGGCAAAGTTCGACCTTCTCGGCATGGGCCGAGAACAACGCGAAATTCACTCCCCCGCCTTTGACTGTCGCGCCCAGTGGCTCGGGGCACCCCTCCCGGACCTGAAACAGCGTCATTGAAACCTAAGCATCGCTTCCTTGATCGTGACAGAGTTGGCCGCCGGAGCGTCGCGCTAGCCGGAGCGTCGCGCTAAATGCATGACAACCGCAGAGACACAGAGCAAGGACGAGCGATCACAGAACCAGCCTGCGAAGGCCGTGAGCTGATCTCCTAAGCCCACGGCCATTCATCGTCGTTTATGTGCTCTGCGCCTCTGTGGTGTGCCCTTGGATGGGACCCATTTGTACAACCGTCATTTGTGTCA
>CAZVYC010000077.1:0-19974 GCA_964631425.1 uncultured Rhodospirillales bacterium
ACGAGACGACCTCGATCCTGGGCTCCAGCGCCGGACGGACTTCCTGGTCCTGCAGCAGCTTGGCCGAGCTGTCCTGCACCGTCTTCTCCAGCACCTCGCCCATCACCGAAGAGGCGTAGCGCTTGCGGACGAGCGACAGCGGCACCTTGCCGGGCCGGAAGCCAGGCAGCTTGATGGTCTTGCTGATCTCGGTGAGGCGCCGATCGACGTTTGCGCCGATCTCGGTCGCCGGGACGACGACTCGCCATGCGCGGTTCAGGCCTTCATTGGCGGTTTCGGTAACGTTCATATCCAGAGACTCGGCTTTCAGGTTCGGTCGTACGTGGACGCAATGGTGCGGGCGAAGGGACTTGAACCCCCACGACTTGCGTCACCGGAACCTAAATCCGGCGCGTCTACCATTCCGCCACGCCCGCTCAAGGGGAAAGCCTTCTATAGCATTGGCGCGCGTCGGGGAAGGCCGTGCTGGCAAGTAGCCTCAGAGCACCACCACCGTCCGGCCGACGGTCTGGCCGGCGGCCATCGCCTCGAACGCCTCGGGCACGGCGGAGAAATCGATCACCTTGCCGATGACCGGCCGCACCTTCTTGGACAGGATCTTGTCGACGATGCCCCGGGTGATCTCGGCCCCCACGCGGCTCGAGGGAAAATTCCAGCCCATGCCGAATTTCAGCCGCGGTTGCGTGGCCTCGTCGGCATAGGACAGCATCACGCCGCACAGCTTGAAATTGCCCAACGACAAGGCGCGCGGGACGATGAATTTCTCGTCGGCGACGCGCTTGTTCGAAGCGAAGCCCATCATCAGGTAGCGGCCGTTATAAGCGATGGCCTTGAACGATTTTTCCATTACCGCCTCGCCGATGTTGTCGTAGACGACGTCCACGCCCCTACCCCCGGTCTCCTCCAGCACGATCCTGCCGAAATCCTCGGTCCGGTAGTTGATCGCGCGCTCGGCTCCGAGGTCGCGGCAGAGCCGCAGCTTCTCGTCTGAGCCGGCGGTGGCGAAGACCCGCGCGCCTGCATCGACGGCAAGCTGGATCGCAGCCGAGCCGGCGCCGCCCGCGCCCGCATGGATCAGCACGGTTTCGCCGGCCTGGAGCGCGGCGCGGTCGAACAAGCCCAGCCAGGCGAGGTGGAAAGGGAAGAAGATCGCCGCCGCGTCGGGCAGCGGGATCGAGTCCGGCATCTCGAAAACTCCACCCGTCGGGCAGATCGAGTATTCGGCGAAGCCGCCATGCGCACCTTTGGTAATGCCGACGACTCGCTTGCCAGCCCAGGCCTCGGCGCCCTTGCCGCAGGTATCCACGATACCCATCACCTCCATGCCTGGGCTGTAGGGATGCTTTGGCTCGGCCATCATATTGCCGCCCCTGATCCGCTCGAGATCGTTGAGATTGAGCGGGATGCCCTGCGCCCGCACCCTGACCTCGCCGTCGCCCGGCTCGGGAATGGGGATGGTGTCGAGCACGAGCGCCGTCCTGGGCTCCCCATAGGCATGCGTGCGCCAGGCCTTCATCATTCCTTCGGTCATTCCCTGCTCCCCCGATCTCTTGCCAAAGCTTATTCCGGCCGCAGATCAAAACGCTCGATATACGGGCGGAAAATGTCGCGCACGACCTCCGGCCTGATGCCGTACTCCTCCGGCTGGTACCGGTGGATGCCGTGCTTGCCCTGCGGGTTATCGGCGATGAACCAGCGCATCCTGGCCGCGCCTTGCTCGGACATCGGCAGGTCGAAGGCGCGGTAGATGTTTTCGACCACGGTGAACTGGTCGCGGACGAAGTCGGAGAACATGACGTCGCAGAGGATGGCGTCAGGATAGTTCTTGGCCGCGCGCACCGCCATGGCGTGCTCCAGCGCCCATTTCAGCCTGATGGTCCAGTCCTCGGCGACCTCGAGCCGGTCGATATGATCGCTGCCCATCGAACGGACGAGCGCGGTCAGGCTGGCATAGGAGGTCAGCGACTTGACCGGGTCGCGGTGGGTGAAGACGATCCGCGCATCGGGATAGGTCGCGAGCAGATGCTCGAGGCCCCACATATGCGCGCCGGTCTTCAGCACCCAGCGGTCCGTCATATGCCCAGACTGCAGGTGCTGCAGCTGCCGGTGGTGGAAGTCGTAGACATGCGACCAGTCGGCGTCGCGGTCCACCCAGTCCTGGTACGAGGTCACGCGGAACTGATTGTGGAACAGCGGCGTGCACATGGCATCGCCCATCATCACCACGCACTCCTGAGACAGCTGGGCGCCCATCGGGTGCATCGCCTTGAACGCCGTGCGCCGCTCGTCCATCGGCGGAAAGCCAGCCTCGCACTGGGCAATGCGCGGGTCGGTTTCGAACGTGGCAGTCTGGGGCGGCGGCGACGGATAGGTGACTTCCCAAGTCAGCGGCGCGCGGTTCGCGGGATCCTGCGCCAGGATGTCATGCAGGATGGTGGTGCCGGTGCGCGGGAAGCCGATGATGAAGATCGGCTTAACGATCTTCTGCTCGGCAATCGCGGGATAAAGCCTGCGGTCCTTTACATAGTTCAGGCGGTTAACGATGTGCTGAAGCGCCCGCCCCTTGGCGATATGCTGCCCGACCGGGTTCAGCTTGGCGTCGTTTGCCAACGAATCAATGAAAAGCCCAAGCGGTTCCACGAACGGGCCGGGGCCGAAGTCGTCCAGGCCGTTCGTCCGCTGGCGCGCCTCCGCCAGCAGCGAGTCGAGATCGAAAGTCAGGCTGAAATCACCCACGGCGTTTCCCCGGTTGGCATTCTCGAGCAGCAGCCGGATGGGAACCGGCTGCCGCGCCGAGGAAAGCCGTTATTTCACGTTTTGAACAAGACTACCCAGGAGTGTGGATTTCGAGAAGCTGAATCTTTCAGCGTTCGAGTAAGCTGATGGTGATGGAATCGGCTATGCCGAGCCGCGGCGCTTCATTCCCGCAAGGAGTCAAAATGGCTGAGTTTAATCCGCAATCGACCGCCCTCGTCCTGATCGACCTGCCGAGCGGGATCGTCGGGATAAATCTGGCGCGGCGAACCGGCTCCGAGATTCTGGCCACAGGACGCGTCCTGGTCGATATCTTTCCACGCATCGCACGGGTCAGGATAGAAACCGATATCGCATTCTGAGTCGCCCGATGCGTCTTGAATCCCTCGGCCGCCGGCCATCGCTTCAATGGCTGGCGCTGCTGGTGCTGTCAGCCGTCTTCATGCTCCTGCTGCAAGCGGCGCATATGCCGGCTTCCTTGCTGCTGGGCGCGATGGCCGCCGCGATCGCCATCTCCGCCGCCGGCATGACGCTCACGCTGCCGCGCTGGCCGTTTATCGCCGCGCAAGCGGTGATCGGCTGCATGATGGCGCGTAGCATCACGCCCGCGATCCTGGGCACGATCCTTGAGGACTGGCCGGTAATGGTCGGGACCGTGGGCGCGGTGATCGTGGCGTGCGGCGTGCTCGGCTGGCTTCTCGCGCGCTGGCAGGTCTTGCCGGGCACGACGGCAATCTGGGGATCGTCGCCGGGCGGGGCGACCGCGGTCGTCGTGATGGCGGAAGCTCACGGCGCCGACTTCCGGCTGGTGGCGTTCATGCAGTATCTGCGCGTCCTGTCCGTCGCCGCCACCGCATCGGTGGTTGCCAGCATCTGGGCGCCGCACGGACAGGCTCACACCGTCACCGCCGACTGGTTTGCGCCGGTCGCGTGGATTCCCCTGTTCGAAACCCTGATGGTTGCCGGCCTGGGCTCCACCGCGGGCATCCTGTTGCGGATTCCGGCGGGGGCCTTGCTGGTGCCTTTGGCGGCGGCCGTGGTGCTGCATGGCAGCGGGCTAATGACAATCGAGCTTCCCGCGTGGCTGCTGACCGTCGTCTATGCGGCGATCGGCTGGAGCATCGGCCTGCGCTTCACGCGTGCGATCCTGGCTTACACGATCCGCGCGCTGCCGCGGGTGGTTGCCTCGATCTTCGCCATCATCGCGATCTGCGGCGGCCTCGGTCTCTTGCTGTCCAAGGCGACGGGGATCGATCCCCTGACCGCCTATCTCGCGACGAGCCCCGGTGGAGCGGATTCAGTGACGATCATCGCCGCCTCCAGCAATGTCGACCTGCCATTCGTGATGGCGCTGCAGACGGCGCGGTTCGTCATCGTACTCTTTATCGGGCCAGGCCTCGCCCGCTTCCTGGCCCAGCGCGCGGAGGCGTCGCGCGCCGCGGCTTTACCCCAGGAGGGCTGAGAACGGGTGATAGACGACCGGATCGCCCACGCCGAGCGCGCCGATCCCTTCGGGCAGGTCGAGCAGGCCGTCGGCCCAGGCGAGCGAGGTCAGCAGGTTCGAACTCTGGTCGCGATAGAGGACGGCGCGGCCGCCATCGATGCGGGCACGCGGAAACTCGCGGAGCTTAGGCGACTTGGTCACCGGTTCGGCCAACAGCAGGGTGAAACCCGGCATGGTGTCCGCCGGCGCGCCCAGCAGCGCCTTGATCACCGGCAGCGCCACGACCAGGAACGTGACCATGGCCGAAACCGGGTTGCCCGGCAGGCCCAGCATGAAAGCCTGCCCGATCTCACCGAACAGCACGGGCTTGCCGGGGCGAAGCGCCAAGCGCCAGAAATGCACCCTGCCCTTCGACGTTAGCGCCGGACGGACATGGTCGTGGTCGCCCACTGACACGCCGCCGGTCGTGATGATGAGATCGTAGCGTGCCCCGGCATCGGCCAGCGCCGCCTCGGTCAACGCGCGGTCGTCCGGCAGCGAGTCGATCAGCGTGACGTCGGCGGGAAACCCGGCCAGCAACTGGCTCAGCATCAAGCCGTTGGTCTCGATGATCTGCCCGGCTGCAAGCTCCGCCCCAGCTTCGCGCAGCTCGGTACCAGTCGAAGCAATCGCGACGTTGAGCCGCCGCTTGACCGGAACATCGACCAAGCCGAGCGCGCCCAGCAGGGCGATGTCCTGCGGCCGCAGCCGCCGGCCCGCCGGGATGGCGCATTCGCCCGCGCCGATGTCGTTGCCGGTGAAACGCACGTTCGCGGCTTTGTCCGGCACCGGATCGACGATCACCGCCGGACCGTCGCGGCGGCAATCCTCCTGCATCGCGACGGTGTCGGCGCCCGCTGGCAGCATCGCACCGGTCGAGATGCGGATGGCGGCGCCTGCCGGCAGCACACCCGCATACGGCACGCCGGCTGCGGACTCGCCGGATAGCATCAGGCGAGCTGAACGCGTTCCGGCGATGTCGCCGCGCCGGAAGGCATAACCATCGACCGCGGTGTTGTCGAAAGGCGGCAGGGACCGCGGCGCGTGGATGTCGGCGGCCAGTGCGCGGCCGAGCGCAGCGGCGAGACCGATCGTCTCACTTCCCTCGACCGGCCGCACCACCTCCCGGATCACCGTCAGCGCCTCATCCAGCGGCATCAGACCCGGGCGCGCCGCCCCATCAGCCACGGTCCGGCCCCTCCGGCCGGTTGAAGTCGCTCTTGCCGCCGGTCTTCTCCAGCAGAATCACCTGCTCGATCGCCATTGCCGGGTCGATCATCTTGGCCATGTCGTAGATCGAGAGCGCCGCCACTGCGGCCGCGGTCAGCGCCTCCATCTCGACGCCGGTCTTGTAGTGCGACACGACGTTGGTAGTGACGCGGATTGCGTCATGCTCGATCGCGAACTCGACACCCAGATGCTCGACCGGCAGCGGGTGGCAATAGGGAATGATCTGGCTGGTATTCTTCGCCGCCATGATCGCCGCGACCTTGGCCACCGGCAGCGGGTCGCCCTTGGGCAGCCTTCCATGGGCGATGGTGCGAATGGTCTCAGGATGGGCGCGCAAGGTCGCCTGCGCCGTCGCGGTGCGACGGGTCACGGTCTTCGCCGAGACATCGCGCATGCCCGGCGGCTGCCAGTCCTGGCCTTCTATCTGCTCCATCTCAGCCGCCAATCTCGATCATGTTGCGGTTCTTCATCGTCATCAGCTCTTCCATCGGCGGGTGCGCCGCCTGCTTGCCCTCGACCGCAGCGAGGATCATTCGCTCGATCTCCGCGTCCGGCGCGCCGGCCCGCATGGCATCACGCAGGCTCTGCTCGGCCGGGTGGAAGAGGCAGGACTTGATATTGCCGTCCGCGGTCACCCTGAGACGATTGCAGCCGCCGCAAAAGCTTTCAGTCATCGAAGTCACGAAGCTGACCGTGCCCACGTGGCCTTGGAGCTTGAAATCCTTGCCGACGGCGGTCGGCGCACCCACCATCGGGATCAGCTGGTAATGCCGCTCGATCAGCGCCCGCATCTCGGCGTACGGCATGAGGCCGCCCGTCGACCAATGGTTATCGGGGAACGGCATATACTCGATAAAACGAACATTGAGCGGCCGGTCCTTGGCCCAGGCGACGAAATCGAGGATCTCATCGTCGTTGACGCCGCGCATCACGACGACATTGATCTTGAGCGGTGTGAAGCCCGCCGCCAGCGCGGCCTCGATGCCGTCCATCACGGCCTGGAACTGGTCGCGCTTGGCGATCTCGCGAAAGCGATCACGGCGCAGCGTGTCGAGGCTGATGGTGAGCGCCGAAAGGCCTGTATCGCGCAGGCCCTGGGCGCGGCTCGCCAGCGAGATGCCGTTCGTGGTCATCGCCAAGGTCCTGAGGCCCGGCAGGGAGCCAAGCCGCGCCGCGATGCTGCCGAGATCGCGCCGCGTCAGCGGCTCGCCGCCTGTCAACCTGATCTTGGTAATGCCGAGCGAAACGAAGATCGTCCCCAGCCGCACGATCTCGTCCGCCGTCAGAATATCGGTGCGCGGCGTCCAGTCGATGCCCTGCGGCGGCATGCAATAGGTGCAGCGTAGGTTGCAGCGATCGGTCAGCGACAATCGCAAATAGGTGTGCCGCCGCCCGTGGCGGTCGATCAGCTTATTCTCCATGACCATGGCGCCCGATCCCCTACTCCGCGGCCTGGCGGCCGACCTGGGTAAGGGCTGCCGCGCCCCCGATCAGGCTGTAGACTTCGGACATGCCGCGCGCCCGCAGTTGCTCGGCCGCAATCCGACTGCGCCGGCCGGCGCCGCACACCAGCAGGACCGGCGCCGCTTCGTCGAACGGCGGATGGTCCGGATCGAAGCTGCTGAACGGCCATTGCTGGGCATAGGGCAACGGCGCGGCCGGCCGCTCTTCCGGTTCACGCAGATCGACCATGTGGAAACGCCCAAGCGCCTCGAACGTGAGCGCCGCCGGATCGAGTTCGAAGGGCGCGACCTCCGGCTGCGGCAGCGCACGGATCGTTGGATGCGCTCCGCAGAGCGGGCAGTCCGCATCCTTGCGCCGCACGATCCGGCGCGTGGCGAGCGTCAGTGCATCCATGATCAGCAGGTGCCGATCGAGCACGCCCGGCAAGCCCAGGATGATCTTGATCGCCTCCGACGCCTGGAGCGTGCCGAACAGGCCGGGCACGACGCCCAGCACGCCGACCTCGGCGCAATTGCCGATCATGCCCTCGGGCGGCGGTTCCGGCCACAGGCAGCGCAAGCAGCCGCCGTCGGAGCGCGGATCGATGGTCAGCAGCTGGCCTTCATAGCGATGGATGCTGGCCTGCACCACCGGCACGCCGAACAGGATCGCCGCGTCGGCAATGAGATACTTGGCGGTGAAGTTGTCGGTGCAGTCGAGCACGTTATCGTACTGGCCGAACAAGGCCGGCAAGGTCGCCGCGTCGGCCTTTCCGATATGGGTTTCAATTGCGATGAAAGGATTGAGCGCGTTCAGCCGGGCGGCGGCCAGTGTCGCCTTGGGCTGCCCGACATCCGCGGCGGAATAGAGGATCTGGCGGTGGAGGTTGCTGGCCTCCAGCCGATCGAATTCCAGAAGGCCGATCTTGCCGACGCCCGCCGCCGCCAGCATCAGCGCAGCCGGCGAACCGAGACCGCCCGCGCCAACGATCAGCACGCGCGCCGCCTTCAGCTTCGCCTGTCCCTCGGCGCCGATCTCGGGCAGCCGCATCTGGCGGGCATAGAAATCGGCTTCGGCGAAGGCCGGGATCGCAGGTGCATGCTCGTGATGGTGGTGATCATGGCCGGCGCCCGGGTGCTGGCAGTTCACCCATTCGGCGGTGCCGTCGCGATAATGCTCTTTCTTCCAGATCGGCAGGCGGTGCTTGATCTCGTCGATCACATAGCGGCAGGCGCGAAATGCCTCGTCGCGATGGGCCGAGATGACGCCGACCCACACCGCGCAATCGCCGATCTTCAGCATGCCGTGACGGTGGACGGCGCGGATCGCGTTCACCTGGTATCTCTGCCGCGCCTCTTCGAGGATCGCCTCGCCCTCCGACTGGGCCAGCGGCTTGAACACCTCATAGTCGAGGCCATCGACCTGGCGGCCGTCATTGTGGTCGCGAACCCAGCCTTCGAAGCTGGCGAGCGCGCCCGCCGTCCTGTCGGCCAGCGAGGCCGAGAGCGCCGGGATGTCGAGCGGCGTGTCCGCGATCTCGAAGCGAGTGGCAGGGTTCCCCATGACTTCAGCCTCCCGCGACCGGCGGGATGAAAACGACCGTGTCGTTGGCGACCAGCGGGCGGTCCCAGGGCACGAACGCATTGTTGACCGCGACGCGCACGCGCTCCTCTGGCAGCGTGAACCCATAAGCCGCAGCCACCTCGCGATAAAGCTCGCGCGGCGTTCCGGCTAAGGTTTCGACCAGCTCAGCCTCCAGGCCGCGCTGCTCGCGCAGGAGCGCAAAATATTCGAGACGAACGGGCAAACTCATCGCATCACGACCCAGGCGATCTATATCGAGAGATATAACGCTGCGCACGTCGATTACAAAGCCGCGCCTCGACAAACCTGCCCCCTTCGCAGGATATATCGACGCATGTGCATCGTTGCCGACGCTTCGCCGTGAGTTCCGCGAGAGTTATGCCCATGCCGAAAATCGACGAATCCCGTCCCTTTGTCCCGGTCCGCATCGCCGTGATGACCGTGTCGGACACGCGGACTCCGGACAATGACAAGTCCGGCGATATGCTGGTCCAGCTGCTGACCGCGGCCGGCCATATCCTGGCCGACCGCACGATCGTGCCCGACGACCGCGACCGGATCACCGCCGCGCTCAACCGCTGGATCGACAATCAGGCGGTCGAGGTCGTGATCTCGACCGGCGGGACGGGCGTCACCGGACGCGACGTCACACCTGAAGCGTTCGAGGCGATTTACGAGAAGCCGATCGCCGGGTTCGGCGAGCTGTTCCGTATGCTCAGCTACGCCAAGATCGGCACCTCGACCATCCAGTCGCGGGCGACAGCCGGCGTGACCCGCGGAACGTATCTGTTCGCACTGCCGGGCTCGCCCTCGGCCTGCCGCGACGGATGGGAGATGATCCTCAAGGACCAGCTTGATTATCGCCACCGACCCTGCAATTTCGTGGAGCTCTTTCCCCGCCTGCGCGAGCATGAGGTCGAAGACTGAGGCGGGCACAACGAGACCGACATCAGGACAAGTAAGGGCAGCATGAGGATATTCCGCCGAAGACCGCCTGAGGTTTCGGCAAGCTCGGTCGCGGGCGGCCCGATCCGGCCCGACCGGGGGCGCGAAGACTGGGAAAAGCTCTACGCTTATTGGCTGGTGAAGCACGTGGACGGCCGGCCGCCGGCGCAGGCCGACCTCGACCCGGTGCTCGAAATCCCCCGGCTCCTGCCCGTTCTGTCGCTGCTGAATATCCTGCCCGACGGCTATCAGTACCGGCTGGCGGGGACGACGGTGGTCGAATATTTCGGCTGCGAGATGCGTGGCAGGCGGGTGGGTTCCCTGGGCAATCCGACACCGCTCACGCAACAATGGATCGGCGTCCTGGATCAAGTCACCGTCGACCAGAAGGCGCGCCTGGTCATCTCGAAGTTCCCGCGCCGCATCCAGACCAGCCATGTGACGCTCGTGCTGCCGCTCGTCGGCGCTGACGGCAGGACCGAGCGCATCCTGGCCGGCACCTTCTTCGAGAAATATGCGCAAACGGGCGTCGCGCCGGAGCGGCTGGAGGCACACGAGATCGTCCCCTGAGCGGCGCACCAACGGGGAAGGTTGCAGTTTGGCCCGGCGCGCCTCTACTTTCCGCTGCGGTGGATTTCGCGGGTTGGTGCCATGCAGCTTTTCATCCGGTGCGTTGAGGGTGAGGTCCGGCTGGGCCCCGGCAAGATCCGCCTGCTGGAACTGATCGCCGAGCATCGTTCGATCTCCGAGGCCGCGCGGGCGATGGACATGTCCTATCGCCGCGCATGGCTTCTGGTCGCCGACCTCAACCAGAGCTTCCGGCAGCCGGTGACCACAACCCGGACCGGCGGCAAGGGCGGCGGCTATGCCGAGCTGACACCCTTCGGCCTGGACCTGATCCGGCGCTATCGCGCCATCGAGCATGACGCCGCCGCGGCGGTTGCGCCGCAGCTGGCCGAGCTGTCGCGCGACCTCTTGCGGCAGGCCGGCGAGGCCTGAGAGGATTTCGCTACCGCCGCCGACGGTATGCGTTGTATTTCTCAAGATATAGCGAAACCGGACGGGCAACGATGCGCATCCTCATCATCTTCGTCCTGCTTCTCGGCAGCCCGGCTGTCTTCGCCCAGCAGGCGGCGCAACCGGCAAAGCCCGACGCGCCGCCGTCGCAAAGCTTTACGATCGGCGGCGCGATCGAGCGGCCGCGAACCCTGACGCTGGCCGAGCTGTCGCGGGAACCTCAGGCGACCGAGACCGTCTTCCTGCACACCGGCCACGGGCCCGTCAGCGCCACTTTCACCGGCGTGCCGCTCTGGACGCTGCTTGACGAAGCCGGCGTCAAGCTCGACGCGGCGCACAGGAACGACCTGATCCGGCACTGGATCATGGTGACCGGCAGCGACGGCTACAGCGCCGTGCTCTCGCTGGCCGAGGTCGCGCCCGAGTTCGGCGGTGACCAGGCGATCATCGCTTATCAGCAGGACGGCAAGCCGATCGCCGGCGCCAACGGCTTCGCTCGCCTGATCGTCCCCGGTGACAAGGCCGCTGGTCGGGCTGTCGGCGGAATCGTCAGTATCGAGGTCAAGTGATGATCCGCGCACTGGTCTTTCTGGCCGGCCTGCTGGCCGCATCGGCGGCTGCGCGCGCCGACCCGCTGACCGTCTTCGCGGCGGCGAGCCTCAAGAACGCCATCGACGAGATCGCGACGAACTGGAAGACCGGCGGCGGCGCGCCGGTCGCCGCCTCCTACGCCTCCAGCTCGACGCTCGCCAAACAGATCGAACAGGGCGCGCCGGCCGACCTCTTCATCTCGGCCGACACGCAATGGATGGATTATCTCGTCAGGAAGTCGCTGGTCGAGCAGCCGCATGAGCTGCTCGGCAATCGGCTCGTGCTGGTCGCCGGCAAGGCCGGCGCCGACATCGCCATCCGCCCGGGTTTCGACCTGGCGAAGCTTCTGGGCAACGGGCGGCTGGCGGTGGGCGACCCGTCCAACGTGCCGGCCGGCATTTACGCCAAGGAGGCGTTGCAGAAGCTGGGCGCCTGGGACGCTGTCGAGTCGAAACTCGCGCCCGCTGCGGACGTGCGCGGCGCGCTGGTGCTGGTGTCGCGCGGGGAGGCGCCGTTCGGCATCGTCTATGAGACCGACGCCAAGGTCGACCCCAATGTCCACATCGCCGGGACGTTCCCCGAAGACAGCCACGCACCGATCCGCTACCCCGTCGCAGTCGTGGCCGCGAGCCGAAATCCGGATGCCGCCAAGTTCGTCGCCTATCTGGAGACGCCCATGGCGCGCGCGGTTTTCGAGCATTACGGGTTCCAGGTGCTCGATCGGAATTAACCCGGTGTCTTCCTCATGCGTCCTCCCCGGGGCAACGCAGAAGGGAACCACGGCTGGATCCAACACGGCGCTCGACCTCGATCGTCCGTCCGGCATCGACGAACACGATCTCGTCCGCCAGCCGCTCGACCTCGGCCATCGCATGCGAGACGTAGAGCAGCGGGATCGGCGCTTCGCGCAGCAGCCTTTCGATATAGGGCAGGATTTCCGCCCGCCGCTCCTGGTCTAACGCCGCGACCGGCTCATCCATCAACAGCACCGCCGGGTCGGACAACAGCGCCCGGCCGATCGCCACGCGCTGCTTCTCGCCGCCCGACAGATGGCGCGGCGCGCGGTCGAGCAGATGCGCGATGCCCAGGACATCGACCGTGCGACGGAAGCGCTCCGGCTCGGATACGCCGCGCGCCCAGGCGCCGTAGAGCAGGTTCTGCCGAACCGTCATGTGCGGAAACAGCAGCCCGTCCTGGAACACCAACCCGACCCGACGATCCCGCGGTTTCAGGTTTATCCGCTGGACGGAATCGAACACGACCCGGCCGCTCAGCACGATGCGGCCCTCGTCCGGGCTCAGCAGACCGGCGATAAGGCGCAGGATGGTCGTCTTGCCGGAGCCGGACGGGCCGAACAGCGCCACCACCGGGCCTTCCCCCGCGAAGGCGGCATGCAGATCGAAATCGCCGAGCTTGAGTCGTGCCCGAAATTCGATCCCGTTCATCGCACGAGCCGGCGGCGTCCGGCGCGGATCAGCAGCTCGGAGCCGATCAGCGCCGCAAAGGACAGCAGGACCGAGATCGCGCAAAGCCTCAGCACCGCGCCGTCGCCTTCCGGCGTCTGCAGCAGCGCATAGATGGTCGAGGAGATCGTGCGGGTCTCGCCCGGGATGCTGGAAACGAAGGTGATTGTCGCCCCGAACTCCCCCAGGCTGCGGCCGAAGGCGAGCACCGCGCCGGACAGGATGCCCGGGATCGCCAGCGGCAGGGTGACGGTGGCGAAGACGAGCCATCCCGGCGCGCCGAGGCTGGTCGCGGCGCCTTCGAGGTCGCGATCGATCGCGTCCAGCGACAGGCGGATACCGCGCACCATGAACGGGAAGCCCATCACCGCCGCGGCAATGGCGGCGCCGGTCCAGCGGAAGGCGAAGACGATCCCGAACGACCGGTCGAGAAACCCGCCGAGCGCACCATACCGGCCGAGCAGCAGCAGCAGCGCATAGCCGGTCACCACCGGCGGCAGCACCAGCGGCAGGCTGACCAGCGCTTCGATGACGAGCTTTCCCGGAAACCGGCGATAGGACAGCAGCCAGGCGAGCGCGACTGCGATCGGCAGGCTGCCCAGCACGCCTACGGTCGCGACCTTGAGCGTGAGGCCGATCGCGTCCCACTCCTCAGGCGACATAGGCGCGAAGCTCATGAAGGCGGCGTGTCGGGGCGATCCAGGTCGCGCAGGATGCCGGGATCGTCGACCGCGATTTCCGCCACCCGCTCGGGGATGGCGGCCAGCAGCGGCCGCGCGCCCTTGTCGCCCGTCAGGCGCATGATCTCGGCAAAAAGCGGCCGGCCGAGCAGCACCGGGTTTCCCCGCTCCCCGGCATAAGTCGGGACGAGCGCCATCCAGCCCATCGCGGGATCGTAGTACTGGATGAGCCGGTCGAGCGTCGCCGGCGCGACGAACGGCATGTCCCCCAGGCAGACGAGCGCACCGGCGCAGTCCGCCGGAACCGCGGCGATGCCGGCTTTGAGCGACGCCGACATGCCCTCGGCATAGTCGGCCGCGTGGCAGAACGAGACGGTAAGGCCCTTGAGCGCCGCCCGGACGCGGCGCGGCTCATGCCCGGTCGCCACGATCACCGGCCGCGCCGCGGAACCGAGCACTGCCTCGGCTGTCCGCCGCACCATCGGCTGCCCCACCTTCGGGCCATCGTCGATCGCGGCCAGCAACTTGTTGTCAGGGCCCCAGCGCCGCGACTCCCCTGCCGCCAGAACCACGGCCGCTACACGCGGATCAGAAATAATCCTTCTCCTCTTCGCGGCCGACCAGCAGGCCGCCGACGCCCATGTGCGCGATCGCATCGCCGTCGGCCGGAATACCGGCGGCGAGCCGCTCCAGGATCCAGTCAAGCCCGTTGCGGGCGGGTGACCGGGCGCAACCTGGAAGTCCTAGCACGGGCGTGCCGCCGATGTCCCCGAGGAGAATGAGATTGCCCGGGTCGACCGGCATGCCGAGCCGCTCGATCCGCCCGCCCACGGCCTCGATCGCGGATGGGATCACGTCGCGCCGATCGACGATGGCCGACGCACCGATGATCAGCAGCAGGTCGGTTCCAGCTGCGCGCTGTTCCACAATCGCCGCGGCGAGCGGCTCCGCCTCATGCGGGCAATGGACCTCCCCTGCAAGCCCGCCGCCGATCCGCTCCAGCCGCGCCAGGGTTACGGCAGAGGTCTTCATGATCACGCTCGGCTTGAGTCCCGCGTTGACCGTTTGGATCAGGCGAGCGCTCAGGCTGCGATACGGCAGTATCGCGATCCGCGCCGCGACGGCTTCGGCGACGCAGCGCGCAAGCGGGTGGTCGGCCACCGCGAAGGGAATGATCTTCACCGTCGCTACCATCTGCCCCGCCGTGACTGGCGCCAGATGCGGCAGGGTGGCCAGGGTCACATCCTCGGTGACATGGTTCAGCACGTCGATCGCTGTCGGGTCGAGCGCCAGCAGGCCCGGCTCAGCCGCAAAGAGATTGACGCGTCCGGTCGCCGGCGGCTCGCTGGTGATGCCCGCGCCGGCCAAGGCCTGCGCCACCGCCGCCGCCGCCGCGTTCTCCTCGATATCGCCGGGATCGAGCCGCGCAACTGTCACCGACCCGACACCGGCAGCGGCGAGCGCGGCGATCTCATCCTTGCCGAGCACGCGGCCCTTCTTCAGGATTTTTCCACCGAACCGGACGGCGTGGGCCAGAATGGCGCCCTCGGCCTCGGAAAGGGCGACCGGGCCGAATCTCAAGCCACCGCCTGCAGGTTTCGGCCGTGCCGCGCCGCGACGATATCGGCCATGATCGACACGGCGATCTCGCCCGGCGACACCGCCCCGATCGGCAGCCCGACCGGAGCCCGGATGCGGGCGAGCGCCGCGTCGTCCAACCCCTCGCCGCGCAGGCGTTCCAGCCGCCGCGCATGCGTCTTCCGGCTGCCCAGCGCGCCGATATAGAACGCCGGCGACGCGAGCGCCGCGATCAGCGCCGGATCGTCCAGCTTCGGATCGTGCGACAGGGTCACGACCGCCGTCGCCGCGTCAGGTTTCAGCGCCGCGACCGCCCTGTCCGGCCAGGCATGCGCCAGGCCGACATCGGGAAACCTAGCCGTGCTGGCAAAGGATTCGCGCGGGTCGACCACATCGACCGCGAACTCCGCGAGCCGCGCCAGCGGCACCAGCTTCTGCGCGATATGCACCGCGCCCACCACGATGAGGCGCGGCGTCGGCTGGAAGACATGGGCGAAGGTCTCGCCGGCTTCTGTCGCGACAACATCGGATCGTCCATCGCCCGCCTCGGTCAGGCGCTGCGCCCCGGTCGTCAGATCGGTGACCAGCGCGATCGGGCGGCGCTCGCGGCGCGCAGCCCGGATGGCATCGAGCGTGGCGCGGTTCATGGGTCGGTGACCGGTTCCACGAACACCCGGACCGTGCCGCCGCAGGCCAGCCCCACCGCCCAGGCATCGTCGTCGCTGACCCCGAAAGTCAGCAGCCGCGTCCTGCTGTCTTCCATCGCTTCGCGCCCGGCTTCGACCACCGCGCCCTCGACGCAGCCGCCCGAGACCGAGCCCTCGAACCGACCGTCGTCGGCGATCGCCATCTGCGAGCCCACCGGCCGCGGCGACGAGCCCCAGGTCTGCACCACCGTGGCCAGCGCGACGCGGCGCCCCTCGTCCAGCCACCGGGCGGCATGGTCGAGCACCGCCAGCACGTCGTCGCCGCTTTCCGCCATATTGTCCGATTCGGCCATGTCAGCTGTGCCCGAGCACGGTATGCGGCTCGTAGACTTCTTCCAGCCGCTTGATCTCGTCCTCGTCGAGCTTCAACGACAGCGCCGCGACCGCGTCGGTCAGGTGATGCGGCTTGGACGCGCCGACGATCGGCGCGGTGATCCAGGGCTTGGACAGCATCCAGGCGAGCGCCACTTGCGCCGGCGGCACACCGCGCGCAGTCGCGACCTCCTGCACCCGGTCGATCACCTTGGCATCGCCGGGATGCGTATAGATCTGCTTGGCGAAATCATCCGTCTTCGTGCGGGTAGTGATGCTCTTGGTGTTGCCGGCCAGCTGTCCGCGCGCCAGCGGGCTCCACGGGATGAGGCCGATCCCCTGGTCGCGGCAAAGCGGGATCATCTCCCGCTCCTCCTCGCGATACATCAGGTTGTAATGGTTCTGCATCGACACGAACCGGCTGAGGCCCATCTGGTCGGCGACATGCAGCATCTTGGCAAACTGCCACGCATACATCGACGAGGCGCCGATATAGAGCGCCTTGCCCGCCTTCACCACGTCGGTCAGCGCCTCCAGCGTCTCCTCGATCGGCGTATCGTAGTCGAAGCGGTGGATCTGGTAGAGATCGACATAGTCGGTACCAAGCCGCATCAGGCTGTTGTCGATCGAATGCATGATGTGCTTGCGCGACAGCCCGCGGTCGTTGGGGGCGCTGCTCATCGGCGAGAAGACCTTGGTCGCGATCACCGTGCGGTCGCGCGCCGCGCCGAATTCCTTCAGCGCCCGGCCCAGGATCTCCTCGCTGACCCCCACCGAATACATGTCGGCGGTATCGAAGAAATTGATCCCGGCTTCGAGCGCCTGTCGGATGAACGGCTTGGCCTCCTCTTCCTCCAGCACCCATTCGCGCCAGCTCTTGGCGCCATAGGTCATGCAGCCGAGGCAGAGACGCGAGACCTTGAGGCCGGTCGAGCCGAGCTTGACGATTTCCATGGGGGTTCCCGTTAGCCGGATAATCCCCTGAATTTAGAGGCTGGCGCGAATTTGCCTAGGGCTTCCCGCCTCTCATTGGGAATGACAACCACAGAGGCACAGAGCAGTAAGAAGGAGCAATCACAGAAACCGGCCTGCAAACGCCGTGAGCAGATCTCTTTGACCTACGGCCATTCATCTTCCTCCGTGTTCTCTGTGCCTCTGTGGTGAGATCTTTTTTTGTTCAGGGCGCCGGCACCACCTCGGGCTTGGCCCGGAACCGCCCGATGACGGCCACGACCGCTCCGGCCAGCGACGCCACGCCCAGATAGATGAACGCGTCATGCAGGCCGAACGCGGTCCTGAGCGGGTTGACGACGAAGGGGTGGAGGAACTGGCCCAGGAAGATGCAGCCGAGCGCCATGCCGATTGCCCGCGCGCTCGCGGCCGGCGTCACCATGTTGAGGACGCTGGTCTGGGTCAGCGGCTGCATCAGCCCGGCCCCCCCTCCGGAGAGCGTGGCGCATGCCGCTAGCAGATAGACATTGGTCGTCGAAGCGAACCCGCTATTGCCGATCGCCAGCACGGCCCAGGTCAAGGCCAGGGTCAGGTGGAATCCCAGCGCCGGCCGGATGAACCGGAACAGATAGGCCCCCGCCATGCTGCCGACGGTCGCCATCAGGATGACATTCGACTGCACGGACGGGTCGGTGATGCCGCCTTCGTTCATCAGGTATGTGCCCTGGATGGTCACGGCATACATGCTGATGCTGATCAGCACGATCAGCAGATAGATGCTCCAGGCGCCCCAGATCGAATCCGACGCGGCACTCGCGGTGTGGCTCACGACCGGGCGGCGCACATCCTTGACGAGGAACAGCGCCATCACGAACAGGACGAGGGCCACGGCATTGAGCGCGAACGGCGCTTGCCAGCCGCCCATCTTGGTCAGCTGGCCCGCCGCCCACAGCACCACGAGCGACCCGCCGCCGCCGACGAACGCGAACCAGCCGAGCAGGCGGTCGCGGGCGCCTTCGCCGACATAATAATCACCGATCAGCGAGACCGAGCAGGTGATATAGCCGGCCGCCGCGAGCCCCAGCACAACCCGTGACGCCAGTAGCGTGTAGAGATCAGGCGCATAGCCACCGGCGAGGCCGGAGATCCCATAAACGAGCACCGAGACCAGAAGCACCCGGCGCTTGCCGAATCGGCCGGCGAGCCAGCCGATCAAGGGCGCCCCGAACGCCATCACCGGCGCCGCGATCGTCATGACGTTCTGGGCAACGAAGGTGCCGTCATAGCCGAGGCTGGTGAAATGCGCCGCCATCCCGGTCTGCGGCGGGATAACCGCCAGCTGCACCATGCCGGCCAGGATGGGCGCGCCCAGCAGGACAATCAGGCGCAGCGCGCGGAACAGCGCGGACTCACGATCTTCAGCCACAACGCTCATCGTCTTCCCCCTGCATGCGCCGCCCGGCGCCATTTGGACGCGATTAGCGCACAGCCCGGCGCTTGGCGCAACCGCCGACTCAGGCAGCGCAAATGTGAGCGAACGGCGCCCCTCCCGCGAGGGGAGGGGGATACGCTGTGTTGAAGGAAAATCAGCTTGGCGGCTTTTTTAGTCGATGGAACTATGGCGCCATTGCCGATCCGATCCCCCTCCCCTTGCGGGAGGGGCAAGGGGAGGGGGCGCAGCCACAGGCACCCAAGATGACCAGCGAGCGGGTTCGCGACCTTCGCATCAACGCCACCGTCGCGGAAAGGACGCTTTGGCGCCATCTCCGGACCAAGCAGGTCCATGGACTTCGTTTTCGCCGCCAGTTCCCGATCGGGCCCTTCATCGTCGATTTCGTCTGTCTCAAGGCGCGGCTGGTCATCGAAGTGGATGGCGGCCAGCACGCGATCGATGTCGCCTATGACGACGCCAGGACCAGATGGCTGGAAAGCCAGGGATTCGCAGTGATCCGATTCTGGAACAACGATGCGCTGCAAAGCACTGAAGGCGTCGTCGACGAGGTCGCGACGCACGTCAAGGCGCGCGTTGCGCCATCGCCCCACGCCCATGACATCGGACGCAGGCCGCGCAAATGAGCGCGAACGGCGCCGCCCCCTCCCCTTACCCCTCCCGCGAGGGGAGGGGGATACGAAGGCGAGCCCTGTCAGATCCCCCTCCCCTTGCGGGAGGGGCAAGGGGAGGGGGCGCATCCACAGGCACCTAAGATGACCACCCGTTTCCGTCTAACAACGCACATGCGCCATCGCCCCGCGCCCATGATTTGGGACGCAGGCCACGCGGACAAGGTTGGAAGTAACGAGAAACCACCACGACCCATCGCGGCGCGGGCCCAAACCGGCCGCCACCACCCTCACTCCGGCGGCCCGCGGCTTCGCCCATACAGCCCCATGGCCCCCGAAGCCGCACCGCTCAGAAGAGCCTGCCGCCGCCCCCGCGGAAAAGTCACCGGCCCAATATTCGCCGCCCCCTGCCGGGAGCCGGAAGGCGCGAGAGCACCCTCGCCGACAACCGTCTTTACCTCTCCACCCGAGCCGTCCCGCCCGGCGCCATCCGCCCCGCCCTCGTCGCGTGTCGGCGCGGGCCGAGAACGGCGTTCGGCCGGCGGCGCGAACGGATCGTCCTCCGGCGCCTCGACCCTGAGCGCCTTGCGCACCCGGGCGATCACCCGATCCAACGGTCCCCTGTCGTAATCGTTAAGATTCTCGTAATCGTTAAAATTCTCGTAATCGTTCAGATTCTCATAGTCGCCCGCGCGGTCCCGCAGGTCCGATCCCTCGCTCCGCTCTTCCAGCTCGGCTTCGTGATCGTCGTCCCCCTCGTCGTCGGGCGGTTCCCCGCCGCCATCGCGCGGCGGCCCGGGCCGCAGCCCCATCAATTCCTGTTCCAGCACGATCACCTGCCGGATCGCCCGCGCCACGCGGACATATTCCTCGGCGATCCCGCCCTTCCCGGCCAGCACCTTCACCTCGTCGGGCCCCAGTGCGCCTTTCGACCATTGGGAAATCTGCCTGACGGTCTCCATCCCCGCCGCCAGCAGCCGCTCGAGCTCATCCAGCCGCCGCTCGCGGAGCGCAGTGGCATCGCCCTGCTCGCCGCCACAGGCTTCGCCACCGGGCGGCCGGTTGGCTGGAACGGGGCTGATCGGGAATGTCGGCGACATAGGAACGCAGATAGAACATATCAGGGCTTTTGTCAAGACGGACGCTGGCGACCGGCACCACCCTCCCCTTACCCC
>CAZVYC010000078.1:0-19909 GCA_964631425.1 uncultured Rhodospirillales bacterium
TAAGCAGAAGCACACCGAGGAATTGGCCGCCGAGCCGCGCCCCTGGCAGAGGATGCCCTTGTTCTTGGCAAAGGCGACGATATCGTGGACGGTCAGGAAATAGCGCGCGTAATCGAGCTTTTCGATAAGGGCCAACTCCTTTTGGAGCAGGGCCTGTACCTTGGACGGCGCGCCGTTCGGGTAAAGATTGGGCGGATAGCGATCGGGCGTGTGCAGCTGGACCAGCCGCTCCAGCTCCTGCTGCGGGGTGCGGCCCTCCGGCACCGGCTCGGCCGGGTATTCGTATTTAAGCTCGGCGAGCGAGAACGTGCAGGTTTCGGCAATCTCGAGCGTGCGCGCCACCGCGTCGGGGCGGGCGCGGAACAGACGGGCCATCTCGGTGGGGGATTTCAGATGGCGCTCGGCGTTGGCATTGAGGCGGAACCCGGCCTCCGCGACGGTGCAGCCCTCGCGGATGCAGGTCAGCACGTCCTGCAGCGGCCGCCGGTTGGGGATATGGGCGTGGACGTCGTTGGTGGCGACGAGCTTCACCCCCGCCGCCTCCGCCAGATCGCCCAGGCGTTTCAGCCGCTTGGCATCGTCGCCGCGATAGAGGTGATGCGCCGCGAGCGTGATGCGGCCGCCAAAGCGGCGTTTCAGTGCCTTGAGATGGTCGAAGAAGCCGGTATCCGGCTGGTCGCCGGGCAACGCGATCAGCTGCATGCCATCGCCATGCATGAACAGATCGTCCAGCGTCAGCGTGCATTGTCCCTTCTCCGACCGCCTCTTGCCGTCAGTCAGCAGTTGCGACAGGCGGCCATAGGCGGCGCGGTCCTCCGGTAGGGCGAGGAGGCTGGGGGCATCGGTGAAATCCAGCCGCGCCCCGATGACGAGGCGGATGGCGCCGACCGCGCTGATCTCCCGCACCGCGCGATACGCCCGCACGATTCCGGCCAGCGTATTGCGGTCGGTCACGGCGATGGCGTCGAGCCCGAGCGCCATCGCCTGCCGGACCAGCTCCTCCGGGCTGGAGGCGCCGGTGAGAAAACTGAAATGGCTGGTGACTTGCAGCTCGGCGTAGCGGGTCATGCGAAAAAGCCATGCAGGAACCAGCGCGGCGGCTCCTTGCCGTCATAAAGACCCTCGCGATAGAGCCAGAAGCGGCGGCCTTCACTGTCTTCCACCCGGTAATAGTCGCGCGGTTTTCGGGGGGCGCCGATGATCCACCATTCCGGCCCGATCCGCTCGGGCCCGTCGGCGGCGATGACGCGATGCGTGGCATGCCCCCAACGGAAGGACAGCGGCGGATCGTCCGGGATCGGCGCCATCGCGGTCACGGGCTCCGGGATGGGCAGAAGCTTCAGCGGTCGGGCGGCTTTGGCGGGAAGAATCCAAGACATCCGCTTCGGCTCATAGCGCCTCCCCCCTTGAGGGGGAGAGCCTGCCCCGGACTCGATCCGGGGTCGGCCCGAAGGGCCGGGTGGGGGGTGATGGCGCCGCCTTTTCGATCTCACCGAGAAAGCTGCGCCATCACCCCCCACCCGTCGACACTGCGCGTCGCCGACCTCCCCCTCAAGGGGGGAGGCGCATTTTTGAGCGCGTTCCGGAACATGGCTTTCAACCGGGACCAGCTGCACGACGCGCTGGTCGCCCAGGCGGTTGCGCAGGCGATCGACCAGACCCGCCAGATCGGCCTCGTCCATGCCGCCGGACGCGAAGGCGCCTTGGGTGGCCTCGATTGGCTCGGTCTGGGTCGCCTCCAGCGTCATGGCTTCGATGCCGAAGCCGGGTGCCACGGTTTCCAGCCGCTCGGCGAAGAGGCGGAGGAGATGCGGGGCGGCATAGGTGGGGCGGTTGGTACCGATGGCCAGCCGCTGGACGGTGCCGTCGACCCGGTAAAAGGCGAGGGTGAGCCGCCGCGCGCCCTGACCTTTGCGCGACAGGTCGCGGCAGAGCGCGCGGGTCAGGCGGCCGGTCGCTTCGTCGATATCTTCGCGGCGTCCGATCGGTTCGGCAAAGATCATACGGGAGAGGAAGGGTTCGGCAACGGCTCGGGGGGAGATCGGCTCGGCCAGCCGGCCGAACATCCGGTCCAGCCGGTCGAGCATTGCTGCGCCCAGCCGCTGGCTCAAGGGCGCCCGCGGCAGCCGCGCCACCGCGCCCACCGTATCGAGGCCGAGCGTCCGCAGCGTATCCAGGCTGTCCGCATCGAGCCGCAGCGCCGCGACCGGCAGGCTCAGCAGCGCTTCGGCCTCGCCCGGCGGCAGGATCGCGTTGGCATCCCACGGCCGTTGGCGCGCCCAGCCCCAGGCTGCTGCCGGCGTATCGGCGACCGCGACCCTTACGGCGAAGCCGAGCCTTTCGAGCCGCCATGCCGCGTCCGCCGCCATGCCGGCTTCGCCATCGAACAGATGGGCGCAGCCGGTGATGTCGAGCCGCATGCCATCCATCCCGTCCGTGGCGCACCAGGGGCTGTAATAGCCGCACCAGTCGGCGAGCGCTGCCAGGGCCTTGGTATCTGCCTCGGGCGCGGCGTCGGCGACGACGAGATCGGGCACCAACGCGCGTGCGTCCGCCAGCGCCATGCCGGCATGAAGCCCCAGCGCTGCCGCCCGCTCGTCGACCGCGGTCAGCCTGACTCCGCCCTGCCCGCGCAGGCTGAGCGCCAGAGGGCGCGGTAACGGTTCGGTCCGGAGCCGCCGCCAGCGATCGGTGGAAAAACGTGGAAACCAGAGACAAAGGAATCGTCGCATGATCCCACCTTGAAACAATGTTCTATCTATGTTCTATATTGATTCCGACTCGGAACAGAGGAGTCAAGGGGTGGTTCCGGTGCGACCGGCACACTTGTTTTAAATGACGGGTGGGTCAGCCCGAAGCTGCCGCCAGAGTCTGGCCGGAATCCGCAGGAATCATGGATAGGGAATGCTCCGCCTCATCCCATTCCACCGTCCAATCACACGGTCGGCCGCCACCCCGGCAACGTCGGAGCTCCAGATGCCAGCACGGGCGTCCCGGCCCGCCCGCGTCGGGTGCGCTCTGGCAGGAAGCGACATGCCAGCGAGTCAGAGCCGACTGGGCCGAGGCTGGGCCCAGGCCTTCGGACAGCAGCAGCACCAGACCTTGACCGGCTTCGGCTGCGAGCTGCAGTCGGCGGCTGGCGGTAAGGTCAGCCTTGACCCCTTCGCACAGCACGGCGGCCAAGCCCTTGGCGCGCGCCCCTTCTTCCATCGCCCAGAGCAGGTCGGCGGGCTTGGTGGATTCGATCAGGATCAAGCGGTCCGGCATGAGGCCCAGGCCGGCGATGCCGGGGCCATAAGGCTCGCCCGCTTCCAGCACCGCGCGGCGCGACCGGCACCACAGGATCGGCCCTGGCCGGCGCCCGGCCAGGAATGCGGCGAAACCGACCCCGGCCGCGTCCGCCAGCGGCGCCGCGATCTCATGCAGCCCGGCCGGCAGCCCGCCCCAGGGCAGCGCAGCGTCGATCCCGGACACGCCGGTGGTGACGGAAACCGCCCGGGCGGAATCGCTCCGCAGAAGATCCGCCGCCCGGGCGACTCGCACGGCAGCAAGGGTGGCAAGGTTGGACTGCATGCGTAAGTTCATCTTATGTTCTTATTGATTCCGCAACGCGGACCTCGAGTCAACCGGCAAAGCGCCCGGCGAGTCTCACATCAGCAATAAATTTTTTCGCATGCGAAAGCCGCTCTACTTGGAGTCCGGTGGTCCACAGCCTTCCCCATTTCGCAACAAACAATCGCCAAAGCGACGGAACGGGTTCTTTTCATACTGGAAAGCCATTCCAAAATGAATGTTTGCATCGCAGCATCACATATATGGTGGAATGATTTCCTTTTGGAATCTAATGGCTTCCGCCTCTTGCATCTATCTCGCACCTGCAATATATACATCATCGATATGGCACCTTCCCCGCCATATTCGACGCCTGCCTTTGAGGCGTTTCCTCCCTAAACTCAGGAGCCGCGCTTTGCGCGGCTTTTTTTTATCCGCCTTCCAGGCTCCGGTCAGCTGAGGCCCACAACTGGGATCGAAGCGCCGTGAATCGCGCGCGCCTTGTCGGACGCAAGAAACAGGATGACTTCAGCCAGCGCCGCCGGCGCAACCCAGCGGGAGAAATCGGCATCCGGCATATCGGCGCGGTTGGGCGGCGTGTCGATGATCGACGGCATCACGCAGTTGACGTTGATGCCCTTGTCGCGCAGCTCCGCGCTCATGCTCTCGGTCAGCCGGATGACGACGCTCTTCGAGGCCGAGTAGGCCGCCATGTTGCCCTTGCCGGTCACGCCGCCCATGGCCGCGACATTGACGATGCGACCGAAGCCGGCGGCGATCATGCCCGGCACCACCGCGCGCGCCATGTTCAGTACCGTGCCGGCGTTGAGGTCCATGAGACCACGCCAGAATTCGTCGTTGGTCTCGTGCACCGCAGGGCCCATGTTGAAGCCGCCCGCGACGTTGCAGACGATCTCGACTGGGCCGAACCTCTTCTCCGCTCCCGCGAGCGCCCCAGCGATGGCCGTCGGCTGCGACAGGTCAACCACCAGCGGCAACTTGGTGTCGCTTTCGCCGCCATAGGCCGCTTCGAGCCCCTTTGCCGCGATGTCGACCAGCACCAGCTTCGCCCCCTCGGCCGCGAAGGCCGCAGCCACAGCGCGGCCCAGCGTTCCCGCGGCCCCGGTGACCACTGTAACCCGACCTCTGATATCCATTTTTTGCCGCTCCGCCGATCTTTGTGAACGTCGCCGAAGATGCAATCTCGACGGTGGAGCCGCAAGTGTGGAACTTCCACCGGCTCCAGGTAATCGCCGGCATAGCAAGGGAACCGGGGATATCGCAGGTGTGTTATCGATCCGTTCCCTTGAATTGCCGCGCGAATCCCTATGGCTACTCGGGTCGTCAGTCTCAGCTACCAGGATGGGAAACCGGTCTGCGCTCCCATTTTCGTCTGCCTGGAACGCTGGAATTATCAGCCGACCGACGATGAGTTCGAGGAAGCGGCTCTGCGTTTCGCGATCCGCGACGGGCTGGTGCACAGCAGACACGATGTCATCGCGGCGGTTGAACGCCACGCAGCCTGACCCATTCGATCTGATGCGTTCGAAAAGCGAGAAGCGCCTCCCGATATCGAGAGACGCTTCCCTTTGCGGCGCTCAGTGCTTGGCTGAGTCTTTGCCGCCCTTGCGATTAAGCTCCGGGTCTTCGCCGTGGCTGTGGCGCTTGCCTTCCGCCTCGGCCTTGCTGAGTTCCGCGCCTTCCGGCCCCTCCAGGGCTTCGGCTGCCTCGCGCGCCTTCTTTTCGACCTGACCGGTTTTCTCGAAATCCTGCACGCCCTTGTTATAGGCGCGGGCCGCGCTGCGGCTGCCTTCGCCCTCGTTGGGCCAGGCCTTATCCTTCGATTCCGCCATCTTGTCCTCCTGGTTGCCGGGCGATCGGCAAAGCCGCGCCCCGATGAAGCAACGCCTGGAGAGCGATCTCTGATCCGTGGCGCTCAGTCTTCGGGCCGCCGCCCGGCTGTCACCCGGCGGTAGATGTCGGCGCAGGCGAGGAGGAAAGCGATACCGCCCAGCCACATGGCGGCCGTGGCGAAATGGTCGCCGACCAGGGCCAGCGGCGCCTGGTTGTCGGCGGCGACGATGACGCCGGCGAGCAGCACGCCGATGATGCTCTCGCCGACGATCAGCCCGGATGCGAGCAGCGTGCCGCGCCGGCGCGGCAGTTCGGCATAGGTCGTGAAATCGACGCCGGCCTGGCGGGCGCGCGTTCTCAGCCTGCGGTCGGCCAGCCAGGCGACGATGGCGCCGGCCGTCACCGGCGTCGTGACCGCCGAGGGCAGGTAGATGCCAAGGCCAACGGCCAGCGGGGGCAGGCGGGCGGAGCCGCCGAGCTTGCGCAGGATTTCGTCGATTGCAATCAGCACCACGCCGAGGCCGATGCCGACCATGATCATCGTCCAGTCAAGCTGGCCTGACAGGATGCCGGTCGCCAGTGCCGACATCAGCGTCGCCTGCGGTGCGCCCAGCGCCTTGGTCGGATCCATGTCGGGCCGGGGCAGCGCGCCGGCGAAGCCGTAGGCTTGATAGACCAGCTCCAGGATCGGCGGGATCACGACCGCGCCGGCGATGCTGCCGACGATAAGCGCCAGCTGCTGCCGTGCCGGCGTCGCGCCGACCAGCTGCCCGGTCTTGAGGTCCTGGAGGTTGTCATTGGAAATCGTGGCGATCGCCAGCACCACGGCCGTGACGAACAGTGCCACGGCGATAGCTTGCTTCTGCACGGCGGGGTCGGCCAGCGCGCCGTTCGGGCCGCCCAGCAGCGCGGTCAGGAGCAGGCCGACGGATACGACCGCCAGGATGCCAATGCCGGAGATCGGGCTGTTCGAGGAACCGATCAGGCCGGCCATGTAGCCGCAGGCCGTCGCCACGATGAAGCCGATCAGGAAAGCAAAGATTGTGCCGGCGACGACCAGCAGCCACAGCATGCCGCCATGGAACACGCCCGATCGGCCGATGAAGTAATAGAGGATGCCTGCCAGGGGCAGCATGAGCAGCAGGCTGGTCTTGACCACCGTATCGAACGGCAGGTCGCGTTCAGTGTCGGGGATCACGTCGCCCCGGCCGGACCGGATCGCGGCGACGGCGGCCAGGGACGCGTGGATGCCGCGCAGCATCGGGCGGGCGAGCTGAATGAGAGTCCAGACGGCGGCGACGCCGATGGTGCCGGCGCCGATCAGGCGGACATTCTGCCGCCACAGCCCATTGACGTAGGTGGCGAAATCGGTGCCGGCCACGGCCGGATGGAGCCAGGACAGGATCGGTACGGCCAGGCCCCAGGCGATCAGCACGCCAACGAACATGGCAAGTCCGACGACGAGGCCGACCAAGTAGCCGGCGCCGACGAGCGCCAGCGACATGCTGGCGCCGATCCCGCTGGCGAGGCTTCCCAGGCGGAACACGCCGCCGATCTCGGTTGCGAAAATGCCGAAGCCGCTGCTGACCAGGGCGAAGCCAGCCGACAGGCCGCCGCCAATGACCACGTCGCGAAGCCCCGGCTCGCCCCTCACTGGCGGCGCGGCATCCTCGCCCGGACTACCGACCTTGAGGATTTCGGCGGCGGCGACGCCTTCGGGATAGGGGAGGTCGCTTTCCACCACCATCGCGCGGCGGAGCGGGACTGTGAACATGACGCCCAATGTCCCGCCAAGCGCGCAGATGCCGGCGGTCTCGAAGAACCGGAAGCCGGCCCAGTATCCCACCATCACGAGGCCGGGCAGCACGAAGATGATCGAGGAGAGGGTGCCGGCAGCCGACGCGATGGTCTGGACGATGTTGTTCTCGAGGATATTCGAGCCCTTCACCAGCCTCAGCACCGCCATCGAGATCACGGCCGCGGGGATCGACGAGGCGAAGGTGAGGCCGACCTTGAGGCCCAGATAGATGTTGGCAGCGGTGAAGACGACGGTGATCAGGACGCCGAGGATGACCCCCCTGAGGGTGAATTCGCGAAGAGTCTTTACGGCCGGCCTCGGTGGCTTCAATCCATGTCTCCTGATATAGGCGGCGGAGGGCCAAGGGCCGCCATGCAAGGTCGTATTGCCAGGGGCGGTTGTCCAGCAAGGATTTCACCGGCGGTCAACAGCCGCCGCCACTTTGGGGAAGGACATGAGCGAAACGGATATGATGCCTCGGCTGGGCTTGCCCGCGACAGCCGTCGTGGTGACCGGCGGAGCCTCGGGCATCGGCTTGGCCTCGGCTGAGGCGCTGGCCGCGGTCAAGCGGCCGGTGGCGATCTGGGACATCAATAAGGCGAAGGCGGAGGCCGAAGCGGCGCGGATCGCGCGAGAGTACGGTGTCAGGAGCCTTGGCCTCAGCGTCGATCTGCGCGACGTCCAGGCGCTGGGTCCGGCTTTGACCGAAACGCGGCGGTCCTTGTCGCCGGTGGGTGGCCTGGTTCACGCGGCAGGCACGGTCGACAGCGGCTCGCTGGAGGGCGTGACGCCGGAGACCTGGGACGCCGGGATGAACGTGCATCTGCGGCCGCTGGTCCTGCTGGTGCAGGCGATGATGCAGGATTTCACCGCCAATCCCGGGTCGGCCGTCGTCGCCATCGCCTCGATCAATGCCACTTTGGGCAATGCTTTCAACCCGATCTATTCGGCGGCCAAGGGCGGGATGCTGTCGCTGGTGCGCTCGCTGGCCGACCGGCTGGCGCGGGACAAGGTCAGGATCAACACGGTCTCGCCCGGCATGATCCAGACGCCGATGATGCAGCCGACGCTCGACCGGATGCCCGGAGTTTTCGAGCGCCGCATCCTCATGGAACGCATCGGCGACCCGGCCGAAATCGGCCGCGTGGTGCGGTTCCTGCTGTCGGATGAGGCCAGCTACATGACCGCCGCGGAGGTGATCGTCGACGGCGGCAACGTGTCGTCTCAGCGGGTGTAGGAATTAAGTCCTTCTCCCGCAGTGCGGGAGAAGGAGGTTTTTTTGAGCCTCAGTGCGGCCCGGTGATCATGATGGTCTTGGCGTCCGGGCTGTCGGCCTTGAGCTCGGTCGGGCCGGACTTGAAGCCGTTAGAGTCGAGGATGAAGGCGATCACGTCGGAATACTGATCGTGGGTCAGCGTGCCGGGCTTGCCCTGCGGCATGGTCGTCGACACCCGGGTGTACAGTTCGCCGACATTGTGGTTCAGCCAGTGCGACAGGAACTTGTCGCCGGCAAGCTCGGGCACCGGCTCCTTCCCGCCGAGATCGGGCTGGTGGCACATGACGCAGCTGGCATTGTAGACGGCCTCGCCGCGCTTGGACTGGTCCGCCGTGAAGATGCCCTCGCCCGCGGTCTTGCCTGCCGGCGTCGCATCGACCGCCCGGGCCGGGGAACCGGCACCGGCTGCAAGCGTCAGGATCAGAACCGACGGCGCGTGTCTCAGAAGCATGAACGATACCCTTCCCTCATCTAGACCCATGTGAAATCCGGCTGCGTCTATCGCAAACCGGAAACGAAAGCGAGCCATTGGCAGATATGCCGAGCGATCATGTCGCCCGGATGGCAAGCAGCCCCCAGGTCAGCGCGCCATAAAGCGGCGGAACTCCTCCGCCAGGACGCGCACCGAGGCCTCCTTGTCGATCAGGCCACGGAAGGCCAGGTCGTAGACGCACATCTCGAGGTTGATCATCAGCATGCGCACGCGGACCGGCTGCTCGCGCGGTGCGTCCTCGGCGACGGCGCGGGAGAAGGCGGCGATCTTCCGGCCCAAAAGCCGGATCACCTGCTGCCGGATGGTCTCGCCCCAGCGCACGCCTTCGGGCTCGAGCGCGCTGATCTGGGCGATGACGTTAAAATAGAGCTGGTTAGCGTGGTAGAAGGTGATCAGCCGGTCCATCCACCCCGCTAATTCTTCATCGCGGAGCGAGTCGGAGGGCGCGAAGGCGGCATACTCGGCGAAGAGGCGCGGCCAGAAACCGTCGAACAGCGCCTTGGCGATGGCGAACTTGCTGTCGAAATGTCGGTAGAAGGTGCTGCGGTTCACCTCGGCCCGCTTGACGATATCGTCGATCGCGGTCGCGGCGTAGGAAGATTCGGCGAAGGCATCGCGGGCGGCCGCGATCAGCCTTTCACGGCTCGACTGCTTCTGGCGCTGCTGCAGCTCGGTGCGGCCGCTGATTCGGGGAGGAACCGGGGCGAGCAGCGGCGGAAGTTCAGATTCGGGGGGCGGCTGGACGTTTTGCATCGCGGCTTGAAGAGACCGGAAAAGCTGTGTTGACGCGACAATTTGTTGCATCATATAGTCTCGGCATCGCCGCCGCAAGCGTGGTCATGACTTATCCATCGCCTTTGCCGGCCTGTTCGGCTAAGCAAAGGCTATCGAACAGGCTGGCGGTCCCGCCTGACCATGTCGCCACAACTGGGGAATTCCATGCTCCGCGCCTCCTTGATGACCTGTGCCGTAGTCGCCCTTTCTGCCGCCGCGTTCGCGCCGCTCGCGCGCGCCGAGGGCGATCCGGATACGGGAAAGCGGCAGTTCGCGCCGTGCAGTGCTTGCCACACGGTAGAGGCCGGCGGCCCCGACAAGGTGGGTCCGAACCTGCATGGCGTCTTCGGCCGCAAGGCCGGCACGGAGCCTGGCTTCGCCTATTCCGACGCACTGAAGAACTCCGGCATCACCTGGGATGCGAAGCAGATTGACGAGTGGATCACCAGCCCGATGAAGAAAGTGCCGGGGACGAAGATGGCCTTCATCGGCATCTCCAACCCGACAGTGCGTGCCAACATCATCGCATATCTGGAGCAGGCGACGAAGTAGGCTTGATGCATTCAGCAATTCAGTGAGTTTTAGTGGGGCGGGCCTCCGTGCCCGCCTTCTGACGGAGAATGGCGGGCGCGCGGAGGCCCCCCCCACAGATGGTTTTGTTAAGGGGAACATAAAAAAGGCCGCAACGGCCGAAAACCTGGGGAGGATTACATGTCGAAGCGCACGTTCCTGACCGCAACCGTTCTTGTCGCTCTGGCCTTGAGCCTGCCGGCAATGGCCAAGGATGACCTGACCAGGCCCGCGGGCCATGACTGGCCGGCGGTGGCCGGCGACTGGAACAACAGCCGCTATTCGGCGCTCGACAAGATCAATACCGGCAACGTCAAGCAGCTGGGCGGCGCCTGGATGAAGAAGTTCGACGGGGTCTATTCCCGCGTCACCCCGGTGGTGGCGGACGGGATGATGTTCATCACCGCCGGGCCCTATGTCTATGCGCTGAACCCCGCGACGGGCGAGGAGATCTGGAAGTACAAGCCTGAGGTTCCGGCCTCCATGCTGTTCAAGGGCGTGGCGGTGGGCGAGGGCAAGGTGTTCGTCGGCACGGCCGACGCCTCGGTGTTCGCGCTGGATGAGAGGACCGGCAAGTTCCTCTGGAATACGCTGATCGGAGACAAACTGCCGCCGCGTGATGCGGGGCCGGGCGGCGCCAACGCCACGGCGCTGACCCTGACCGGGCAGTATGTCTCGGGCGCGCCGATCTATGTGAACGGCAAGGTGATCAGCGGCATGGCCAATGGCGATTTCCTGATTGTCGGCCGGCTGGTGGCGCTGGATGCCAAGACCGGCAAGGAGGCCTGGCGATTCGAATCGGTGCCGCCGCCGGGGCAGGAGGGTCACGACACGTGGCCCCAGGACAACGATACCTGGAAGCGTGGCGGAGGCGGCATGTGGGTAAACCCGGCGGCCGACCCGAAGCTCGACCTGGTCTATGTCGGCACGGGCAACCCGATCCCGCAATGGGCCGGTGAGACGCGCAAGGGCGACAATCTCTACACCGACACCGCGCTCGCCATCGACATCAAGACCGGCAAGCTGAAATGGGATTGGCAGGCGATCCACCACGACCTGTGGGAGGCCGATCTGGGCACGCCGTTCGTGCTGTACGATGCCCAGGTGGACGGCAAGGCCCGGCCGGCGATCGCCATCATGCGCACCGACGGCAACCTGTTCCTGCTCGACCGCGCCGACGGCAAGCCGGTGTTCCCGATCGAGGAACGGCCGGTGCCGCAGAACCCCAGGCTCTTCACCGCGCCGACCCAGCCCTTCCCGGTGGGCGCGGATCAGATCGGCCCCAGCTGCACGCCCAAGGACCTGATCCCCAACGGGTTCAAGCCGATCTGCTATTTCGACCCGATCGACTATGACCTGCCGAACGCGATGATCCTCTTGAACAAGACGCGTTCGGCACCGATGGCGTTCGACCCCAAGCTCAACCTGTTCTATGCCACCGCGCATATCTCGCCCTTTTGGATCAGCCGGGCGGAGGACCCCAACGTATTCGTGCCGCCGGGCAACGCGCCGGGCATGAAGAGCTATGGCCTCATCACCGCGATCGACGCCAGGACCGACAAGATCGTATGGCAGGACAAGACGCCCTATCGGATCGAGAACGGCAGCGGCGCCACCGTGACCGCCGGCGGCCTGCTGTTCCATGGCGAGCCGGATGGCAACTTCCAGGCCTATGACGCCAAGACCGGCGCCAAGTTGTGGGAATTCCAGACCGGCGCCGACGAGGCCGGGGCGGCCGCCATTTATGAGGCGGGCGGCGAGGAGTATGTGGCGGTGATGGCGTCGGACAAGGTGGTGGCGTTCAAGCTGGGCGGCACGATGGCGCCCTTGCCGGCCCCGCCGCCGCCCGCGACCGAAACCAGTTTCCGCGGCCGCGTGGAATCGACCGACAAGATCGCGATCTCGGCCGACTTGTTCGACATGGGCCTGGACAAGACCCGCACCTATTATGACGAGAACGTGTTCAAGCCCCTGCGCGCCAAGGTGGCGGCCGGCACGGCGGTGACGTTCGTTAATAATGGAAAGGTGCCGCACAACCCGACTGCCGCCGACGGCTCATGGACCACGGGCGAGATCGCGCCGGGCGCTTCGGCGACGGTGACGATCACCAAGCCGGGGACCTACACCTATAGCGACAAGGATCATCCTTGGAGCTATGGCCAGCTGGTGGTGCAGTAGGAGACAGGCGTGTGCAGGAAGTAGGATGGGTAGAGCGGAGCGAAACCCATGCTGTTTCGCTCGTATCGATGGGTTTCGCTGCCGCTCTACCCATCCTACGAGCATCCGGGGCGGAATCGAAAAGCGTTAAAACTTCACCACAGACGCCGGTCCAAACCAAACTCCCGCGTCCGCACAATCCTCGCTCGCCCTGCATCCGGATGTGCCGGATTGAGCAGCAGGTTCGCGCTTTCCGGCACGATGACGGACGGCACTTGCAGCACCGGCGTGCGCTGCTCGCGGAGCCAGGTATCCCCGAAAGCACGGCGGTCGGAGGGCAGGTCGGTCAGTTCCTCGATGGCGAGGTCGGCGAGGTCGATGGTCAGCAGCACGTAGTCGTCGGGCAGCAATTCGAACGGCAGGTCGAGATGGACGCGGACTTCGAGCAGCGCCAGCGCCGCCGTCGAGGCGGCATAGATCAGAGGCTGGCCGGGCGAATTCCAGGCGCCGCCGTATATCCGTGCGCCGTCTCCGGACAGATCGGCGAACGGCGCGCGGCAGAGGCGCCAGGCGAGCATACAGGACGGCCGCGCCGACGCCTAAGTCCAAGCTCAGGCGGCGATGCCGTGGGCGATGCGGCCGAGCAGCATCTCGACCTCGCGGGTTCCCTCGTCGGTGTCGAGCAGGTCGATCGGCCGCTCGCCGGCCAGGGGCGCGGTGGGGCGACGCAGCCAGGCGCCGGCCTTTTCCTGGGACCCGAACGCCTCCTCGGCCGCGGCCAGAACGCGGGCAACGCGGATCAGCCGATCGGATTGATCGGGCGTCAGCGTCCCGAGCTTTCGCCGGTTCGCCAGGGTCTTGCGCGGCAGGACCACGCTGTCCACTTCGGCAAGAGTCAAACGGCCGGTGTCGATGACGTGCTGAACCGCTTCGACCGGCAGGCCGCGGCGTACCAGCCTGGCCAGTTCAATGCCCTGCGCTGCCTGGCGGCCGAACACAGCCGCTCCGCCGATGATGTCGAGCGCGCTATGGAAGGTTGTCATCGATCGCTCCGAGCCATATGCACGTCATATTTAGGCATATCGCCAGTAAACGCAAGCCTCGTCGGATGACGCGAGGGGCTAATCCGGGTCAGAATCCAGCCACTGCCGGGATGATCTCTTTGGCGAAGGTCTCCAGCGGCGTGATGTCCTGCACGTTGGGCATGTTGAAGAGGGCGTGATGGACGCCGATGTCGGCGAGCGCCTTGCAGTGGGCGATGAGGTCGGATGGGGTCATCTGGCCGGGGGCCAAGTGGGCGGTGCCCAAGGTGGTGACCTCGATCTCGGAGTAATCGCGGCCGGCATCGTCGCAGTGGCGCTTCAGGATGTCGAGCTTGGGCCGCACCATCTCGGCGTTGCCGAACAGGTTGCAGGCATCGGCGTATTGGGCAACGAGCTTCAGCGTCTTCTTCTCGCCACCGCCGGCGACCAGGATCGGCGGGTGAGGACGGGACAAGGGCAGCGGGCGGCCCAGGGTTTCAGCCAACCGGTAATGCTGGCCGTGATAGGCCTCGGTGGAGCCGGACCACATCTGCTTGGCGATCTGCAGCGCCTCTTCCAGCAGGTGGAAGCGCACTGAGATCGGCGGGAACGGCACGCCTAGTCCCTTGGCCTCGCGCTCGAACCAGCCGGCACCGATGCCGAGATAGGCGCGGCCGCCCGACAGCACGTCGAGCGTGGTCACGGTCTTCACGAGGATGCCGGGATAGCGATAGATAACGCCGGTCGCCATGGTGCCGAGCTTCACCGTTTTGGTCAGCGCCGCGAAATAGGACAGCGCACTGTAGCCCTCCAGCATGTCGAGTTCGGCCGGGCCGACGGGGGGGATCTGGAAGAAATGATCCATTACCCAGAGGCTGTGGAAGCCACCCTCGTCGGCGGTGCGGGCAATCTCGGCGAGCTTGGCGCCGATGGCGGCCGGGCCGCCGTTCCAGGTGAAGTTGGGGACCTGCAGACCGATCTTCATGGCGGCGCGTCCTCGCAAGTGGACGGTATTGGGATGGCGCCAGGATATCACAGAACGGATGGCCGGCCAGCGCCGTGTGGCGTCACTGGTGTGGGACGCCGCATTCCAGGCTGCGCCGGAGCTGATTTTCGTCGACGCCGGTCGGTCGTTCGTCGGCACGAACGGCTTTCACAGAGCCGGGCGCGCCTTCGGTCGAACGGCGCGCGACGAAGCGGATTTGAGAACATAGCCTCTCCTCGAAGCGGCGACGGGCCGCATCGAAACGTCAGCTTCAGGAGACACCTATGTTCGCGCATAACATCCGCTCTCCATTCCTTCCAATCATGATCGCGTTTGTGGGCAGCGTGCCGCTGGCGCTGCCGGCCGGCGCCGCCGAGGCTGAGACGCACAGCGTGACGGTGCGCTATACCGACCTCGACCTCAAAACCGATGCCGGCGCGGCGGCGCTGCATGCGCGCATCGCCCAGGCGGCGCGCGCGGCCTGCGGCCCGATCGACAGCCGTTCGTTGGCTGAGGCCGAACGGGTCAATGCCTGCCGCACCGGTGCGCTGGCCGCCGCCACGCCTGCCGCCGAGATGGCGGTTGCTTCTGCGCGGATCGCGGGAACGTATGCGATGGCGGGAGATACCGCGATCACGGTCGCTGGCCACTGAGGCCTGCCGGTCGCCGTCTGGCGCCTCTCCTAACGGGGAGGCGCCAATCGGCATGGCAACTTATCGCGCGGCCATGGCACGAGCCTGGGCCAGATAGGTGCGGCCGATACGGACCGAGCGGCCGGTGTCGAGGTCGGCGGACCAGACGCCGTCACCCTCGTGGCGGAAGCCGGCGACGCGGTCGCGGCGGACGATGGTCGAGCGGTGCAGGCGGACGAAGTCGGCCGGATCGAGCCGGCGCTCGAGCTCGGTGATGGTCTGGTGCAGAAGGAATGAGCGCTGGCCGACATGGAGCCGCATATAATCGCGCTCGGCCTCGATCAGGTCGATCTCGCGGGCGGTAATGCGGATGATCTCGGCACGGTACGGCACCCAGAATTCCTGAGCCCAGGGTGAGGGCTTCGCTGCCGGCGCGGGCGGGCTCGCAAGGGCAGCGCGGACCCGGCCGATCGCGCGGTCCAGCCGGTCCTGCACCACTGGCTTCAAGAGATAGTCGACCGCGGCGACATCGAACGCGGCAACCGCGAACTGGTCGAAGGCGGTGATGAAGATGATCGCCGGTCGCTTCGCCTGCTCCTCCAGCGCGCGGGCGACCGCCATGCCGTCGAGGCCGGGCATGGCGATGTCGAGCAGTAGCAGGTCGGGACTCAGCGCTTCGACTAGGCGCAGCGCGGCGCCGCCGTCGGATGCGGTACCGGCCAGCTCAAGCCCGGCAACGCGGGCGCACAGGATCTGCAGCCGCTCGACCGCCAGCGGCTCGTCATCGACAATCAGGGCGCGAAGTGCACGTGGCGCGGCAATCATGGGACGGCAAGCGGCAGCACGATGTCGACCCGGAAGCCGCCTCCCGGTGCCGGCCCATATTCGCAAAAGGCGGCCATGCCGAAGCGGGTCGACAGGCGCTGGCGGACATTGCGGAGACCGACGCCGGCGCCGTCCGCCGGCGGGGCTGCGGCCGTGCCGGCCGTCGCCCCGTCATCCTCGACGACGAGGCGCAACTGGTCGTGCTCGCGGGCGGCCCTGATGCTGACTGTGACCGGACGGGTGCTGCGCGCGACGCCGTACTTGATCGCGTTCTCGACCAGCGGCTGCAGGATCAGGCCCGGTACGGGCGCGCTTTCCAATGCGACGGGCACGTCGATCGTGACCAGCAGCCGGTCGGGGAAGCGCACGCGCTCGATGTCGAGATAGAGGCGCTGCATGCGGATCTCGTCGGCCAGCGGGATGTCCGCGGCCGGGTCCGCGGTCAGACTGGTGCGGAAGAACTTCGACAGGTTGAGGATCATGCGCTCGGCCTCGTCGCTGCGCTGGCGCAGCACCAGGGTCGAAAGCGAGTTCAGCGTGTTGAACAGGAAATGCGGGTTGATCTGATAGCGCAGCGCGCGCAATTGCGCGTTCTGCGCCTCGGCCCGATAGAGCGCGGCGTTGCGCTCGGCCTGCCGCATCTTTCCGGCATAGGACAGCGCGACGTAGAACACGGCCCAGGCGGCGATGAAGAAGTACCAGGTCAGCGCGTGGTCGATGACGATCAGGAACGGGTTGCCGTGATCGCTCTTGTCGTGCGCCATTTCCTCAAGCGTGGCGGGCAGCGGGTCGACCACGTAGAAGGCGTAGAAATTGAAGATCGAATACGCGAAGCACACCGGCAGCGCTGCCACGAAGGCGGTCGCGATCATCATGGGGAGCGACCTGCCGTCGAGCCGGCGCAGAACCAGGAGCAGCACATAGGTGAAGGCGATTCCGGCCAGCACGACCGCGGCGCGCCGCACCATGAACGAAAGCTGGTCACCGAGCGGCGTGGCCGTGATCGCCATGCGCAGCGTGTTGATCAGATAAGAGAAGAACCAGAACCCGACGATCGACAGCAGGGCTGTCCGTCGGCTGACGCTGGCGCCTCCCTGTCCGGCCGCGGCGGTGGACCGGACGGGAGCGGTTTCTCGGGGCCTATCCGCGGCAAAGCTGACCATCGTCGATCAATAGCGCATTCACCATCGCGCGGGACGGGCAATCGCCGACGCCGGTCGAGCCAGGTCGGCGGTTCGTCGAAGAGCGGTGGCTTTCACTATAGACGCCGGCGCCGCGGCTGTCTCGCGGCGTGGGCCACCGCCCGGGCGGCTGCGCTGTAGCCCAGGTCGCTGGCGCCGAAATGGACGAGCTTACGGCTGGCAAGGTCGACGGTGACGAAATCGTCCGGCGTCTTTGCGGCGGCCCATCGAGGCGTGGTGACGGCCGCGGGCGGGCGTCCGTCGATATCGCGCAGGGCATCCGCGGTTCTTGCCGTAAGAACGAAACCGGCCACATGATGCAGCATGACGACGGGAGACGATATCGCGCGCGGGGCGCGACGGTCGCGCGAATGGAACGCGCGCAAGGCCGAGATCGAAGCCGCTGCCCGCGACGACGCGGAGCTGGCCCGGCACCGCCGCGCCGCCATCGAATACGCCCAACAGGAGGATCATCGGGCGACGAGCATCTGGCGCAACATCGTCTTCGCGCTGATCGCCATCGCGGCCGGAACGATCTTCTTCGAACAGCAGGCGATCAGCGACCAGGCGCAGAAATGCTTCGCCGGCGCGGCACTGGTTCACCAGTATGATTGTGCCGGCCGGATCACCCACTCGATCTGGTTCTGGACCTTGCCGTCGGAAATGCGCGCACTGCTGCACGCCTCCTCCGGCCAGGGCTGATCGCGCGTTATTCCGGCGGGCCGCCGCGTCTCGCCACGAGCCCGCGGCCGGGGTCATAGCCCAGCACCGCCGCCACCATGAAAAGCACGAAGCTGCCGCCGACCACCGCCGCGGCAACACCGTTGAACTTGCCGTACATGGCAAAACGGATCAGCTCGACGGCATGTGTGAACGGGTTCGCGGCATAGATGCGATAGAGCCAGAGGCTTGCCTCCTTGACCCGCCAGAGCGGGTTCAAGGCCGAGGAAGCGAAGAACATCGGGAAGATGACGAAGTTCATCACGCCGGCGAAGTTCTCGAGCTGCTTGATGCCGGAGGACAGCACGAGGCCGAGTGCGCCCAGCATCAGGCCGGACAGGATCATCGCCGGCAGCATCTCGATATAGCCGAGCGGCGGCGGCGCCACGTCCCAGATGAGCGCGATCGCCAGGAACATGTAGACCTGGACGATCGAGACGGCGACGCCGGCCAGAAGCTTCGACAGCAGCAGGAACCAGCGGGGGAACGGGCTGATCATCAGCGTCTTCATGCTGCCCATCTCGCGGTCATAGACCATCGAGAGCGAGCTCTGCATGCCGTTGAACAGCTGGATCATCGCCACCAGGCCGGGCGCGATGTAGACCTCGTACGGGATGTAGGTGTCGTACGGCTCGATAATCGAGAGGCCCAGCACGTAGCGGAAACCGGCGGCGAAGATGCCGAGCCAGACCAGCGGCCGCACCAGCGCGGAAATGAACCGGCCGCGCTGCCCCATCCAGCGCAGCGCCTCGCGCCGGACAATGCCGATGAAGGCCCGCCAATATCGAACGATTCTCACGGCAACCCTCCGGCCGGCAATTCTTTTCCGCTCGACGGGTCTTTGCCGCTCGGCGAACCTTTTCCGCCCGGTGGGCCTTTTGCGCCCGGCGCCGCCTGGACAAGCCGGTCGAACGCACCTCTAAGGTGGGCTTCGCCGCTCGCCCGGACGATTTCGGGCGACGGTCCGGCAGCCAGGACCTTGCCGCGGTGAAGCACCACCACCTTCGCCTCTTCGTTCGCCTCGTCGATCAGGTGCGTCGCCCAGAGCACGGCGAGCTTCCGCTCCGCGCACAGCATACGCACATGGTCGAGCAGGAATTGACGGCTTTCGATATCGAGGCCGACCGTCGGCTCATCGAGCAGCAGCAGCGCGGGCTCGTGGATCAGCGCACGGGCCAGTTCGACACGGCGGCGCTGCCCGCCGGACAATTGCCGGGCGCGTTCCTTGCGCCGGTCGTTGAGACCGATCCGCTCCAGCTCCGCGGTGATGCGCGGCGCGGCCACGGAATGCGCCATGCCGTGCAAGGCCGCATGATAGAACATATTCTGCTCGACGGTCAGGTCGAGATCGAGCGTCGATTGCTGGAACACCGCGCCGATGCGGGCCAGCGCCTTCAGGTAGTTGCGCTTGAGGTCGGCGCCGTAGACCGAGATCGAGCCCGCGCGGCTGTGATAGAGGCCGGTGATGAGCGCGAACAGCGTGGTCTTGCCGGCGCCGTTCAGCCCCAGCAGGACCGTGAAGTCTCCCGCATCGACCGTAAAGCTGACGTCGTCGAGCGCCTTGCGCTGGCCGAAGCTGTGGCTGACATGGCTGACGGAAAGCGCCGGGGACAATATGTTCATGGCGTGACGGCCACGCCCCACGGCGACCGGCCGACCGGCACTGATTTCACCGCCTTCTGATCGTCGACATCGATCACCGTGATGTCGTTGGAAACGCCATTGGCGGTATAGAGCCGCCTCTGATCGAGGGAGAAGGCCATGTTCCACACGCGTTGGCCGACCAGGATATATTTCTGGACGGCGTAGCTCCTGGCGTCGATCACCGCGACGCGGTTGGCGGGCCCGAGCGCCACGAAGGCAGTCTTGCCATCCTTGGTGAACTTGATGTCGACCGGCTGGGCCTGGCCCGAGGTAAGGCCCGGGACGTCGAATCTGATCTTCGTCACGACCTTGTGTTGGGCCGCATCGATGACCGACACGGTGCCGCCGACCTCAGCCGAGACCCAGACCTGGGTCCCGTCCGGCGTCCAGGAGGCAACGCGCGGACGGCTGTCGACCAGCACGTTG
>CAZVYC010000079.1:0-5792 GCA_964631425.1 uncultured Rhodospirillales bacterium
CGCTCATGGCGACGGCGACCGGACGGGGGACAGCCTGGTGCCGACCGGCAGGGCCTGATCGCCTTCGGCCCGCACGACGATCCCGGCGCTTTCCAGCTCCTCGATTGCTTCCTTGAGGTCGGGCGACGAGCCGTAGACATCCTCGGTCGGGAAGAACAGGCGCGAGCTCGCCTCCTTGCCGGGGTCGAGCCCGAGGGTGATCGTGACTTTGCTGGAGGTCGTGTGCATCGACAGCAGCACGATATCGACCAGCTCCCGTTCACTGAACCAGACGCGCGCGCCCTCCCAGATTTCGTCGGTCAGCAGCGCCGGATTATGCGCCACCGCTGAAGTGATGCGGAGCGCCGCCTTGTAATTCTCCGGGAGGTTGCTGGTTTCAAATCGCGCCAGCGCTGCGACCATGTCCTCATCGAGCCCGGCCTGAACCGCCACAGCTTGCCGTGCATTCTGGCAATATTGGCAATCCTGGTACTTGGCATTGTAGAGCCGGATCAGCTCATGCAGCACGGGCTCGACCTGGAAGGATTTTCGGGTGCGGATCGGAATCCCCGCCAGCCGACTGAGTTCGACCGGGATCGCGATCGCGGCGGCCGGGCTGCCGTCATCCTCGACCTGCATGAAGAAGCCGTTGACGAGATGTTGCGGAATTCTGGGCGTGGTAGCCATGATCGCTGACCCTCCTGTTCAAGCGGCGGCGCGCAGCCCGAAATCGGGCATGGCGGCCGGAACCACCTGCGGCGGTGCCAGCCGGAAGGCGGAGTTGGCCCGCGCGAACTGGTCGATCAGGCTGAGCGCCTTGCAGAAATACATGAAGTCTTCCGGACTCATGACCGTCTGCAGTCGCGCGACATCATCGTCGGTGATGCTGCTGGACTGGATTACCCATTGTTCGGTGAACTCCAGGATGATGCGCTCGCGCTCCGAAAACAGCAGTGAGGTCGGGTAGTCGGACAGGGCCGCGATCTTGTCCTCACTGAGCCCTGAGTCCGTCGCCGGCCGATACCGCAGAGCCAGATCGAATTCGCTCTCGACCATCTGCGCGATGCGCAGGCGGCAGAGTTCCAAGATCACCGGATCGATCCGGCCGATCGATTTGCCGTAATCCTGCATGAACAGCGCATAATATTCCGGGCGCAGTCCCCAGACCTGATCCAGCTCGGTCGGGCCGTCCGCGCGTTCCCTGACGCGGGTCATGGCTGCTTCTCCTGATGAAGTTGGACGAGCTGCACCAGCACCCCGCCAAGCCGATCGTCGGTAACGAACAGCCAGTCGGCCTTGGGCGCCGTACCTTCGTTGACGATCTCGATCCCCCGCGCCAGCAGCCTGGCCCTTTCCGACTGCAGATCGTGGACGGCGAAAGCGACATGGGAGATTCCCTCGCGGTCGCCCAGCGCGATGTCGTCCGGCACCTCGCCCTCGATTGGCTGGACCATCTCGATTTCGATGCCGTCGCTGGTCTTGCCGTGGGTGACCAGGCTGCGGTTGCGCCGCGCCTGGCCATTGACCGACACCGGGACGTCGTATTCCCGGACGGGATCCCAGACGACGCCGAAGAGGTCGGCATAGATCGCGCTCGACCGCGCGATGTCGTTCACTTTGAAACCAAAATGGAGAAGGTTCATTGCTGGCCATTCCTCCCCGAGCCTCGGCCCGCCTAAAACCCGAACCGCCCAAGCACGGCTCGCTTGCGCCCGGCGATCACGGCGGCGCGTTCCTTGGGCGTGACAGACGGCGTACCGGCGGGCAAATACTGCCGCAAATCAGCGAACGGCACCTTCCGCACGGTGGGCGTCGGCATTCCGCCCGCCAGGTACCAGCGCCACTGTGCCAGGCCGGTCGGATTGTCCACAGGGTCGAGCCAGTTCGGAACCCCAGGATCGGTGCGGGACAGCACCAGCCGCGCCTTGCCGTCGGCATCGATCCGGGTCTGATGGCCGTTCAGCGAACTGTGGTGATAGGTGTAATCCGAGGTCTGCCACCAGAAATCGGCCAGCTGGATGCTCCAGTAGCGCGCGTCCGGAACTTCGGTTTCCATGATCAGCGCCTCGTCCGGGCCGATGTCGTAGAGCATCTGCATGTAGCTGGCGCGCGGGTTGCCGCCGACATCGTCGGAGCTGTGCATCGGCGTAACGTAAAAAGCATTGAGCCCGGCGGTCGCCGCGATCCGGTCGTTGTAGTCGAGGAAGAATTTGACCGCCTTTAGGGTCATCGCGCCGATGGCGGTCAGACGCCGGTTCATCTCCTCTTCGCTGTGCGCCACGGGTTCGTCCCCGGTGCGGGCGAGCGCCTCGATATGGAGTTCGAGGCCGTCTTCCTTCTGCCAATCGTAATAGGCGTCGCGCACGATCACGGTGATGTTGCGCGCCCTCGGATCCAGTTCCATCCAGTTCCCGTCGTGCCGGGTGGGCGAAGCGATGATCTCGAAGCGGCCGTCGCCGCCGATCGCGAAATCATCGAAATCCCAATTGCCCAACCGGCGCTGGTCGGCATCGCCCCAGAAGCCCCGCTGAGCCTGCATCTCGGCCCAACGCGTCGTGCCGCGCTGCCCCCAGATACGATAGGTGCGCGCGCCATCCAAAAACGTCCATCGATAGAAGAAATCGGGAGCTGGGGCGCCGAAACCGTATTCGAACGGCAAGAAGATGGAATGGGTATAGAAATGGGGATAGGCCTGCCGCGGCGCCGTGTAGATGTTGAAGCCGAACGCCTGCAACATCTGAATGTAATAGAGTCCCTGCGCCCGATCGACCGGCGTACGCGCCCAGGCGGAGTTGAGCACCATGCTCCGCGCCTCGTCGATCGCCTTCAGGTAACCCTGCCAGGCATCGTCGGAGGAAGTTGGAACGTTTGCGGCCGCCACGACGCTCCTCCTCACCGTTCGAGCTGCACGCCGAACGTGCGGATATAGTCACCCATCACGCGGTCGATCGCGGCATGGTCGAGGCCGTAGTCGTCCAGCTTATAGGCATGTCTGGCGCCCTTGGCGTGACCTTCCCGGTCTTGCCGCATCCACGTCCGCACAGCCTTTTCCCGCGCCGCGTCGAAAGGAACGCTGAAACCCCCGTAGGCGCGTTTCAGAACTGCGATCGGATCGGCCTGGACCTCCAGATAATGCGCGTCGAAGAACCGGTCGCGGAATTGCGGCTGATCCCGGAAGCGGGCAACGTTCGCAAGGCCGGCAGCCTGGAGCTCCAGCATTCCGAAATCGCCGGACGGGACGAGATCGGAGAAGGTCTTGCGCCAGACCACAAGATTGTTCGACAGCGAGGGAATGATCTTGGCCGGGTCGCGATGGCACTGAACAAGGCAGGCATCGGGATAGACCGCGAAAAGGTCCTTAAGCCATGCCATGTGGGCCGGCGTCTTCAGCACCCAGCGATCGCGGCGACGGCGATGCTGAAGATGCTGCAGTACCCGCCTGTGCTCCTGATAGACTTCGCCGAAATCAATGCTGTAGAGCAGTTTGCGATAATTGGGGACGTTCCACCACGCCATGTAGTTGACGCTGAGAAGCGACAGTTCCCAGATGAAGTTGCACTCCTCTGGCCGGCGCGCATCGAACGGGTGGATCGATTGCAGCTCCTCGCCCATGAAGCCGACATAGTCCATCGCCGCCTCGGCCTCGGCGATGCGCGGATCGGTATCGTAGTCGGCCTCGCCGGGCGGCGGCGAGGGAAGCATGATTTCCCATGTCGCCGGCGACCGGTTCGCCGGGTCGGCCGACAGGAGATTATGGAAGAAGGTGGTGCCGGATCGGGGCAGCCCGACGACGATGATCGGCCGTTCGATGCGTTCGTCGGCGATGCCGGGGAAACGCTTGCGATCGTCGATCAGCCGCAGCCGCATGCATAAGGTATCGAACAGCCGGCGCTCGGCCCGCCGGGCGCCCAGCTCGTGCAGCTGAGCTTCGGTGTTCAGATCCTCGATCAGCACATCGAACGGCCGGCGGAACAGATCGCTGCCCCAGTCGGAAAGGCCGGTGGCGTCCTCCGCCTTCCGCAGCAACGCCGGCGCGGAGGGAAGCCGGCCGACCCTCATGTCAGGCGTTCCAGCGATGCGCGATCGAACGGCGCCAGCGGCTCGCCGGTCCGCACCTTCCGCGCCCAGGCCGGATCGTTGAGGATCGACCGTCCGACCCCGACAAGGTCGAATTCGCCCGCCGCCAGCCGGGCGACCAGGCGCTCGAGGTTGAGCGTGGTGCGGCCGCCCTCCTTGACCGTGTCGTACATGCCCTTGTCGAGGCCGACGCCACCGACCGTCATCGTCAGCTTGCCGGTCAGCTTCTTGGCCCAGCCGGCCAGATTGAGCGCCGAATCCGGGAAGGCCGGCGTATCGAAATAGCGGGTACTGCCATCGAAGACATCGGCGCCCGCCTCCGCGATCGGCCCGAGAATTTCGCCGAGCTGTTGCGGAGTATCAGCCAGCCTGGCCTTGAAATCCTGCTGCTTCCACTGCGAGAAGCGAAAGAAGATCGGCTTTTCCGGGCCGATCGCGGCGCGGATCGCGCGCACGAGTTCGACCGCGAAGCGGGTGCGCGCGACATGATCGCCACCCCAACGATCGTCGCGCCGGTTGGTTTCGGCCCAGAGGAAGGCATCCGGCAGATAACCGTGCGCGCCGTGAATGGCGATCCCGTCGAAACCGACCGCGACCGCGTTCGACGCGGTTCGCGCATAGGCCTGGATCACATCCGCGATTTCGCTTTCGCTCATCGGCTCAGTGGGTGCGCTGAGCCGCGCGATCAGTTCCTTGTCGAGTGCCGTTGCGCCCACGGTCCCCCAGATGCCGGACGGGCTGCTGGACCGAACCGCCGCATTGCGGCCGACGCCGGGCTCCTTCATCACGCCCTGGTGCCAAAGCTGGGGGATGATTCTGCCGCCTGCTACGTGCACAGCGTCGGTGACCCGCCGCCAGCCGGCGAGCGCCGCTTCACCGTAGAGAACCGGTATGCGGTCCTTGTCGACGGCAGCCGGATGATCGATGCCGACCCCTTCGGTGACGATAAGCCCTGCCTCGCCCTCCGCACGCCGTCCGTAATAGGCGGCCACATCGTCGCCGGGAACGCCGCCAGGCGAGAACTCACGCGTCATCGGCGACATGACGATCCGATTCGGCAGGCTGAGCCCCCGGATTGTCAGCGGCCGGAACAGGGGGGCGAGGGCGGATTCGCTCATGGCTTCCCTTGCCCCAGCGGGGCCCCGCTGGGGCGAGGGAACCACGATCGGCATGGGTGGGGGTGAGGGCGCGGCCTATCCATAAAATCAGCTCCCCACGGGCCTGAACAGCGGCAGCGCAAGCTCCCCCGACAGCTGCTCGAAGCTGACTTGCACCTTCATCCCGATCTTCGCCTCTTCAGGTTCGAGCCCGATCACGTTGGAGAACATCGTCCAGCCTTCCTCCATATCGACCGCCGCGAAGATGAACGGTGCCTTGAATGCTGGCGACGGGGCACGGTGGACGATGGAAAAACTGTAAAGCGTTCCCCTGCCGCTGCTTTCGATCCAGCGCCATTCGGTCGAGAAGCAGTGCGGACAGGCCACCTCCGGCCGGAAGAAGGTTTTCTCGCAGGAGGAACAGCGTTGCACGATCAGCCGGCCGGCGCTGATCGCGTCCCAGAACGGCCGGGTCAGTTCGCTCGGCTTGATCTCATAGTCGGTGACGGGCGCCTCGAGCATCGCCGCCTCAACTTCCCCTCAGCGCGCCGCCGGGATAGTTCCCGCCGCCGAACCCCGCATCGAGCGCGCGATAATCGATGAAGCCGACTTGCGTGCGTGGCAGCGCATCGACGAATT
>CAZVYC010000079.1:5802-19865 GCA_964631425.1 uncultured Rhodospirillales bacterium
GCGGTTTCTTGTAGGACGCCATCCGGGCGCGGCAATGCTCGATCAGTTCTGCCGCATCGACGGTGCTTCCAGGCTTCAGTTGGATGATCGCCTTGACGGTCTGGACGAATTGCGGGTCGGGAATGCCGATGATCGCCGCGTCGGCCACTGCGGGATGTTGCTTCAGGCAGCCCTCGACCTCGGCGGGATAGATGTTCTCGACACCCGATTTGATCATCTGGGTCTTCGGCCCGATGAAGCTGACCGAGCCGTCGGCCTCGCGCCGTCCCAAATCGTGCGTGTGGTGCCAGCCGCCGCGCTGACGCTCGGCGTTGATCTCAGGTCGGTTCCAATAGCCGGTCATCACCGTCGGGCCGCGCAGCACGATTTCCCCGATCTCGCCGTCGGGTAAATCCTCGTCGTCCGGACCGACGATGCGAAGCTGTGTGATCGGCGACACGCGGCCGTGCGTGCCCTGCCCTGGGCCGAACGCATAGAAGGTCCAGGTGATCAGTCCGTCGACCTCGCTCTGCCCGTACCCGTAGGGGCCGTTGCGCAAATCCCGATCGTTGATCGTGACCATCGTGTCCCATTCCGGGAAGAAAGGCGGCGACGTCAGGCACTTGAGGTCATAGCGCCCGTCCGCGTTGGCCCGGACGACATCCTGGCACTGCTTGCCGACCAGAAAGGCGAAGGTGCAGCGATAATCGTGGATGGTGCGCGCCAGCGCTTCGCCGTCGGAGCGCCGGATGAACACGTTCGTACCGCCGATATGGAAGGTCGCGAAGGTGGTCATCAGCGTGCCGACATGGAACATCGGCCCCGAATTCAGGAACACCGTCCGGCACGAGATGTCCTGCACCCGCTGCACCACCAGGTCCTGCAGCAGGATGGCGGTCTGGCTGATCATCGCGCCGTTGGGGCGGCCCTGGAAGGCGGCGGTATAGACGATCAGCACGGGTTCGGATGGGTCGACCTGCCGGTCCGGCGCAAGCGGCGCGGCGGCTTCGATCAGTTCTTCGTATTCGCTCTGGCCATCATGCCGGAGCCAGGCAGCCTCTCGCCACCCGGCAAGCGATCGCGCCTCCAATACGGCGCCACCGATTTCCTCGTACTGCCAGAAGATGATCCTGGGGCGCAGATCGTCGATCACGAAGGCGAGTTCGGCGGCGCTTTGCCGCCAGTTCACCGGGCAGAACATCGCGCCCAGACAAGCGGCGGCGAGCACGCCCTCCAGCACGCGATGCGAATTCTGGCCGAGCCAGAGAATTCTGTCGCCCTGCTCGACACCCGCCGCTGCTAGCGCGTTCGCCAGGCGCAACACGCGATCGCGCAGGGCGCGGTAGTCATGCCGGTCGTCACCGCAAGCGACGGCCAGATGCGCCGGCCGTGATCGCGCAAGTTCGTCCAGGACGCCCGGCAGGGAAAATGCGTTCAAGGGACTGGAATGTCCAATATTCGGCATATTGGTCGATATCTCCCCAACTGGTCGGGACCGGTATACGACGCTGGTTGGCGCGAACATACGCGGCCGGAACAGACATCGGTATTCTGATGAGTGTCGGCAAACCGCGGTTTCCCGGGGGATTCGAATTGACGCCAACGTCGCGCTGCGGTCCGTACAGTATGTCATGCTCGCCAAGATCGGAACGAGCGGCACCGGGGAGGCCTGATGCTGAAAGCGCGCGTTACGGAACCGGATAGGCGGTTCTATGACCGGATCGAAGGCATCCCGAGAGACCGGCTGGAAGCCCTTCAGCAGCAGCGTCTGCTCGAACAGGTAGCCTATGTCTGTGAACGCTCCCCCCTGGTGCGCGAAACCTGGACCAAGGCTGGCGTAACCCCGTCGGACATCAGATCGACCGCCGATTTCAAGCGCCTCGCCCCCTTCATCGACAAGGACACGCTTCGCCGCTACCGCGACACGCATGACGATCCAGCCGGCGGCGTTCTCTGCGTCGATCAATCGGAGCTGACGCTGATCGGCACCAGCTCGGGCACCACCGGGGATCCGACGGTTTTCGGCGAGCGCTGGACCGATCCTGGCGACTGGATCTGGACGCCGCGGGAAATGTGGGAGCTGGGGCTGCGCCCAGGGGACTATGTCGCCGACATCGACGCCGTGCTGCGCAGCGTCGGGCATCTTTGCTTTCGCGACGCAGGAGCGATTCCGATCTTCTTCAATCATGACGCAAGCGACCTGCCACGCTTCGTCGAATGGTCGATCAAGTACCGCCCGACGTTCATGTTCCTGCTGAGCTCGGTGCTGATCTATGGGCTGGCACGCCTGGAGGCGGAGCGCGGTATCGATATGCGCGACGTGTTCTCGAGCTATCGCTGCCTCGCCTATGGCGGCGAGCCGATGGGCAAGCAGGCACGCGAACTGATCGAGCGCTGGCAGGCGCCGGTGTATCAGTTCAGCAGCCTCGGCGATTGCGGGACCGGCTGGGAATGCCGGGCGCGCGACGGCTTTCACGCCTGGGAGGATCTGGTCCTGTTCGAGGTCGTGGATCCCGAGACCGGCCTGCCGACGCCGGACGGCGAGCGCGGCGAGATGGTGATCACGTCGCTGGTGGACCGCACCGACCCGCTGATCCGCTTCCGCTCGGGAGACTTGGTGCGCTGGACCGCGGCCCCTTGCACCTGCGGTCGCACGCATGCCCGCTATTGGCCGCTCGGCCGGGTCACGGACGAGACGATCGTCGCGGGGCGCAGCGTCATGCCGCGCGATATCTGGAGCGCCATCGAGGAGACTCCGGCGACCGCGGCGGGCATGTTCCAGATCATCCGGCCCGAGCGCGAGACCGGGACCTTGCGGCTGCGCGTCGGCTATGACGGCGCGCCGGACCTCAGGGTGCTGACTGAAACCATTTCGGTCGCGGTGGAGCGTGCGACCGGCGTACGGCCGCAGGTCGAACTGATCCCGACCAGCGAGATCGTGAAGCTGGGACCGCCGCACAAAATTCCGCGCACGGCAAAAAGCTGAGGAGAGCTGGCCCATGGTTCAGTACGGCCTCTATGGCGGCCTGGCGCATGATGCGAGCGCCGCCGAAATCGCCGGTCTCGGCGGGTATTTGCGCGGGCTTCGCCGCAGCCCCGTGCCGGGCGCGGCGGCGCTTTGGGGTATTGGGCAGGCGGAATTGCCGTCCGGCATCGTGCCGCTGCCGGTCAGCTGGGACGACATCGACCGGGATACCGCATGGGCCGCCAGAATGGCCGACCTCATGGAGCTCGAGCCCGACCAGTTCGTGCTCTATACCTTGAACCATGCGCAATCGGCGCAGATCTGGCCCTGGCTTCACGTCACCTTCCAGCGCAAGGCGCGCTTCGCCACAGTGATGCCGATCGCCTGGGACGCCGGCCGCCTGGAAATGTACACGCGACGCTTTGCCGTGCATCACCTTTTCGGTGTCGCTCCAGTGACGCTGGACGGGCTGGCCGCCGCCGGGCACGACCCGGCGAACGTGCTCGGCCGGATCGGCCGCATCTCAGCACAACCCGGCGCGTGGGAACGACTGACCGAAGCGGGCCTCAAACCATGGCGGCTCACCTGGCTCGGCCCGCTGCTGGTCCTCGACCCGTGCGACGGTTCCGGCGGGCGGTTCGACGCGTCGCAATGGATCCTGGAGGCGGTCGACGGCGAGATCGTTCTCACCAGCCAGTCGAACCGGACGGCTCGGTTCGAGCGGGTGCCCACCGGCGTAAAGGGCAAGATCGCCACCGTCGATGGCGAGCCGCGGCTGTTCCACAGGTGAAACCAGCTCGTCCACTTTGAATTCGGACCGCCAAGGCGCAAAGGAAAGCCATTTATTTATCCGCAGATTACGCAGATTGCGCCGATTAAGAATTTTACCAAAGAGGTACAGAGTACACGAACTAGGAAATTTGAATTAATGCCTACGGCGCCATGAATTAAAGAAGCGGTGCAGCGAAAACTTCTTCCTCCGTGTCCTCTGTGCCTCTGTGGTGACCTGCATTTAATCTGCGAAACCTGCGGATAAATTCTTGGCGCCTTGGCGTCTTTGCGTTTCAACTCTTATGAAACGGCCAAGATCACCCCCGGCCGAACAGCGCCATCTCCATGTGCTGCGCGCCTGAGCCGGCGTTGGTCGCGAGCGCCAGCTCTGCGCCTGGCAGCTGGCGCGGTCCGCATGTGCCGCGCAGCTGGCGGACGCATTCGATCACCTTGAGGGTCAGCTGACCGGTGCCGATCCAGCTGTGCGACAGGATTCCGCCGTCCAGATTGGTCGGGCAGTCGCCGGCGAGCGTCAGCCGGTTGCCGGCGGTGAAGTCGCCCCCCTCGCCTTCACCGCAGAAGCCGAGCATTTCGAACTGCCGCACGACTTCGAACGAGACGGCGTCGTAGAGCGAGAACACGTCGATGTCGGACGCCTGGACACCGGCCTTGCCGAACATCCGTCGGCATGCGTCGCGCCCCAAGTTGCGCATGTCGCGATAGAGCGGCGGATTGGCATAGGCGCCGGCCCAGAACTCCATGCCGCCGCCGAGCACTGCCACCGGCGTTTGCACCAGATCCCGGGCCCGCTCGGCCGTGGTCATCACCAGCGCACACGCCCCTTCGGCGACCAGGCTGCATTCCAGCCGGTGCAGGGGGGAAGCAATGATCGGCGAAGCCAGGATGTCGTCCACGATGTAAGGACCCGCGCCATACATCACCGCCTCGGGATTGAGGTGGCCGTGGTTGCGGATCGTCGCGGCGACATGGGCGAGCGGTTCCGGCCCGACTCCGAATTCATGCATGTAGCGCTGAACGACGAGCGCGAACTGCGCCATCGCGGACGAACCGAACGGGTCGGCGAATTCATGGCCGTTGCCGGAACCGACGGCCGCCCCGCCGGGCTCGAACAGGCCGACCGCGCCGCTGCCGATGACGACGACATCACACAAGCCGGCCTCGATCGCGGCGGCGGACTTCAGCACGGCGCGCGTGCCGGCATCGTCCATATAGTGCTCGGCCGTCCAGGCGAGCGGGGTCCTGAAGAACGGCGCCCAGCTGGCGACCTCGTCGGTCGCGCCGCCCGGCCCCGGCCAGTTAACGGCGACACCGTCGACGGCGCGGGCATCGAGGCCCGCATCGGCAAGCGCGCCCTTCACCGCCTCCATCAGCAGTTCGAGCGGGCGCCGTCCTTCCAGCCGCCGGGACTGGCGCGTGACGTAAAGGCCGACGATCGTCGCCCGCCGGGCAGCCGCGCTCACGCGGCCAGCGCTTTCGGCATCGCGACGCCGAACAGTTCTTCAAAGGCGCCAAGGGTCACGCGATGGCGCACCGCGTCCGGCACGTCCTTGAACAGCTGACGCAGCACCTCTTGCGTGCGCGGGAAGGTGCCTTCGAGATGGGGATAGTCCGACCCCCAAAGCACATTGTCGAAGCCCAGGAACTGTACGGAGGGCAACGCGGTCTCGTCATGCTGGAATGAGGAATAGATCTGGGCCTTGATGATTTCGCCCGGGGTCCGCTCCAGCTTGGGGCGGACATATTGATGATGTTGGCGGAAAGCCTCGTCGAGCCGATCTGCCAGCGCGGGCACCCAGGCAGCCCCGGCCTCCGCCGTCATCACCTTGAGCTTGCGGAACCGATCGAGCGCACCGCTCGACACCAGATGAACCACGCAGCGTTGCGCGGGAACCGTGGTTTCCCAGTAATTGATCAGGGCCCCGCCCGGTCCGCGCGTGACCACGAGTTCGGCCGAGCCCGTCCCGACATGGAAGCAGACGACCATGCCGGTCTCCTCGGCCACGGCCCACAGCCCGTCCCATTCGGCCATGTTGTATTCGAGATGCTTCGGCAGGGTCGTGGGCAGGCAGATCGCCTTGAAGCCCAGCTTTGCCACCCGCTTCGCCTCTTCTATCGCATCCTCGATGCTGACCGAGGACAACAAAGCCGCCGGCAGATAGCGTTCGGAGCGCTTGATCAAGTCGGCATGGGCCCAATCGTTATAGAGCCGCGAGGATTCGCGCGCCAGTTCGCGGTCCGCCATCACCGTGATCCACAGGCCGGTGGACGCGAACACCACCTCCGACCAGATGCCCTGCTCGTCGAGATCGGCCAGGCGCAGATCGAGATTGACCATGCCCGGCGGGGAGATCGCATCGGTCATGTCGGGTTTGACCCAGAACACCTTCTTGTCGTCGCAGTAATAGACGTCGTGCTTTTCTTCACGCACGACGCGGGGGCCACGGTGCCGCAGATGCTGGGGCAACCCGGCCGTCCACAAATCGTCCGGCTCCAGCACATGGCTGTCGGCCGAATTCACCCAGATCTTGGTTTCCTCAGCGCTCATGGTGCGATCCTCCGCATCGGTTTCCCGCACCTTGAACCTGATGTCGAATAATGTCAATTATAGACCTAATTGAACATGGAGCCCGATGCGGTATGCTGCGCCGCGATCCACGCCAAAGACTGCTGATTCGATGACAGACGTCGCGGAAAAACTGACGGCGATACCGGCCCGCCCGGTGCGGCGGACCTCCCTTAAAGTGCCGAAGACGGCAGAGGTGATTGCCCGCTGGCTGCGGCAGGAGATGCGGGAAATGCGGCTGAAACCCGGCGATCCCCTGCCGTCGGAAACCGAGCTTCGCGCCCGCTTCGCAGTATCGCGCGCGACGGTGCGCGAAGCGCTCAGGCTGCTCGAATCCCAGCAACTGGTGAGGATCGCACGCGGCGCGACCGGCGGCGCGCGCTATTCGCTGCCCGATATCGGCATGGTGGCCGATCATACCGGCATCTATCTCGAGGCGCATGGCGCCACCCAGTATGATTTCACCGAGGCCCGGCTGAATCTTGAGCCCTGCATGATCGGCTTCATCGCCGAGCGGGCCGCAGCCGAAGAGATCGCCCGCCTGTCCGCGTCGGTCGCGGCCCAGAAGGCGGTGAAGACCGACATCGTCCGCTTTTCGCGCGAACACGAACATTTCTATGAGATCCTGGCCGAAATCTGCCCGAATAAGACATTGTCGATGTTTCTGCTGATCTTTCGCCAACTGATCGGCGCCCAGACCAATCTGGTGGGCGACGAAATCGTGGCGCGCGGCGCGGGATTCGAAAAGGCCCTGGCCGCGCATATCCGCGCCAAGGAAAAGCTGATCGAGCTGCTGGGCGCGCGCGACCGCGAGGGCGCGGAGCGCTGGTGGCGCAAGCACCTCGAGGCGCAGGTCACCGAACTCAAGGCCGCCGGCCGCGGCGACATGATCCTCAAGGCGTCCTAGTATCCGATCGCAGAGGAGCGTGAGTCACACGCGACGGCGCGCGAATCGGACACTAGACATGAATCGACGTACCGACTTTCGATGAAAGTCGGTACTAGCCGACCCGAGAAAGGGTAACCTCATGACCGATAGCGCGTTGCCGGAAAGCGAGCTCGACCGGATCCGTGACAAGGCGGGCGGCGTCCTGCTGTGCGTCAGCTGCCGCCGCACCGGACGCTGTCGGCTGGGACTGGCCGAGGAACGGCTGGTGGAATTCGGCGTCGCCGTGACCCGCCTGGCGTGCCCGAGCGACCAAGAGGGTGGCCCCGGCGTGGCCCATGGCGGCTGGACCGCCGCGGCGCTCGACGAGATTCTGGGCCATCTGGTGATCCTGAGCGGCCACATGGCGGTGACCGGCACCCTGACGGTGGAATTCCTGAAGCCCGTCCCGATCGAGCGCGACCTCGAAGCGCGCGCCTGGGTCGACCGGCGCGAGCGCGGCAAATGGCACAATATCGGCGAGCTCCGCCTGGTCTCGACCGGCGCCCTGCTGGCGCGGGCAACCGGAATTTTCGTCGAGCGGAACCCGGCGATGCATTTCGAACGGCATCGCGAATGGTTGGCGGAGCAGGATCGGGCGGAGGGTGGATGATTCGCGGCGGCTTCCCGGCCGATTACAACGCGCGATTCGCCAAGCCACCGCCGCGGCGGCATGCGGGGACCACACCGCCGACCATTTCGCTGGACAGCTCCCTCTTGAACGCTATCGGCAACCTTGGACGGATCTTCAGTCCAACGAGCTGATGATCTCGCGATAGGCCCTTTCAGGAAAGGCCTTGAGGGTCGTTGTTCTCACATAGCCTAGTCTCCCTAAGACCATGGTGAACCGCGCCGCAACAGCATCGTCCGGCGCCTCATAAACCATGATCAGGTCCCACGCGCCCATCGTCAGATAGACAGCCTTGAATTCGCCGCCCATTTCCTTGAGGGCGCTTTTGGCTGCGTCGAGTCGTTTCGGCGACTCCGCGACTTGACGCATGCCTTGATCGGTCCAGTTGGCAAGAATGATATAGGTCGTCACAGCGCACCTTCCTTTTCAGGCCAGAAGGCACCTCTCCGCTCCGAGACGAGATCTTCACCTCTGCAACCCCGATCGAGCCGGTTTGGCGCAATCGCGGGGCAAGGCGCCTCCTGATCGACAAATAAACTTGGCTCTCGGAGGGCCAATATGAATGAAAATATTAACACAAAGCGACGGCAGCAGATACTCTGGCACGTGGGGAGGCAGGAGGCGTCATCACGTCAACTGACCGCCGCGTCGCAAGCTTGGCCGACCACCAGGGACCCGGGGGGCCGAATGGCCGCTTTTACGGGACTGACGGCACCTTTAGCCAGCCGGTCCAGCTGTAGCCGCTCTCGGTCCAATCTCGCGCCGGTTGCGCTCCGGACGGGTCGAAATGTTCGATGCGTCGACCTCTCCCTTATGAGGCGAGGGGCGGACAAAGAGGGTGGCCGTAATCGCCTCGAAGGCGAGGGCACGGGCCTCGTTGTGCAAACTGACCCGATCGAGAGCCCCGAGCACCTGGTGGAGCGTTTGGGGGCTGGCGCCGGCCGGTCCTCCACCACCAAGGATTACCAGCGCGCGCAACGTCGTTTCGCCGACATGCAGTTGCATGGCCGCCCTGTCGATCTCCTGCACATCGTCCTGGCCCGGTTCGGAGGAGGCCGGGTCGGTAACGCTGAAGCGCTCCGGCGAGCCGACGCCGAAGGCCGACAGAATGGCGACGATCCGTTCCAGGCGACCTGGATCGAGGTGCGCCCGCTTTTCCCATTCGGCCAGTTCCCCAGGGCTTGGCGCCTTGAGCAGGGCGCGATAGGGCCAAACCACCGTATCCAGCCCTGGCCGGTCCGCCAAATCCGCCCATGGCGTGGCGGCCTTGACGTCGCCGACGGCATAGAAGTATGCGGCGAAATGCGCTGCGAGCGGGGCAAGGGCGGGTTCGGGCTTGACCGTGCGCAACGGCTCCGCCATTGCCGTGCTCACCCCATCGACCGCTCCGTCGGGTGACAGCAGTCCACGCCGGGCCAAAGCCAATTTCTGCCGTGGGTCGGCTGCTCGCTCGATCGCTTGAAACAGAAAAGCGGCTTGTTCGCCGGAGGCAGGAGGCTTCTCGCTGGACACCGCCTGGCCACGAACCGGCGCCGATCGCAAAATCTTTGCATACGCTTCTCCGCCAAACGCGCTCGCGCGCGCCGCCGCGAAGGCGGCCTCCAGCCGTCGCGCGCTCGACACCTTCGGATCGTTGCCGACAGCGACAAGGTATGCAATCCGGGTGCCTGTCGGGTCACCCGGCAGCGGATCGGCGGGTAAGGGCGCGCCGCCGATCCGGGCGAGCGCGCCAAGCTCGTCCGGGTCGGGCGGCGGCGTTATGCCAGGCTCGCCAGCGCGTGCTTTACACAGCGCCAGCCCATCCTCGACCCACGGTGTCGACGACCTTGCCGCGAGGGCGCGGAGATCGATGCATGCCATTTCTACATTCCCGGCCAACAACTCGGCCTCGATCTCGCGCTGGGCGCCAGCCTCATCGCGTGGCGGGTCCGGCGCGGCCCGCGCCAGCGCTGCGGCGTCGCCCAGGTTGCCAAGCCGCATCAGTTCGTCCACCCGCAGCGCTAGAAACTCGCCGCTGCCCTCGTCGCCGTGCGGCGCGTCGGCGATGCTGATCAGGAGGTTGCGTGCGAGCCTGTGCTCCGACGCGGACTCGATGCGATCGGGCAGGCGCTCCATAAGCTGGCGCACGACGTTGACTGAGGTATCCTGCCAAGTCCTTCGATCGAAATCCGTATCGCGCCTCGGTAAGGTGCCGATCCACTCGCCGTTTCGATTCTCGAGTCTCGCCGGGCCCTGACAGCCGACCGCCAAGACCAGAACAAGAGCCGCAGCGATGCGGCGGGATTGCACGGTAATGAGAGAAATCATTTCCGGAGCCATAAGGACGCTCGTTGAATATGGTGCGCGGACAACAGCGCCGAACAGCGCAAGCTACATGCAAGCGGTTGCCACCAGAACGACGCGAGCGAAAACGATGGGGGTGGCAAAGCTCCCTTGGCCGACGCGACAATGCTCCACAATTGTCATCGCTGATCATGCCGCGTCAATCGGGGAGCGCCGGCAATGTGCTGATAGTTCCTGCGGTCGACCGATCAGTTCGTTATCGAGGGAAATGCCAGTCGCTTGTCTCCCCAGACGGCACTGGACATGGTCTCAAACCGCTCCGTCCCGATTCGACTGGCGGGCGGAGCCCGAATCCGGCACAATACTTATGCGCCGGACTTGGTAACCGGTCGTCGCCGGCGATGGCTAGCTGGCTCGCCGCGGGTCCAAACCCGTAACGATATCCGCGTCGCCCGTGGTGCCGATCGGCGGTAATGCCGGCCATACGGCGGTTGCCGAAGCAAAGGGTAGTGAGGTGGATCTCTCGGCCTACGTTTTCGATCGCCTCCATGAGGACGCCACGTTGGTCCTTCATCGGGGCCGCGACCGAACGCCTGCGGCCCGGCGTTTATGTCTCGCGCGTCTCGACAATAATGGCCGCGGTGACATTCTCGCGTCGGTTGGCAGCAGCCTTGCGTTCGCTTCCCGCCGAGCGATCGGAACAGAAATGTCATGACGATCCATCATGCGGAAAGGCCCGCAGGCATGGCGGTGAGGCGAAGCTTGGCGCGCTGGAATCTAGAAGTACAGAGTAGCGGCCCGGCGATCCGCTACGGTTTTTCAGTCGTCTGCGTTGTAATTGCGCTTGGGGTAGCGCTGGCATCGCAATCCTACGGCTTTCGCGCCGTGGAATTGCCGGCCTTCGACCTGGCCATCGTCATCGTCACCTGGTACGCGGGGCTTGGGCCTGCCGTGCTGGCGGTGGTGCTATCCACGGCCTTCTTCGATTACTTCTTCGTCGAGCCCCTTCACTCCTTCGAAGTTTCTCCCGAAAACCTACCGTACTTTTTTGTTTTCGCGGCCTTGGCGGCGATAGTTGCCTGGTTCGTAGCTGTTCGGCGCCGGATCGAGAACGATCTTCGCCTGACTCGCGACCAGCTTGAGGTCGAGCTGGAACAGCGCAAGCGTCAAGCAGACGAAATTCGCAAACTCAATAGAGAGCTCGCCAAGTGGGCTGGCGAACTCGAAACGAGCAACAAGGAATTAGAATCCTTTGCCTATTCCGTCTCCCACGACCTTCGCGCGCCGCTTCGCCACGTGGTCGGGTACTCGGAGCTGCTACAGAAACAGGCGTCTTCCTTGCTCGACGAGAAAAACCGCCGGTACATGCAAACGATTCTCGAGTCAGCAAAAAGAATGGGGAACCTGATCGACGATCTGCTGGCGTTTTCCAGGATCGGACGGGCCGAGACCAAAAAGACGGTGGTGAGCCTGGACCAGCTCGTCAAGGAGGTCGTTGCGGAGCTCGAGGAGGACACGAGGGGGCGGGACATTGCGTGGAAGATCGATCCCCTTCCAGTCTGTCACGGCGACCGTTCGATGCTGAGGCTGGTGGTCGCCAACCTTCTCTCCAATGCCGTCAAATTCACGCAAATGCGCGCCCAGGCGGAAATCGAGATTGGCTGTGTGGACGGGGAAGATGAAGTCGAAATGTTCGTGAAGGACAATGGCGCCGGCTTCGACATGCAGTATGTGGACAAACTGTTCGGGGTATTTCAACGCCTGCACCTCCCGGAAGAGTTTGAAGGCACGGGAATAGGACTTGCGACCGTTCGACGGATCATCCACCGCCACGGAGGGAAGGTCCGAGCCGAGGGGGGTATCGACCAAGGCGCGACGTTCTATTTTTCGCTCCCTAAAGGACACGATGCAGCGGAGAGGACAGGGAACACGCCATGAGCGAACTGGGACGCATTTTGCTCGTCGAGGACGACCCGAGAGACATGGAACTGACTCTGGAGGCGCTTGGCGAATATCACCTGGCAAACGAGGTTGTGGTTGCCCGCGACGGAGAGAAAGCCCTGGACTATCTCTATTGCCGGGGCGAGTTCAGCACTCGCTCCAACGATAATCCCGCGGTCCTGCTGCTCGACCTGAAATTGCCGAAGGTCGATGGATTGGAGGTCTTACAGCAGATCAGGTCCGACGAGCGCCTGAAGCTGATTCCGGTGGTGGTGCTGACGTCGTCCAACGAAGAAAAAGACATGATCAGAAGCTACAAGCTCGGCGTGAACGCGTATGTCGTGAAGCCGGTCGATTTTCACGAATTCGTCAATGCCATTAAAGAACTGGGCGTTTTCTGGGCGGTGATCAATCAGCCGCCGCCGGGCAGCATGAAAAAGTCGCCATGACGACCCCACTCCGGATTCTGTTGCTGGAGGATAGCATCCAGGACGCGGAACTCATTCAAGAGCTCCTTGAAGCGGATCATTTCGTCTGTCAGGTAACCCGTGTCCAAACGCGCGCCGAGTTCGTGGCCGCTCTTGAACGCGGTGGAATTGATCTGGTTCTCGGCGATTACCAGCTTCCTTCGTTCGACGGCCTTTCCGCATTGAAGCTCACGCTGAGCGCCCGCCCTGATCTGCCTTTCATCTTTGTCTCGAGCTTCGGCCAAGAGATAGCGATCGAAGCGCTTACGAGCGGCGCCACGGATTATGTTCTGAAGACGCACCTGTCACGGCTCGTCCCGTCCGTGCAGCGCGCGCTCAGCGAAGCCCGGGAGCGGGCCGAACGCAAGGAGGCCGAGGAAGCGCTGCTCCGCATTCTGCTGCTGGAGGACAGCATCCAGGACGCGGAGCTCATTCAAGAGCTCCTTGAAGCGGACCATTTCGTCTGTGAAGTAACCCGCGTCCAAACGCGCGCCGAGTTCCTGACCGCTCTTGAAGACCGCCGAATCGACCTGATTCTCGCCGATTACAAGCTTCCTTCGTTCGATGGCCTGTCCGCATTGAAGCTTGCGCTGAGCGCCCGCCCTGATCTGCCTTTCATCTTTGTCTCGGGCTTCGGCGAAGAGATAGCGATCGAAGCGCTTACGAGCGGCGCCACGGATTATGTTCTGAAGACGCGGTTATCACGGCTCGTGCCATCGGTGCAGCGCGCGCTGCGCGAAGCCCGAGAACGAGCCGAACGCAAGAAGGCCGAGGCGGCGCTGCGCCGGAGCGAGATGTATCTGGCAGAGGCGGAGCGATTAAGCCACACGGGGAGTTTAGCCTGGAACGCTTCCACCGGAGAACTCTACTGGTCCGATGGGGCTTATCGAATATTTGAATGCGAGCCTACGACGAAGCCCACCGTCCAATTGGTGATCGACCGCACGCATCCGGACGACCGGATGCGCCTGCGTGAAATCCTTGACCGCGCCGTGATGGAGGGGGCCGAATTTGTTGCCGAGCATCGCCTGCTAATGGCCGACGGCTCTGTCAAACACGTTCAAGCCGTGGCTCATCGCTTGACCGGCGAAGATCCGGAGCATTTGGTCTTCGTAGGTGCGATTACGGATATTACCGAGCGCAAACGCGCCGAAGAAGAGCGCGAAAGATTGCGCCAGCTCGAGGCAGACCTCGCGTACACGAACCGCATCAGCATGATGGGAGAACTGACCGCCTCGCTGGCTCACGAAATCAAGCAGCCGATCGCCGCCGCCATCATAGAAGCCCGCGCTTGCATGCGATGGCTCGATCGTGATCCGCCCGATGTGATGGAAGCATCCGACGCTGCCTCGGCGATGGTCGCGGCGGTGACGCGCGCCGCCGGCATCATCGACCGGGTTCGCTCACTTTACGGGCGAGGCACGCCAGAACGGGAAGTGGTCAACCTGAACGAAATCCTTCGGGAGATGACGGTTTTGCTGGGGGATACGGCGGATCGGCACTCCATTTCGATCCGC